>NZ_PTRU01000041.1:0-26302 GCF_002965245.1 Escherichia sp. MOD1-EC6021 | reverse complement strand
ATCCACCCGATCGCGATGGACGACGGTCTGCGTTTCGCAATCCGTGAAGGCGGCCGTACCGTTGGCGCGGGCGTTGTTGCTAAAGTTCTGGGCTAATTACACGTTAATTAGTTTCGAATTAAAAAGGGCGCTTCGGCGCCCTTTTTGCTGCCCGTAATTTGAGCTCGAAATATTTAGTCGTAATTTCACTCGCTGAACTATGGCGCAAATTAAACTGTGCTATTGTAATCATAACCATTCTCATTTACACTTTGCGCAGAATTTGAACGGGAGCAATCATGTACGTTTGTTTGTGTAATGGTGTAAGTGACAAAAAAATTCGCCAGGCAGTCCGTCAGTTTCATCCGCAATCTTTCCAACAATTGCGTAAGTTTATTCCTGTGGGAAATCAATGCGGTAAGTGCATTCGCGCCGCGCGCGAAGTGATGCAGGACGAGTTGATGCAGATGCCAGAATTTAAAGAGATTGCCTGAAGCCCACGCTTATTTTTTGACATCCCGCTAGCCCCATCTACGCTCTAATAGTGGAAGCGGAGGGACTATAAAATGAAAGGTGATGTTAAAATCATAAATTATCTCAATAAACTATTGGGAAATGAGCTTGTCGCAATCAATCAGTATTTTCTCCATGCCCGGATGTTTAAAAACTGGGGCCTGATGCGTCTCAATGACGTCGAATACCATGAATCTATTGATGAGATGAAACACGCTGATAAATATATCGAGCGTATTTTGTTTTTAGAAGGAATCCCTAACTTACAGGATTTAGGCAAACTGGGGATTGGTGAAGATGTCGAGGAGATGCTGCAATCCGACCTGCGATTAGAACTGGAAGGCGCGAAGGATCTCCGTGAGGCTATCGCGTATGCCGACAGCGTTCATGACTATGTTAGCCGTGATATGATGATCGAGATCCTTGCCGATGAAGAAGGTCATATTGACTGGCTCGAAACTGAGCTGGATCTCATCGGTAAAATCGGTTTACAAAATTACCTGCAATCACAAATAAAAGTTAAAGATTAACGGCCTGCCAGCAAACTATCCCAGCCTACAACGAAACCCGCAGCCGCCAGAAATGGCCCAAACGGCAGCGGGTTTTTTAATGACTCTTTTCCTCTCATGAGCAGACCAATAACTACGGCTCCGCAAGCGAATGAGGCAGCAAGGAAAACCAGTCGTGGCAAGAAGGTCCATGTATGCCAGGCACCAAGGGCGGCGAGAAACTTCACATCACCATAGCCTAATCCTTCTTTATGACGCAGTATGCGATACCCCCAGTAAATGACAGCGAATGTGCCGTAACCAATAATCGCCCCCCATAACGCATAGGCTAAACCGTCAGGATTACAAACCTGATAGAACAAAAGACCTGACCAGAGTAACGGGCACGTAAATCTGTCAGGTAACAAGCCATGCTTTGCATCCCAGAAAAAAAGTAGGGCTGATAAACAAGCGTACAAAATCAGAAAGGGAAGGGTAGCGTCCATAAAACATCCTCTGTAATTGGAGTATCACCATCGAATAACTCCGGATGCTCAGCAACGGAGAAATCGCTGATTTGTTAACCTGGTTCCGGTGAAAAACGCTATCTTCACAACCTTACAAATTTCGTGGAATACAGCTCGCAATCTGCGCGTTGCGATTAATTTCTACCCGATGCTTGCGTCTGGCTCAGATTTGCGTATAATGCGCGGGCTTGTCGTAGTTGACAGCAGGTTCAATCTGAACCTCAGTTAGCCGAATTTGGCTACCTAACAATGCTCCCAATCGGGGAGCTACGTAAGAACGGTTACACTCTCCCATCAATCGTAATGGGTCTGAGGAGTAATCATTTTCGTTTATAAAATAATTGGAGCTCTGGTCTCATGCAGAACCAAAGAATCCGTATCCGCCTGAAAGCGTTTGATCATCGTCTGATCGATCAAGCAACCGCGGAAATCGTCGAGACTGCCAAGCGCACTGGTGCGCAGGTCCGTGGTCCGATCCCGCTGCCGACACGCAAAGAGCGCTTCACTGTTCTGATCTCCCCGCACGTCAACAAAGACGCGCGCGATCAGTACGAAATCCGTACTCACTTGCGTCTGGTTGACATCGTTGAGCCAACCGAGAAAACCGTTGATGCTCTGATGCGTCTGGATCTGGCTGCCGGTGTAGACGTGCAGATCAGCCTGGGTTAATCAGGTCATTGAGCGATTGAGAGGTTGAAACAATGATTGGTTTAGTCGGTAAAAAAGTGGGTATGACCCGTATCTTCACAGAAGACGGCGTTTCTATCCCAGTAACCGTAATCGAAGTTGAAGCAAACCGCGTTACTCAGGTTAAAGACCTGGCTAACGATGGCTACCGTGCTATTCAGGTAACCACCGGTGCTAAAAAAGCTAACCGTGTGACCAAGCCTGAAGCTGGCCACTTCGCTAAAGCTGGCGTAGAAGCTGGCCGTGGTCTGTGGGAATTCCGCCTGGCTGAAGGCGAAGAGTTCACTGTAGGTCAGAGCATTAGCGTTGAACTGTTTGCTGACGTTAAAAAAGTTGACGTAACTGGCACCTCTAAAGGTAAAGGTTTCGCAGGTACCGTTAAGCGCTGGAACTTCCGTACCCAGGACGCTACTCACGGTAACTCCTTGTCTCACCGCGTTCCGGGTTCTATCGGTCAGAACCAGACTCCGGGCAAAGTGTTCAAAGGCAAGAAAATGGCAGGTCAGATGGGTAACGAACGTGTAACCGTTCAGAGCCTTGACGTAGTACGCGTTGACGCTGAGCGCAACCT
Organism: Escherichia sp. MOD1-EC6021; assembly: GCF_002965245.1. Taxonomy (NCBI): domain Bacteria; kingdom Pseudomonadati; phylum Pseudomonadota; class Gammaproteobacteria; order Enterobacterales; family Enterobacteriaceae; genus Escherichia; species Escherichia sp. MOD1-EC6021. Next base: position 23,537 of record NZ_PTRU01000041.1, on the reverse strand, counting down.
GCTGCTGGTTAAAGGTGCTGTCCCGGGTGCAACCGGTAGCGACCTGATCGTTAAACCAGCTGTGAAGGCGTAAGGAGATAGCAATGGAATTAGTATTGAAAGACGCGCAGAGCGCGCTGACTGTTTCCGAAACTACCTTCGGTCGTGATTTCAACGAAGCGCTGGTTCACCAGGTTGTTGTTGCTTATGCAGCTGGTGCTCGTCAGGGTACTCGTGCTCAGAAGACTCGTGCTGAAGTAACTGGTTCCGGTAAAAAACCGTGGCGCCAGAAAGGCACCGGCCGTGCGCGTTCTGGTTCTATCAAGAGCCCGATCTGGCGTTCTGGTGGCGTGACCTTTGCTGCTCGTCCGCAGGACCACAGTCAAAAAGTTAACAAGAAGATGTACCGCGGCGCGCTGAAAAGCATCCTGTCCGAACTGGTACGTCAGGATCGTCTGATCGTTGTCGAGAAGTTCTCTGTAGAAGCGCCGAAAACTAAGCTGCTGGCACAGAAACTGAAAGACATGGCTCTGGAAGATGTGCTGATCATCACCGGTGAGCTGGACGAAAACCTGTTCCTGGCTGCGCGCAACCTGCACAAGGTTGACGTACGCGATGCAACTGGTATCGACCCGGTTAGCCTGATCGCCTTCGACAAAGTCGTAATGACTGCTGATGCTGTTAAGCAAGTTGAGGAGATGCTGGCATGATTCGTGAAGAACGTCTGCTGAAGGTGCTGCGTGCACCGCACGTTTCTGAAAAAGCGTCTACTGCGATGGAAAAATCCAACACCATCGTACTCAAAGTTGCTAAAGACGCGACCAAAGCAGAAATCAAAGCTGCTGTGCAGAAACTGTTTGAAGTCGAAGTCGAAGTCGTTAACACCCTGGTAGTTAAAGGGAAAGTTAAACGTCACGGACAGCGTATCGGTCGTCGTAGCGACTGGAAAAAAGCTTACGTCACCCTGAAAGAAGGCCAGAATCTGGACTTCGTTGGCGGCGCTGAGTAAGTCGGAGGAGTAATACAATGGCAGTTGTTAAATGTAAACCGACATCTCCGGGTCGTCGCCACGTTGTTAAAGTGGTTAACCCTGAGCTGCACAAGGGCAAACCTTTTGCTCCGTTGCTGGAAAAAAACAGCAAATCCGGTGGTCGTAACAACAATGGCCGTATCACCACTCGTCATATCGGTGGTGGCCACAAGCAGGCTTACCGTATTGTTGACTTCAAACGCAACAAAGACGGTATCCCGGCAGTTGTTGAACGTCTTGAGTACGATCCGAACCGTTCCGCGAACATCGCGCTGGTTCTGTACAAAGACGGTGAACGCCGTTACATCCTGGCCCCTAAAGGCCTGAAAGCTGGCGACCAGATTCAGTCTGGCGTTGATGCTGCAATCAAACCAGGTAACACCCTGCCGATGCGCAACATCCCGGTTGGTTCTACTGTTCATAACGTAGAAATGAAACCAGGTAAAGGCGGTCAGCTGGCACGTTCCGCTGGTACTTACGTTCAGATCGTTGCTCGTGATGGTGCTTATGTCACCCTGCGTCTGCGTTCTGGTGAAATGCGTAAAGTAGAAGCAGACTGCCGTGCAACTCTGGGCGAAGTTGGCAATGCTGAGCATATGCTGCGCGTTCTGGGTAAAGCAGGTGCTGCACGCTGGCGTGGTGTTCGTCCGACCGTTCGCGGTACCGCGATGAACCCGGTAGACCACCCACATGGTGGTGGTGAAGGTCGTAACTTTGGTAAGCACCCGGTAACTCCGTGGGGCGTTCAGACCAAAGGTAAGAAGACCCGCAGCAACAAGCGTACTGATAAATTCATCGTACGTCGCCGTAGCAAATAATTTTAGAGGATAAGCCATGCCACGTTCTCTCAAGAAAGGTCCTTTTATTGACCTGCACTTGCTGAAGAAGGTAGAGAAAGCGGTGGAAAGCGGAGACAAGAAGCCCCTGCGCACTTGGTCCCGTCGTTCAACGATCTTTCCTAACATGATCGGTTTGACCATCGCTGTCCATAATGGTCGTCAGCACGTTCCGGTATTTGTAACCGACGAAATGGTCGGTCACAAACTGGGTGAATTCGCACCGACTCGTACTTATCGCGGCCACGCTGCTGATAAAAAAGCGAAGAAGAAATAAGGTAGGAGGAAGAGATGGAAACTATCGCTAAACATCGCCATGCTCGTTCTTCTGCTCAGAAGGTTCGCCTTGTTGCTGACCTGATTCGCGGTAAGAAAGTGTCGCAGGCTCTGGATATTTTGACCTACACCAACAAGAAAGCGGCTGTACTGGTCAAGAAAGTTCTGGAATCTGCCATTGCTAACGCTGAACACAACGATGGCGCTGACATTGACGATCTGAAAGTTACGAAAATTTTCGTAGACGAAGGCCCGAGCATGAAGCGCATTATGCCGCGTGCAAAAGGTCGTGCAGATCGCATCCTGAAGCGCACCAGCCACATCACTGTGGTTGTGTCCGATCGCTGAGACTCTGGAGACTAGCAATGGGTCAGAAAGTACATCCTAATGGTATTCGCCTGGGTATTGTAAAACCATGGAACTCTACCTGGTTTGCGAACACCAAAGAATTCGCTGACAACCTGGACAGCGATTTTAAAGTACGTCAGTACCTGACTAAGGAACTGGCTAAAGCGTCCGTATCTCGTATCGTTATCGAGCGTCCGGCTAAGAGCATCCGTGTAACCATTCACACTGCTCGCCCGGGTATCGTTATCGGTAAAAAAGGTGAAGACGTAGAAAAACTGCGTAAGGTCGTAGCGGACATCGCTGGCGTTCCTGCACAGATCAACATCGCCGAAGTTCGTAAGCCTGAACTGGACGCAAAACTGGTTGCTGACAGCATCACTTCTCAGCTGGAACGTCGCGTTATGTTCCGTCGTGCTATGAAGCGTGCTGTACAGAACGCAATGCGTCTGGGCGCTAAAGGTATTAAAGTTGAAGTTAGCGGCCGTCTGGGCGGCGCGGAAATCGCACGTACCGAATGGTACCGCGAAGGTCGCGTACCGCTGCACACTCTGCGTGCTGACATCGACTACAACACCTCTGAAGCGCACACCACTTACGGTGTAATCGGCGTTAAAGTGTGGATCTTCAAAGGCGAGATCCTGGGTGGTATGGCTGCTGTTGAACAACCGGAAAAACCGGCTGCTCAGCCTAAAAAGCAGCAGCGTAAAGGCCGTAAATAAGGAGCGTCGCTGATGTTACAACCAAAGCGTACAAAATTCCGTAAAATGCACAAAGGCCGTAACCGCGGTCTGGCGCAGGGTACGGATGTTAGCTTCGGCAGCTTCGGTCTGAAAGCTGTTGGCCGTGGTCGTCTGACTGCACGTCAGATCGAAGCAGCACGTCGTGCTATGACCCGTGCAGTTAAGCGTCAAGGTAAGATCTGGATCCGTGTGTTCCCGGACAAACCGATCACTGAAAAGCCGCTGGCAGTGCGTATGGGTAAAGGTAAAGGTAACGTGGAGTATTGGGTTGCCTTGATTCAGCCGGGTAAAGTCCTGTATGAAATGGACGGTGTTCCGGAAGAGCTGGCCCGTGAAGCATTCAAGCTGGCAGCAGCGAAACTGCCGATTAAAACCACCTTTGTAACTAAGACGGTGATGTAATGAAAGCAAAAGAGCTGCGTGAGAAGAGCGTTGAAGAGCTGAACACCGAGCTGCTGAACCTGCTGCGTGAGCAGTTCAACCTGCGTATGCAGGCTGCAAGTGGCCAGCTGCAACAGTCTCACCTGTTGAAGCAAGTGCGTCGCGATGTCGCACGCGTTAAGACTTTACTGAACGAGAAGGCGGGTGCGTAATGACCGATAAAATCCGTACTCTGCAAGGTCGCGTTGTTAGCGACAAAATGGAGAAATCCATTGTTGTTGCTATCGAACGTTTTGTGAAACACCCGATCTACGGTAAATTCATCAAGCGTACGACCAAACTGCACGTACATGACGAGAACAACGAATGCGGTATCGGTGACGTGGTTGAAATCCGCGAATGCCGTCCGCTGTCCAAGACTAAATCCTGGACGCTGGTTCGCGTTGTAGAGAAAGCGGTTCTGTAATACAGTACACTCTCTCGATACGAATAAACGGCTCAGAAATGAGCCGTTTATTTTTTCTACCCATATCCTTGAAGCGGTGTTATAATGCCGCGCCCTCGATATGGGGATTTTTAACGACCTGATTTTCGGGTCTCAGTAGTAGTTGACATTAGCGGAGCACTAAAATGATCCAAGAACAGACTATGCTGAACGTCGCCGACAACTCCGGTGCACGTCGCGTAATGTGTATCAAGGTTCTGGGTGGCTCGCACCGTCGCTACGCAGGCGTAGGCGACATCATCAAGATCACCATCAAAGAAGCAATTCCGCGTGGTAAGGTCAAAAAAGGTGATGTGCTGAAGGCGGTAGTGGTGCGCACCAAGAAGGGTGTTCGTCGCCCGGACGGTTCTGTCATTCGCTTCGATGGTAATGCTTGTGTTCTTCTGAACAACAACAGCGAGCAGCCTATCGGTACGCGTATTTTTGGGCCGGTAACTCGTGAGCTTCGTAGTGAGAAGTTCATGAAAATTATCTCTCTGGCACCAGAAGTACTCTAAGGAGCGAATCATGGCAGCGAAAATCCGTCGTGATGACGAAGTTATCGTGTTAACCGGTAAAGATAAAGGTAAACGCGGTAAAGTTAAGAATGTCCTGTCTTCCGGCAAGGTCATTGTTGAAGGTATCAACCTGGTTAAGAAACATCAGAAGCCGGTTCCGGCCCTGAACCAACCGGGTGGCATCGTTGAAAAAGAAGCCGCTATTCAGGTTTCCAACGTAGCAATCTTCAATGCGGCAACCGGCAAGGCTGACCGTGTAGGCTTTAGATTCGAAGACGGTAAAAAAGTCCGTTTCTTCAAGTCTAACAGCGAAACTATCAAGTAATTTGGAGTAGTACGATGGCGAAACTGCATGATTACTACAAAGACGAAGTAGTTAAAAAACTCATGACTGAGTTTAACTACAATTCTGTCATGCAAGTCCCTCGGGTCGAGAAGATCACCCTGAACATGGGTGTTGGTGAAGCGATCGCTGACAAAAAACTGCTGGATAACGCAGCAGCAGACCTGGCAGCAATCTCCGGTCAAAAACCGCTGATCACCAAAGCACGCAAATCTGTTGCAGGCTTCAAAATCCGTCAGGGCTATCCGATCGGCTGTAAAGTAACTCTGCGTGGCGAACGCATGTGGGAGTTCTTTGAGCGCCTGATCACTATTGCTGTACCTCGTATCCGTGACTTCCGTGGCCTGTCCGCTAAGTCTTTCGACGGTCGTGGTAACTACAGCATGGGTGTCCGTGAGCAGATCATCTTCCCAGAAATCGACTACGATAAAGTCGACCGCGTTCGTGGTTTGGATATTACCATTACCACTACTGCGAAATCTGACGAAGAAGGCCGCGCTCTGCTGGCTGCCTTTGACTTCCCGTTCCGCAAGTAAGGTAGGGTTACTAAATGGCTAAGCAATCAATGAAAGCACGCGAAGTAAAACGCGTAGCTTTAGCTGATAAATACTTCGCGAAACGCGCTGAACTGAAAGCGATCATCTCTGATGTGAACGCTTCCGACGAAGATCGTTGGAACGCTGTTCTCAAGCTGCAGACTCTGCCGCGTGATTCCAGCCCGTCTCGTCAGCGTAACCGCTGCCGTCAAACAGGTCGTCCGCATGGTTTCCTGCGGAAGTTCGGGTTGAGCCGTATTAAGGTCCGTGAAGCCGCTATGCGCGGTGAAATCCCGGGTCTGAAAAAGGCTAGCTGGTAATTGTCACCAATTGAATCACGGGAGTAAAGACAGATGAGCATGCAAGATCCGATCGCGGATATGCTGACCCGTATCCGTAACGGTCAGGCCGCGAACAAAGCTGCGGTCACCATGCCTTCCTCCAAGCTGAAAGTGGCAATCGCCAACGTGCTGAAGGAAGAAGGTTTTATTGAAGATTTTAAAGTTGAAGGCGACACCAAGCCTGAACTGGAACTTACTCTGAAGTATTTCCAGGGCAAAGCTGTTGTAGAAAGCATTCAGCGTGTCAGCCGCCCAGGTCTGCGCATCTATAAACGTAAAGATGAGCTGCCGAAAGTTATGGCGGGTCTGGGTATCGCAGTTGTTTCTACCTCTAAAGGTGTTATGACTGATCGTGCAGCGCGCCAGGCTGGTCTTGGTGGCGAAATTATCTGCTACGTAGCCTAATCGGAGGAAAAAATGTCTCGTGTTGCTAAAGCACCGGTCGTTGTTCCTGCCGGCGTTGACGTAAAAATCAACGGTCAGGTTATTACGATCAAAGGTAAAAACGGCGAGCTGACTCGTACTCTCAACGATGCTGTTGAAGTTAAACATGCAGATAATACCCTGACCTTCGGTCCGCGTGATGGTTACGCAGACGGTTGGGCACAGGCTGGTACCGCGCGTGCCCTGCTGAACTCAATGGTTATCGGTGTTACCGAAGGCTTCACTAAGAAGCTGCAGCTGGTTGGTGTAGGTTACCGTGCAGCGGTTAAAGGCAATGTGATTAACCTGTCTCTGGGTTTCTCTCATCCTGTTGACCATCAGCTGCCTGCGGGTATCACTGCTGAATGTCCGACTCAGACTGAAATCGTGCTGAAAGGCGCTGATAAGCAGGTGATCGGCCAGGTTGCAGCGGATCTGCGCGCCTACCGTCGTCCTGAGCCTTACAAAGGCAAGGGTGTTCGTTACGCCGACGAAGTCGTGCGTACCAAAGAGGCTAAGAAGAAGTAAGGTAACACTATGGATAAGAAATCTGCTCGTATCCGTCGTGCGACCCGCGCACGCCGCAAGCTCCAGGAGCTGGGCGCAACTCGCCTGGTGGTACATCGTACCCCGCGTCACATTTACGCACAGGTAATTGCACCGAACGGTTCTGAAGTTCTGGTAGCTGCTTCTACTGTAGAAAAAGCTATCGCTGAACAACTGAAGTACACCGGTAACAAAGACGCGGCTGCAGCTGTGGGTAAAGCTGTCGCTGAACGCGCTCTGGAAAAAGGCATCAAAGATGTATCCTTTGACCGTTCCGGGTTCCAATATCATGGTCGTGTCCAGGCACTGGCAGATGCTGCCCGTGAAGCTGGCCTTCAGTTCTAAGGTAGAGGTGTAAGATGGCTCACATCGAAAAACAAGCTGGCGAACTGCAGGAAAAGCTGATCGCGGTAAACCGCGTATCTAAAACCGTTAAAGGTGGTCGTATTTTCTCCTTCACAGCTCTGACTGTAGTTGGCGATGGTAACGGTCGCGTTGGTTTTGGTTACGGTAAAGCGCGTGAAGTTCCAGCAGCGATCCAGAAAGCGATGGAAAAAGCCCGTCGCAATATGATTAACGTCGCGCTGAATAACGGCACTCTGCAACACCCTGTTAAAGGTGTTCATACGGGTTCTCGCGTATTCATGCAGCCGGCTTCCGAAGGTACCGGTATCATCGCCGGTGGTGCAATGCGCGCCGTTCTGGAAGTCGCTGGGGTTCATAACGTTCTGGCTAAAGCGTATGGTTCCACCAACCCGATTAACGTGGTTCGTGCAACTATCGATGGCCTGGAAAATATGAATTCTCCAGAAATGGTCGCTGCCAAGCGTGGTAAATCCGTTGAAGAAATTCTGGGGAAATAAACCATGGCAAAGACTATTAAAATTACTCAAACCCGCAGTGCAATCGGTCGTCTGCCGAAACACAAGGCAACGCTGCTTGGCCTGGGTCTGCGTCGTATTGGTCACACCGTAGAGCGCGAGGATACTCCTGCTATTCGCGGTATGATCAACGCGGTTTCCTTCATGGTTAAAGTTGAGGAGTAAGAGATGCGTTTAAATACTCTGTCTCCGGCCGAAGGCTCCAAAAAGGCGGGTAAACGCCTGGGTCGTGGTATCGGTTCTGGCCTCGGTAAAACCGGTGGTCGTGGTCACAAAGGTCAGAAGTCTCGTTCTGGCGGTGGCGTACGTCGCGGTTTCGAGGGTGGTCAGATGCCTCTGTACCGTCGTCTGCCGAAATTCGGCTTCACTTCTCGTAAAGCAGCGATTACAGCCGAAGTTCGTCTGTCTGACCTGGCTAAAGTAGAAGGCGGTGTTGTAGACCTGAACACGCTGAAAGCGGCTAACATTATCGGTATCCAGATCGAGTTCGCGAAAGTGATCCTGGCTGGCGAAGTAACTACTCCGGTAACTGTTCGTGGCCTGCGTGTTACTAAAGGCGCTCGTGCTGCTATCGAAGCTGCTGGCGGTAAAATCGAGGAATAAGTAGCAGATGGCTAAACAACCGGGATTAGATTTTCAAAGTGCCAAAGGTGGCTTAGGCGAGCTGAAACGCAGACTGCTGTTTGTTATCGGTGCGCTGATTGTGTTCCGTATTGGCTCTTTTATTCCGATCCCTGGTATTGATGCCGCTGTACTTGCCAAACTGCTTGAGCAACAGCGAGGCACCATCATTGAAATGTTTAACATGTTCTCTGGTGGTGCTCTCAGCCGTGCTTCTATCTTTGCTCTGGGGATCATGCCGTATATTTCGGCATCGATCATTATCCAGCTGCTGACGGTGGTTCACCCAACGTTGGCAGAAATTAAGAAAGAAGGGGAGTCTGGTCGTCGTAAGATCAGCCAGTACACCCGCTACGGTACTCTGGTGCTGGCAATATTCCAGTCGATCGGTATTGCTACCGGTCTGCCGAATATGCCTGGTATGCAAGGCCTGGTCATTAACCCGGGCTTTGCATTCTACTTCACCGCTGTTGTAAGTCTGGTCACAGGAACCATGTTCCTGATGTGGTTGGGCGAACAGATTACTGAACGAGGTATCGGCAACGGTATTTCAATCATTATCTTCGCCGGTATTGTCGCGGGACTCCCGCCAGCCATTGCCCATACTATCGAGCAAGCGCGTCAAGGCGACCTGCACTTCCTCGTGTTGCTGTTGGTTGCAGTATTAGTATTTGCAGTGACGTTCTTTGTTGTATTTGTTGAGCGTGGTCAACGCCGCATTGTGGTAAACTACGCGAAACGTCAGCAAGGTCGTCGTGTCTATGCTGCACAGAGCACACATTTACCGCTGAAAGTGAATATGGCGGGGGTAATCCCGGCAATCTTCGCTTCCAGTATTATTCTGTTCCCGGCGACCATCGCGTCATGGTTCGGGGGCGGTACTGGTTGGAACTGGCTGACAACAATTTCGCTGTATTTGCAGCCTGGGCAACCGCTTTATGTGTTACTCTATGCGTCTGCAATCATCTTCTTCTGTTTCTTCTACACGGCGTTGGTTTTCAACCCGCGTGAAACAGCAGATAACCTGAAGAAGTCCGGTGCATTTGTACCAGGAATTCGTCCGGGAGAGCAAACGGCGAAGTATATCGATAAAGTAATGACCCGCCTGACCCTGGTTGGTGCGCTGTACATTACCTTTATCTGCCTGATCCCGGAGTTCATGCGTGATGCAATGAAAGTACCGTTCTACTTCGGTGGGACCTCACTGCTTATCGTTGTTGTCGTGATTATGGACTTTATGGCTCAAGTGCAAACTCTGATGATGTCCAGTCAGTATGAGTCTGCATTGAAGAAGGCGAACCTGAAAGGCTACGGCCGATAATTGGTCGCCCGAGAAGTTACGGAGAGTAAAAATGAAAGTTCGTGCTTCCGTCAAGAAATTATGCCGTAACTGCAAAATCGTTAAGCGTGATGGTGTCATCCGTGTGATTTGCAGTGCCGAGCCGAAGCATAAACAGCGCCAAGGCTGATTTTTTCGCATATTTTTCTTGCAAAGTTGGGTTGAGCTGGCTAGATTAGCCAGCCAATCTTTTGTATGTCTGTGCGTTTCCATTTGAGTATCCTGAAAACGGGCTTTTCAGCATGGAACGTACATATTAAATAGTAGGAGTGCATAGTGGCCCGTATAGCAGGCATTAACATTCCTGATCATAAGCATGCCGTAATCGCATTAACTTCGATTTATGGCGTCGGCAAGACCCGTTCTAAAGCCATCCTGGCTGCAGCGGGTATCGCTGAAGATGTTAAGATCAGTGAGCTGTCTGAAGGACAAATCGACACGCTGCGTGACGAAGTTGCCAAATTTGTCGTTGAAGGTGATCTGCGCCGTGAAATCAGCATGAGCATCAAGCGCCTGATGGATCTTGGTTGCTATCGCGGTTTGCGTCATCGTCGTGGTCTCCCGGTTCGCGGTCAGCGTACCAAGACCAACGCACGTACCCGTAAGGGTCCGCGCAAACCGATCAAGAAATAATCGGGGTGATTGAATAATGGCAAAGGCACCAATTCGTGCACGTAAACGTGTAAGAAAACAAGTCTCTGACGGCGTGGCTCATATCCATGCTTCTTTCAACAACACCATCGTGACTATCACTGATCGTCAGGGTAACGCGTTGGGTTGGGCAACAGCCGGTGGTTCCGGTTTCCGTGGTTCTCGCAAATCCACTCCGTTTGCAGCTCAGGTTGCAGCAGAGCGTTGCGCTGACGCCGTGAAAGAATACGGCATCAAGAATCTGGAAGTTATGGTTAAAGGTCCGGGTCCAGGCCGCGAATCTACTATTCGTGCTCTGAACGCCGCAGGTTTCCGCATCACTAACATTACTGATGTGACTCCGATCCCTCATAACGGTTGTCGTCCGCCGAAAAAACGTCGCGTATAACGCCTCGTTTTCCAGGTTTGTTGGAGAAAGAAAATGGCAAGATATTTGGGTCCTAAGCTCAAGCTGAGCCGTCGTGAGGGCACCGACTTATTCCTTAAGTCTGGCGTTCGCGCGATCGATACCAAGTGTAAAATTGAACAAGCTCCTGGCCAGCACGGTGCGCGTAAACCGCGTCTGTCTGACTATGGTGTGCAGTTGCGTGAAAAGCAAAAAGTTCGCCGTATCTATGGTGTGCTGGAGCGTCAGTTCCGTAACTACTACAAAGAAGCAGCACGTCTGAAAGGCAACACCGGTGAAAACCTGTTGGCTCTGCTGGAAGGTCGTCTGGACAACGTTGTATACCGTATGGGCTTCGGTGCCACTCGTGCAGAAGCACGTCAGCTGGTTAGCCATAAAGCAATTATGGTAAACGGTCGTGTTGTTAACATCGCTTCTTATCAGGTTAGTCCGAATGACGTTGTAAGCATTCGTGAGAAAGCGAAGAAGCAGTCTCGCGTGAAAGCCGCTCTGGAGCTGGCTGAGCAGCGTGAAAAGCCAACCTGGCTGGAAGTTGATGCTGGCAAGATGGAAGGTACGTTTAAGCGTAAGCCGGAGCGTTCTGATCTGTCTGCGGACATTAACGAACACCTGATCGTCGAGCTTTACTCCAAGTAAAGCTTAGTACCAAAGAGAGGACACAATGCAGGGTTCTGTGACAGAGTTTCTAAAACCGCGCCTGGTTGATATCGAGCAAGTGAGTTCGACGCACGCCAAGGTGACCCTTGAGCCTTTAGAGCGTGGCTTTGGCCATACTCTGGGTAACGCACTGCGCCGTATTCTGCTCTCATCGATGCCGGGTTGCGCGGTGACCGAGGTTGAGATTGATGGTGTACTACATGAGTACAGCACCAAAGAAGGCGTTCAGGAAGATATCCTGGAAATCCTGCTCAACCTGAAAGGGCTGGCGGTGAGAGTTCAGGGCAAAGATGAAGTTATTCTTACCTTGAATAAATCTGGCATTGGCCCTGTGACTGCAGCCGATATCACCCACGACGGTGATGTCGAAATCGTCAAGCCGCAGCACGTGATCTGCCACCTGACCGATGAGAACGCGTCTATTAGCATGCGTATCAAAGTTCAGCGCGGTCGTGGTTATGTGCCGGCTTCTACCCGAATTCATTCGGAAGAAGATGAGCGCCCAATCGGCCGTCTGCTGGTCGACGCATGCTACAGCCCTGTGGAGCGTATTGCCTACAATGTTGAAGCAGCGCGTGTAGAACAGCGTACCGACCTGGACAAGCTGGTCATCGAAATGGAAACCAACGGCACAATCGATCCTGAAGAGGCGATTCGTCGTGCGGCAACCATTCTGGCTGAACAACTGGAAGCTTTCGTTGACTTACGTGATGTACGTCAGCCTGAAGTGAAAGAAGAGAAACCAGAGTTCGATCCGATCCTGCTGCGCCCTGTTGACGATCTGGAATTGACTGTCCGCTCTGCTAACTGCCTTAAAGCAGAAGCTATCCACTATATCGGTGATCTGGTACAGCGTACCGAGGTTGAGCTCCTTAAAACGCCTAACCTTGGTAAAAAATCTCTTACTGAGATTAAAGACGTGCTGGCTTCCCGTGGACTGTCTCTGGGCATGCGCCTGGAAAACTGGCCACCGGCAAGCATCGCTGACGAGTAACCGGATCACAGGTTAAGGTTTTACTGAGAAGGATAAGGTCATGCGCCATCGTAAGAGTGGTCGTCAACTGAACCGCAACAGCAGCCATCGCCAGGCTATGTTCCGCAATATGGCAGGTTCACTGGTTCGTCATGAAATCATCAAGACGACTCTGCCTAAAGCGAAAGAGCTGCGCCGCGTAGTTGAGCCGCTGATTACTCTTGCCAAGACTGATAGCGTTGCTAATCGTCGTCTGGCATTCGCCCGTACTCGTGATAACGAGATCGTGGCAAAACTGTTTAACGAACTGGGCCCGCGTTTCGCGAGCCGTGCCGGTGGTTACACTCGTATTCTGAAGTGTGGCTTCCGTGCAGGCGACAACGCGCCGATGGCTTACATCGAGCTGGTTGATCGTTCAGAGAAAGCAGAAGCTGCTGCAGAGTAATCTGAAGCAACGTAAAAAAACCCGCCCCGGCGGGTTTTTTTATACCCGTAGTATCCCCACTTATCTACAATAGCTGTACTCTTTTTGTTCATCCCCTGGAGTATTTATGTGGTTACTTGACCAGTGGGCAGAGCGCCATATAGCAGAAGCGCAAGCGAAAGGTGAGTTTGATAACCTACCTGGTAGCGGCGAACCATTAATCCTGGATGATGATTCCCACGTGCCACCAGAATTACGTGCGGGGTATCGCTTGCTGAAGAATGCCGGTTGCTTACCGCCAGAACTTGAGCAACGGAGGGAAGCAATACAGCTTCTGGATATCCTCAAAGGTATCCGTCATGATGATCCGCAATATCAAGAGGTTAGTCGTCGATTGTCATTACTGGAATTGAAGCTGCGACAAGCTGGATTGAGTACCGATTTTTTACGCGGCGATTATGCTGACAAGTTGTTGGACAAAATCAACGATAACTAGTGGAGTATGTATGTATCGCATTGGTGAGCTGGCAAAAATGGCGGAAGTAACACCCGACACGATTCGTTATTACGAAAAGCAGCAGATGATGGAGCATGAAGTACGCACCGAAGGTGGGTTTCGCCTGTATACTGAAAGCGATCTCCAGCGATTGAAATTTATCCGCCATGCCAGACAACTTGGTTTCAGTCTGGAGTCGATCCGCGAGTTGCTGTCGATCCGTATCGATCCTGAACACCATACCTGTCAGGAGTCAAAAGGCATTGTGCAGGAAAGATTGCAGGAAGTCGAAGCACGGATAGCCGAGTTGCAGAGTATGCAGCGTTCCCTCCAACGCCTTAACGATGCCTGTTGTGGGACCGCCCATAGCAGTGTTTATTGCTCGATTCTTGAAGCTCTTGAACAAGGGGCGAGTGGCGTTAAGAGTGGCTGTTGATTTTTTACACTGGCAGGATTACACTCGCGCCGTTAAATAACCAATTGGAGTTTTTATGAGCCGATATCAGCATACTAAAGGGCAGATAAAGGATAATGCGATAGAAGCATTACTACATGATCCTTTATTCCGACAGCGTGTAGAGAAAAATAAGAAGGGGAAAGGTAGTTACATGCGAAAAGGAAAACATGGCAATCGGGGAAACTGGGAGGCCAGTGGCAAGAAAGTAAATCACTTTTTTACCACTGGCCTTCTGCTTTCAGGGGCTTTTTAAGAGCGGTTATTCTGCTCTTTCAGCAAATCACGGATCTCGGTCAGTAATACTTCTTCTTTAGTTGGTGCAGGTGCAGCTGCTGGTTCTTCTTTTTTCCGATTCAGTTTATTGATTAGCTTAATCGCCATAAAGATGGCAAAGGCCACAATCAGAAAATCAAAGACGTTTTGAATGAAGACACCGTAATGCATAACGACTGCTGGGATATCCCCTTGCGCATCGCGTAGCGTGACAGCAAACTGTTTAAAGTCGATCCCACCAATTAATAAACCCAGCGGCGGCATGATGATATCGGCAACCAGTGAAGAGACAATCTTACCGAAGGCCGCACCGATAATGACACCCACTGCCAAATCCACCACATTTCCGCGCATTGCAAATTCGCGAAATTCTTTAATAATGCTCATGTTATTCTCCCTATAAAGCCGACAATCATAAGTCTAACAAATGTTAAGCTATTTTCCTGCCGGGAATGAATTTAATTAATCCTTGAAAAGAAAAGGGAAATAATAAGGCGCCAGAAGACGCCTTATTAATTACAAGAAGAAAGGACTTGGCTGGAAGAGACGTTCGACGTCGGTAATAAACTTTTTGTCCGTCAGGAACATAATTACATGATCGCCTTGCTCAATACGCAGATTGTCATTGGCAATCATCACATCATTGCCGCGTACTACAGCACCAATAATCGTTCCTGGTGGTAGCTTGATTTCATCAATGACTCTGCCCACAACGCGTGAGGTGCTTTCATCACCGTGAGCAACAGCTTCAATAGCTTCTGCAACACCGCGGCGCAATGAGGAAACACCAACAATATCGGCTTTTCGCACGTGACTAAGCAACGCAGAAATAGTTGCTTGTTGTGGTGAAATCGCAATATCGATCACGCTCCCCTGAACCAGATCCACATAAGCGCGACGCTGGATCAATACCATCACCTTTTTCGCACCCATACGTTTGGCAAGCATGGCGGACATGATATTGGCTTCGTCATCGTTGGTGACGGCAATAAACAGATCAACTTGATCGATATGTTCTTCGGCTAGCAGTTCTTGATCCGACGCATCACCAAAAAAGACGATCGTATTCTGCAACTTTTCCGCCAGTTCGGCAGCGCGCTGCTGATTACGTTCGATGAGTTTAACGCTGTAATCTTTTTCCAGACGACGCGCCAGCCCTGCACCGATATTACCGCCGCCAACCAGCATGATCCGCTTATACGGTTTTTCCAGACGTTGCAATTCACTCATCACCGCGCGGATATGCTGTGAAGCGGCAATAAAGAACACTTCATCACCAGCTTCAACAATGGTCGAACCTTGCGGACGAATAGGGCGATCGTGGCGGAAAATGGCTGCCACACGAGTATCGATATGCGGCATATGTTCGCGCATGGTCGAAAGTGCATTACCAATCAGTGGGCCGCCATAATAGGCTTTAACCACAGCCAGGCTGACTTTACCCTCAGCGAAGTTCACCACCTGCAGCGCGCCGGGATACTCAATCAGTCGGTAAATATTATCGATAACCAGCTGCTCTGGTGCGATCAGATGATCAATCGGTACAGCATCTGAATGAAATAGCTTATCGGCATCGCGCACGTAGTCTGGTGAGCGGATACGAGCGATGCGATTAGGGGTGTTGAAAAGTGAGTAGGCTACCTGGCAGGCAACCATATTGGTTTCATCTGAACTGGTTACAGCAACCAGCATATCGGCGTCGTCGGCACCTGCCTCCCGCAATACGCGTGGATGAGAGCCATGCCCCTGCACGACTCGCAGGTCAAATTTATCCTGCAAGGTCCGCAGACGCTCACCGTTGGTATCGACAACAGTAATATCGTTGTTCTCGCCAACCAGGTTTTCCGCCAGTGTGCCGCCAACCTGGCCGGCACCCAGAATGATAATTTTCATCAGTCGCGACCCGTTATCTCATCACTTTTTGATTAGCTTAGCGTAAAAGAAGCCGTCGCCCTCTTCGGCACCAGGCAGATTTTGCTTACCTGGTTGTTCTGGTGTTCCGGTTTCGCAAAGCATTGCATCTTCTGTGCGTTGCAGAAAGGCTTTAATTTGTTGGCTATTCTCTTCCGGTAACACTGAACAGGTGGCATAGACCAGGGTTCCACCGGATTTTAAATGCGGCCAGATGGCGTCGAGAATTTCAGACTGCAACTGCGCGAGTTCAGGGATATCGCGATCGCGGCGTAACCATTTAATATCCGGATGGCGACGAATCACACCGGTTGCTGAACAAGGCGCATCTAATAAAATGCGATCAAACTGTTGCTCGCCACACCATTGGGAAGGGTAGCGGCCATCACCTTGTTTCACGGTCGCCTTCATACCAAGGCGTTTTAAATTGTCGTAAACGCGAGAGAGGCGCTGTTCGTCAATATCAACCGCAACAACCTGCGCTTCTGGTGCCACCTCAAGGATATGCGTTGTTTTACCGCCGGGGGCAGCGCAAAGATCCAGAATGTGTTCACCGTTTTGTGGCGCAAGCCAGGCCATGCAACCTTGTGCTGATGCATCCTGAACGGTAACCCATCCTTCTTCAAAACCTGGTAGCACATGAACAGGTGCAGGTGTTTCCAGCCGTACAGCATCAGGGTAATCCGCATGCGGGAAACCTTTCATTCCTGCTTCATCCAGCAATGCAAGCCAGCTGTCGCGGGAATGATGCGTACGATTAACGCGCAGCCACATTGGCGGACGCTGGTTATTGGCTTCAATGATGGATTGCCATTGCTCTGGATACGCTTTTTGCAGACGCTTCAGCAACCAGGAAGGATGCAGATAACGTGCATCACTGGCATTAAACTCGGCTAATAACTCTTCTTGCTGACGCTGGAACTGGCGTAATACGCCGTTAATCAACCCTTTAAGTTGCGGACGCTTAATTGCGACAGCACCTTCAACCGTTTCAGCCAGCGCAGCATGAGGTGGAATGCGGGTATAAAGCAGTTGATACAAACCAACCATAATCAGGTAATGCACAGTGCGCTGTTTGCCGGTCATCGGACGGGCCATTAACTTATTAATCAGCCAGTCTAACTGTGAAAGCGTACGCAGTACGCCAAAGCACAATTCTTGAAGAAGTGCTTTGTCTTTATCGGAAACTTTTTGCTGGAGCGGTGGCAGAATGTTGCTTAATGATTGCCCTTGCTCGACGACTTGTTCAACGGCCTGTGCCGCCATGCTACGTAAATTACGTTGTTTTTTCATAAGTATAAAAATGCCCGGCAAGACCGGGCTTAGAAGAGTGGACTATCAGACCAGACGGTTGCCCGGAACAAACCATTCCCGACGAGAATTCAGGAGGTCTTGCGCGCTCATTGCTTTCTTACCCGCAGGTTGTAATGAGAGCAGGTTCAGGATGCCATCACCCGTCGCAACCTGAATGCCTTGTTTGTTGGCTTCAAGGATCGTTCCTGGGGCAGCGTTGGTTGCCGTATCAATGACCGATGCTTTCCAGACTTTAACCGGCTGTCCTTCAATTTCCAGCCAGCTCATCGGCCACGGATTAAAAGCGCGAATGCAGCGTTCAAGCTGCGCTGCCGAAAGCGACCAGTCAATACGCGCTTCTTCTTTACTCAACTTTTCGGCGTAAGTGACAAGAGTTTCGTCCTGAACTTCTGGTTTCGCCGTGCCGTCTGCCAGTTGTTTCAATGTGGTGATAAGCCCTTGTGGGCCAAGCTCTGCCAGCTTGTCGTACAGCGTACCACTGGTATCTTCTGCAGTAATCGGGCAGGAGAGCTTATAGAGCATGTCACCGGTGTCTAAACCAACATCCATTTGCATAATGGTCACACCAGTTTCTGCATCACCCGCCCATAGTGAGCGTTGGATTGGTGCAGCACCGCGCCAGCGTGGCAGCAGTGAACCATGAACGTTGATACAGCCAAGACGCGGCATCTCCAGCACAGCTTTCGGCAGAATTAAACCATAGGCGACGACGACCATAACATCAGCCTGCAGGTCGGCGACCAGTTGCTGGTTTTCTTGTGGACGCAGGGAAACAGGTTGAAAAACGGGCAGACCTTTTTCCTCAGCCAGAACTTTAACCGGGCTGGGCATCAGTTTTTTACCGCGTCCTGCCGGTCGGTCTGGCTGGGTGAACACGCCAACGACGTTATGACCAGAAGACAACAGCGCGTCGAGATGACGCGCTGCAAAGTCAGGTGTACCCGCAAAAATAATACGTAGTGATTCTGACACGTTAATTCTTATCCTTAAGCCCGGGCTTTCAGACGATCCAGTTTTTCAACTTTCTGACGAATACGTTGTTGTTTCAGCGGTGACAGATAATCCATAAACAGTTTGCCGACCAGGTGATCCATCTCATGCTGAATACAGATGGCTAACAGACCGTCTGCTTCCAGTTCAAATGGTTTACCGTCGCGGTCCAGGGCGCGAATTTTAACTTTCTCTGCGCGTGGCACTAAAGCACGTTGTTCAGGGATCGACAGGCAACCTTCTTCAATGCCTGTTTCGCCGCTTTTTTCTAAAAGCTCCGGATTGATTAACACCAGCCGTTCGTCACGGTTTTCCGAAACATCAATAACAATGATACGTTGATGGATATCAACCTGGGTTGCCGCCAGGCCAATACCTTCTTCTGCGTACATCGTCTCGAACATATCATCGACGATACGCTGAATTTCTGCATTCACTTCTTCTACCGGTTTAGCAACTTTGCGAAGCCGCTCGTCCGGAATATGTAACACTTGCAAAACTGACATAAATCTCCAGAGATGTGTTCAGGAGTTAGAAAGATTATTTCTTCTATTCTAGACAAATCCCCCTCTGATTGACAGCATCACTGACCAATCGCAAAGATTGCTAAGACTGCTTATGGCAGGGAGATAAGGATGGTCGATACAGAAATTTGGCTGCGTTTAATGAGCGTCAGCAGCTTGTACGGCGATGATATGGTCCGTATAGCTCACTGGCTGGCAAAACAGTCGCATATTGATGCGGTTGTATTGCAGCAAACAGGGCTTACATTGCGGCAGGCACAACGCTTTCTTTCATTTCCGCCAAAGAGTATTGAGAGCTCACTTTGTTGGTTGAATCAACCAAACCATCATTTAATCTCAGCGGATAGTGAATTTTATCCTTCCCAACTTCTGGCGACAGCAGATTACCCCGGTGCGCTGTTTGTTGCTGGAGAACTACGCGCATTGCATTCATTTCAGCTTGCTGTAGTGGGGAGTCGGGCGCATTCATGGTATGGCGAACGCTGGGGACGATTATTTTGCGAAACTCTGGCGACGCGTGGAGTGACAATTACGAGTGGACTGGCGCGAGGAATCGATGGTGTGGCGCATAAAGCGGCCTTGCAGGTGAATGGCGTCAGCATTGCTGTATTGGGGAATGGACTTAATACCATTCATCCCCGCCGCCATGCCCGGCTGGCTACCAGTCTGCTTGAACATGGCGGAGCTCTCGTCTCGGAATTTCCCCTCGATGTTCCACCTCTTGCTTACAATTTCCCGCGAAGAAATCGCATTATCAGTGGTCTAAGTAAAGGTGTACTTGTGGTGGAAGCTGCTTTGCGCAGTGGTTCGCTGGTGACAGCGCGTTGTGCGCTTGAACAGGGGCGAGAAGTTTTTGCCTTGCCAGGTCCAATAGGGAATCCGGGAAGCGAAGGGCCTCACTGGTTAATAAAACAAGGTGCGATTCTTGTGACGGAACCGGAAGAAATTCTGGAAAACTTGCAATTTGGATTGCACTGGTTGCCAGACGCGCCTGAAAATTCATTTTATTCACCAGATCAGGAAGACGTGGCATTGCCATTTCCTGAGCTCCTGGCTAACGTAGGAGATGAGGTAACACCTGTTGACGTCGTCGCTGAACGTGCCGGCCAACCTGTGCCAGAGGTAGTTACTCAACTACTCGAACTGGAGTTAGCAGGATGGATCGCAGCTGTACCCGGCGGCTATGTCCGATTGAGGAGGGCATGCCATGTTCGACGTACTAATGTATTTGTTTGAAACCTATATTCACACAGAAGCTGAGTTGCGTGTGGATCAAGACAAACTTGAACAGGATCTTACCGACGCAGGATTTGATCGAGAAGATATCTACAATGCCCTGCTTTGGCTGGAAAAGCTTGCGGATTATCAGGAAGGACTGGCAGAACCGATGCAACTGGCCTCTGATCCACTCTCCATGCGTATTTATACCCCTGAAGAGTGTGAAAGACTGGATGCCAGCTGTCGTGGTTTTCTGCTTTTCCTTGAGCAAATTCAGGTGCTTAACCTTGAAACCCGTGAAATGGTGATAGAGCGAGTGCTCGCGCTGGATACCGCTGAGTTCGACCTGGAAGACCTGAAATGGGTAATCCTGATGGTGTTGTTCAATATTCCGGGCTGCGAAAATGCGTACCAGCAAATGGAAGAATTACTCTTTGAAGTGAATGAAGGTATGCTGCATTAATCATTTCTTTAATTCAGCATAAGTTGTTATGGCGAAATCAGCACTGTTCACGGTGCGTAATAATGAGTCCTGCCCAAAGTGCGGGGCTGAACTGGTTATTCGATCCGGGAAACACGGTCCGTTTCTTGGATGCTCACAGTATCCGGCGTGTGACTACGTCCGTCCTCTGAAATCTTCAGCGGATGGACATATCGTCAAAGTTCTGGAGGGGCAGATTTGCCCTGCATGCGGCGCAAATCTGGTCTTACGCCAGGGGCGCTTTGGTATGTTTGTTGGTTGCAGTAACTATCCTGAATGCGATCATACCGAACTTATCGATAAACCGGACGAAACAGCAATTACCTGTCCTCAATGTCGGACGGGCCATCTGGTCCAGCGCCGCTCCCGTTATGGCAAAACATTTCATTCCTGTGATCGCTACCCGGAGTGTCAATTTGCCATTAACTTCAAACCTATAGCCGGAGAATGCCCTGAGTGTCATTATCCGCTACTCATCGAAAAGAAAACCGCGCAGGGTGTAAAACACTTTTGTGCCAGTAAACAATGTGGAAAGCCGGTTTCGGCGGAATAATAACGTGAATAATAACCTGCAAGGAGACGCTATCGCAGCTGCGATAGATGTCCTCAATGAAGAACGTGTCATCGCCTATCCCACGGAAGCCGTTTTCGGTGTCGGGTGCGATCCTGATAGCGAAACAGCAGTGATGAGACTGTTGGAACTAAAACAGCGTCCGGTTGATAAGGGGCTGATTTTAATCGCGGCAAATTACGAGCAGCTTAAACCCTATATTGATGACTGCATGCTGACTGACGCGCAGCGTGAAACCATTTTTTCTCGCTGGCCAGGTCCCGTCACCTTTGTCTTTCCCACGCCTGCGACAACACCGCGCTGGTTGACGGGCCGCTTTGATTCGCTTGCTGTACGAGTCACTGACCATCCGTTGGTGGTTGCTTTGTGCCAGGCTTATGGTAAACCGCTGGTTTCTACCAGTGCCAACTTGAGTGGATTGCCGCCTTGTCGAACAGTAGACGAAGTTCGCGCACAATTTGGCGCAGCGTTCCCGGTTGTGCCTGGTGAAACGGGAGGGCGTTTAAATCCTTCAGAAATCCGCGATGCCCTGACGGGTGAACTGTTTCGACAGGGGTAACATAATGGAAAACTATGCTGTTTTTGGTAATCCAATAGCCCACAGCAAATCGCCATTCATTCATCAGCAATTTGCTCAGCAATTGAATATTGAACATCCCTATGGGCGCGTGCTGGCACCTATCAATGATTTCATTAACACACTGAACGCTTTCTTTAGTGCTGGTGGTAAAGGAGCGAATGTGACGGTGCCTTTTAAAGAAGAGGCCTTTGCCAGAGCTGATGAACTTACTGAACGGGCAGCGTTGGCTGGTGCTGTTAATACCCTCAAGCGGTTAGAAGATGGACGCCTGCTGGGTGACAATACCGATGGCGTAGGCTTGTTAAGCGATCTGGAACGTCTGTCTTTTATCCGCCCTGGTTTACGTATTCTACTCATCGGCGCTGGTGGGGCGTCTCGTGGTGTATTACTTCCACTCCTTTCTCTGGACTGCGCGGTGACAATCACTAATCGGACGGTATCCCGCGCGGAAGAGTTGGCTAAATTGTTTGCGCACACGGGCAGTATTCAGGCGTTGGGTATGGACGAACTGGAGGGGCATGAGTTCGAGCTCATTATTAATGCAACATCCAGTGGCATCAGTGGTGATATTCCCGCGATCCCGGCATCGCTCATTCATTCAGGCATGTGTTGCTATGACATGTTCTATCAGAAAGGAAAAACACCTTTTCTGGCATGGTGTGAGCTGCGAGGTTCAAAGCGTAATGCGGATGGATTGGGGATGCTGGTGGCACAGGCGGCTCATGCCTTTCTTCTCTGGCACGGTGTTCTGCCTGACATAGAACCAGTTATAAAGCAATTGCAGGAGGAGTTGTCCGCGTGAATCAGGCCATCCAGTTTCCGGACAGGGAAGAGTGGAACGAGAGTAAAAAATGCGTTTGTTTTCCCGCTCTTGTAAATGGTATGCAGCTCACTTGCGCTATTACTGGAGAGAGTCTGGCGAACCGCTTTGCAGGAGATACGCCAGAACAGTGGTTAGCGAGTTTTCGTCAGCATCGCTGGGACCTGGAAGAAGAAGCAGAAAGCTTGA
The DNA here is from genome assembly GCF_002965245.1 of Escherichia sp. MOD1-EC6021. Lineage (NCBI taxonomy): Bacteria > Pseudomonadati > Pseudomonadota > Gammaproteobacteria > Enterobacterales > Enterobacteriaceae > Escherichia > Escherichia sp. MOD1-EC6021. The sequence continues at coordinate 980 of NZ_PTRU01000041.1, read as the reverse complement.
TTCAGGATCAAAGCGAAGATGATCAAGGTTGGGTTTGGTTACCCTGATCCAGATACTCGTCCTTCCATTTCACGTAGTTATTCGCGGAATAGCGTAACCCGGCCTTCTCTTCATCACTTAACGGGCGGATCTGTTTGACGGGGCTACCGAGATACAGATATCCGCTCTCCAGCCGTTTATTTTGTGGGACCAGGCTACCCGCACCAATCATCACATCATCTTCTACTATTGCACCATCAAGTAAAATTGATGCCATCCCAACCAACACTCGATTGCCAATGGTACAGCCGTGGAGCATCACCTTATGACCAACAGTGACATCTTCGCCAATGGTTAATGGGTTGCCATCTGGGTTGTATGAGGACTTATGGGTGACATGCAACATACTGCCATCCTGGATATTGGTGCGTGCTCCAATCTGTACATAATGTACATCACCACGAATCACAACGAGTGGCCAGATCCCCACATCATCAGCCAAACGAACGTCACCGATCACTACACTACTATCGTCGATCATTACGCGCTGACCGATTTGTGGAAAAAGATCGCGGTATGGGCGTAAAACATCAGACATACTTACCTCAACAATAAATGATTTACTAATGACTTTGGGTGCATTATTGGCCTTGTGCAAGTCTTTTAGTATGCAAAAAAGCACCGTTTTGTGTGCGAATGCAGCAAAAAGGGTGAAAAAACAACAAACAGAAAAAAAGATCAAAAAAGTACTTGTGCAAAAAATTGGGATCCCTATAATGCGCCTCCGTTGAGACGACAACGTGAAACACTTCACAAGATGGTCGTAACAACAAAGAGAAAAAATCCTGAAATTCAGGGTTGACTCTGAAAGAGGAAAGCGTAATATACGCCACCTCGCGACAGTGAGCTGAAAGCCGCGTCGCAACTGCTCTTTAACAATTTATCAGACAATCTGTGTGGGCACTCGAAGATACGGATTCTTAACGTCGCAAGACGAAAAA
>NZ_PTRU01000040.1:0-29035 GCF_002965245.1 Escherichia sp. MOD1-EC6021 | reverse complement strand
TTACCGGTGTAGGTCACGCCGAAAGTCGGCACCACGCCGATGGTGTTTTCGTCGCAGGCTTCAATCATGCGTTTCGGGTCCATAAACAACTGACCGGGGCGCATAGGGATCTCACGCAGCTCCACATCCCAGTAGCGGGCGAATTTATGCCAGCAGATTTGTACCGGACCGCACACCAGGTTTGGTTTGTTAGTCGGCTTACCTGCGGCTTCCATACGCTTGCGCCAACGCCATTTCATCGCCATCCCGCCGAGCATACAGGCCTCGGAAGAACCAATGGTGTTGGTGCCAACGGCCTGACCATTTTTCGGCGCAGGCGCATGCCACAGATCGGCAACCATGTTTACGCAACGCAGGTCGATGGCTGCAGATTGCGGATATTCTTCTTTGTCGATCCAGTTTTTGTTAATGGATAAATCCATCAACTTGTGGACATTTTCGTCGTCCCAGGTCTGGCAGAACGTTGCCAGATTCTGACGAGCGTTGCCATCAAGATATAACTCATCATTGATAATCTGGAATGCGACATCATCGCGCATTTCGTGCAGCGGAAATCGTTTTGATTCTGCAATAGTGGAAATAGACTTAGCGCCAAAACGTGAATCGAGTAATTCCGACCTTAAATCCGTTACTTGCTTCTTATCCATTTTAAACTCCTTAAAATGATTGGATCGCATTAAAAAAGTAGGATTTATCGATAAAGTAAGCAAGTGCAAAGGTCTTGTGTTTAAATAACAAAATCCTAATGTTATTTATCGTGAGATATTATGGGAAAAATATATTTACGTTAAAAAACAATAGCGTAGGGTGTTATGGATTGTAGTGTGGTGTTGTATGTCATTATTTTGACGCGCTTTCTAACTCTGGTGAATTATCACATAAAAATTAGCCCTTAAAATATCATTATTAGTACTCGGTTGTTATTTTGAACGCATTCATAAAATTATTATATAAAATAACGTCTGTTGCTAAAACCCCCGCCAACGATATGTTGACGGGGGACGTCATTATTTTGGTAGTAATACTCCGGTAAAGGTATTCACCGGATGAGAAAGATATTGTTTAACCGTAGTGTTAACATTATCTACCGTCATTTGTTTCAATAATTGCTCCTGCGCAGTCCATGCGGCAGGATCGTCATATTGAATAAGACTATTTACAATGGTGTTCGCTAATTGTTGAACGCTACGCTGTTGGATATCGAGGCTGCGCTGAACGTTTTGCTGGTATTCGTTCAGTTCTTGCTTACTGATCCCTTTAGCCAGACGCTTAACCATCACTTCATTCGCTAACGCTAACAGTTCTTCATGCCGTTCTGGTTGACAAGTAAAAGCCAGCAAATGGGTGATATCTTTGGCCTGAGGATCAACCGAGAGGCGAGAAGAAACGCTGTATGCCCCAGATGCCTGTTCACGAATATTAATGCGCAGATCTTTAGCCAGGGCAACGTTAAAGGCATCCAGCGCCATACGTGTCGCCAGATTAATAGGTGTCCGGGAATCATAACGATTCCACAGTGAAACCTGTGCCACAGGTTCATTTTGTTCTTCTACAGTAATCGATGCGTTGTCCGTCGCGCGAGTTAATGGTTTACCTGCGGCTAATGGCGAATCAGAGTGTTTTATTGATCCTAAGTAACGCGTAATTAACGGCAGAAGTTTGTCTTCTGCGACATTACCGACAACGACAAACGTGATATCCGCTGGAGATGAAAATAACTGGCGATCGGCTGCCAGCGCGTCTGCGGCAGTAAATTGTGCAATCTGTTTTTCTTGCAGTAATTTCGTACGGTCATCAGCATAGCGCTTCTCATACATCTGCTGGGCGAATTTCTCTGCTGGACGCTGGTCGAGCGTTTTCAACGCCTGAATTTGAGCATTTTGTAGCGATGCCCAAATATTGTCATTAATCGTGCTGTGAGTGATTCGCTGGTTAATCAACTGGAAACCAGGTTCAGGATTATTAGCCCGCGCGCTCACGGAGAGCAACGTATTCAGCCCACTGACTTTGCTGCTCATGGTTACCGAGTTTTCCGCACTCCAGCGTTTCAGGCTGGAAGAGGAGAGATCACCAACGCCGCTGCCACTCACCGCTTTATTTGCCAGCGAGATAAGTGATTTTTGCTCCGCAGGGAAACTTAAATCACCTTTATTAGATACGGCAATAATTTGTAGCTTTTGCTCTTCACCCGCTGATTTTGCCAGAATAACCCTGGCACCATTAGAAAGTGTTAATGATGTCAGATTCTCAGCCAGCGTTTCTTTACTGCTAATTTCCGCCTGTGGGTCAGCGTCTACTGTTAACGATAAATTTCTGCCTGGGAAGATGTAAGCCGCCAGCTTTTTGTTGGCGTACTCTTTTTCCAGCGCCAGGATAGCCGCAGGAGACAATGCTTTTTTGGCGGCAACTTCATTGTTTACCATTTGCTCCCAAAATGCGTCCTGGTTCTTTCTTAGCTGCTGCCATTTTTCCGCCAGACTTTGCACGGTAATTTGCGACCACAGACGTTTCGAAAGTTGGTATGTCTCTTCCGGCGACAAGAACGGCGTATTATTTAACGAGCTGGACGCCAGGCGACTGGTCAGCATACGTAAATCGCGTTCAGCTTGCTGATCAACCGCATTTTTCAGCCAGGTTAGGCGGGTAGTTTTAACATCGTCGAGTTCTTCAGCAGAAAAACCATGTTGATCGAGGGTTGCCAACTCTGCCATTAATGCATTCGCAGCATCCTGCATATTATTGTCACGTGCATTTACACGGAAAAACAGCGACTGATAATCGGGTGCAATTTTAACGCTGCGCGCAGTGCCACCAGAAATAGTCTTCAATTCGCCCGACTGTATACGTTCCTGCAGACGTTGATTGAACAGCTGAACCAACATGCTCCATTCCGCTTGTTCGATAAAGCTTTGCTCATCGTTTACTTGTACCAGTGGCAGGCGATAATAGAGTGCAATGCCGTTCACCCGGTTTTCTTTATCATTAATAATATTAAAGCGTAGATTGTTTTCTGCTTTTGTCGGCCAGACGCGATTCTCAGCTGCTTTATTAGCCGGGAGCTTACTTAAATTATCCTTTATCAGCGCCAGCGCTTCTTTACTGTCGATATCGCCGACCACAATAAAGGTCATATTATTGGGTTGATACCAGCGTTGATAAAACTGGCGCAATTGTGCCGGTGTGACTGTGGCAACAGTATCCATCAGGCCGATAGGTTCACGGTCTAAATTACGTGTATTTGCCAAAAGAAAAGGGCGGCGCGCCTGAGATGTACGCCATTTCGCATCCTGATATGCACGCCATTCCTCAGTAATTACGCCGCGTTCAGCGTCTACTTCAAGTTTCTCAAAGGTTGCGGCATTACTCCATTCACTGAAGATTGCCATCACTTGTTTCAGATTTTGTTTCTGCGTAGTCGGCAAACTTACTTGGTACACCGTTTCGTCATAGCTGGTATAGGCATTAACATCGCGACCAAAACGCAGGCCCATTGACTCAAATGTTTCGATGACTTTATTACCCGGCCATGTTTTTGTGCCGTTAAACATCATATGTTCTACAAAATGAGCCACACCGCGCTCATTGTCTTCTTCCTGCAATGAACCGGTATGAATTTGCAGCCATAAATTTACCTGATCCTTTGGTTGAGCATGCGGATAAATCATGTATCGCAAGCCATTGTCCAGTTGCCCGGTAATTAACTTTTCATCCTGCGGTAAGGCGGCGGCAATCAGTCGCCCGGGGAGCAACAGAGTTGCCACTAACGTCAGTAAGAAACAGAGGTTTCTCATAATTATCTCCATGCGAAAACCGGGCGAATTTACCCGGTTAAGTAAAATCCGAACTATTAAAATTTCATGCTGACATCAAGCCAGAAAGTACGGCCACTGGCGTAGGTCGCCACGCCGGTATTCGTTGTATCAACAGCGGTTTTGCTATCCAGTACATTGAGAATATCGGCACTGATCGTCAGGTTTTGTTGTTTCAGAAATTGTGGCGTCCAGGACAAGCGGGTGTCCCAGGTCAGGCTGCTATCCAGTTTTTCATCAACATACTGTTTGTAATCTGAATATTCGCTAATGTATTGCGCATTCGTTTTACCGAGGATAATGCGAGCTTTACGCGCTTCTTGCCAGGCCAGCGTATTCGCCCACACCAATCCGCTCGGTTGATGTGTGAAATCCATGTTTAAGGAGATCTTTAATGGATTATTAAAATCTGCCACCGGAACGCTATCGTAAGAAACCAGATTACCGTTATAGACCACCTGGTTATCACCGGTATTGCTCTCCTCATAACCATTGTTCAACGATAAGTTGCCCTTGCTCTTGATATAGCTAAAGACAACTTGCGGGTTAATATCTACCTGGCTGATATGCAGGGGTTCGGCCAGTTCAAAACTGAGGTTGAACGAATGCGTTTTGGTTTTACCGTCGTTGTTATATTCAGTAATGGTGGTTTTAGTCGCGCTGTCGGTACGACTGCTTTTGCTGATTTGATCATGCGCTTCACGGTAAACATAGTTTGCGCGCGCAATAACATTTTTACCGATTTTTTGCTGCAATCCCATTGCCAGTTCATTGTTATAAGGCGTTTTCAAATCCTGATAACGTGTCAGGGTTTTATTGCCTGATACCGATTCCGTCCAGCTATTGCGGATATCACGTAATCCCATATCAAGAATATTCCCGCCATAGTAACGGTTATAACCGGCGGTAATCATTGAGGTTTGATCAGCAAAAATATCCCATTCCGTCATAAAGCGCGGGGAGATATTGTGGTTTGACAGATAGTTGTCATAGTCATACCGCACGCCGGGCATTAACGACACATTACGCCAGTTAATGCGATCCGCCATATACAGCGTGTAATTGTCTATTCCCAGGCTGCCTTTACCTTTATGGTAAATGGTATGGTTAGTTTTCTTTCCGGCAGCATTAATCACATAGGATTCAGACTGGTTATGGCGTTCAGTCCATGCATCGGAATAGATGTATTCCGCGCCGAAGTAGGGTTGATGCGAAACATTACCCACGGCGAATTTTTGCCAGTCAAGGCGTGTTTTGAAGGTGTAATTATCTACAGCCTGGGAAATGTGTCCTAATCCGCCACGGGTGCAACGCCCTGAAATATCACCATATGTACATGAAAGTTCGGTGTACCAGATGTCATGATCGTGACGGGTATAATCACTAATATGATCCCAACCAACGGTGGTACGCAGTTTGGCCCATGCGAGCTGGGTATCCATATCCCATGCCAGACCATAGGATTTATTACCCATTTCGCGATCAGACTCCGGGAAGGTGCTGGTATTATAATCACGGCTGGAGCCGGTATATTTTAAGGTTAAATCGTGGGTAAAGCGGTCGCTGGCAAACCAGGTAAATTTGCTCAATGCAGTATCGATAACGTTTTTATACTGTGCCCTGCCGGCGACAATGCCGTCATTCGAAACATAATCCGCGCGGATGATATCAGACTGGCGGCGCGATAAACCGGCGGTAACGCCAAAGTTATCAGCGAGTTCCTGATTAAACGACAAGGTATAAAAGTTCTTTTTAAAATCTGGAGAGTAATAAGTACTTCCTGAAGAACCTTGATTAAATGCGCTCTTGTTATTCTCATCGATATGCGATGTTAACCAGTCCGAACGCGTAGTGCGATAACCCAGTTTCACGCTGCTATCATCAGCGTTGAAGCGTTTGATCTTTGCATCAATTACCCCGCCATTGAAGCGGCCAAATTCAACCGGCACAAAACTGTCATAAAGCGTCACATTGTCCAGTAAGCTGACATCAAGATAATACCCCTGTGACATCCCGCTAATATTGGTTGCACTACTGGCATCGGACTCATTCGCTGGGTTCAGGTTATTCGTTGCACTAATACCGTCAATCAAATAGGCATTCTGGTAGGGCGACGCACCGTGAATAGAGATTTTCTCCGGGCGAATATCTCCCTGGTTCAATGAGGTACTTTGCGTTGAATCCATGCGTACCGCAGGGTTGGTTCTCAGCAGATCGCTGATATTGCCATTCCCGGTCGGTAAACGCTCGATGCTTTCACTGGTGTAATGCGTGTTGCCGTTTACGGGTACAGGGACAGGAGCATAGACCGTCATCTCTTCAAAAACATGCATGTACATATTTTTGTCATCGACGGCCTGCGCTACATCAGCGCCACATAAAATGACGCCAGGAATAAGAACTCGCTTCATTTATTTATATCTCCGTACAGCAGGGCTTTTATTGTTTTTATATAACCGCGCTAATGTCACAAATATCATCGACCAGGTTCCAGACACCAGGTTGATGTGTGACCATAATGACGCCGCTTGTGGGTAGTTTTTCACGTACTAAACGCAGTAAACGGATAGCCTCTTGTTCCTCAAGATGAGAGGTAGTTTCGTCAAGAAATATCCATTTCGGACGTCGTAAAATTAATCGTGCCAGCGCGATACGTTGTTTTTCGCCGCTGGAAAGAATATCTCCCCAGCGATCGTGATCATGAATACGCGCAGCCAATTTCCCCAGACCAACCTGATGCAGTACTTCGCTCAACGATTTATCGTCTACGGACAGGGGAAGTGATTTACAAATAATCTCTTTCAGTAAGCCGGTTTTGATTAACGGTGTTTGTGACACATACCAACTGTCAGCAGGAGAAGAAATATCACCTTTAAACCACGGCCAGCAGTGGGATAATGTTTTAAGCAGTGTGGTTTTTCCCGCACCAGAGTAACCTTTCAGCAATAGCCATTTGCCTGGCGAAACATGAAAGTTCAGGTTCTCTAATATGATCTTATTATCAGGAGTACGAATACTCGCGTCAGCCACTTGTACCGCATGTTGGCAATTTTTAGGCTTATTCGTAGGGCGCTGTTCGGTGAGTTGATGGAACTCATACAAGCGATCGATAACCGCAGCCAGTTCAGCAAGTTCATCATATTTATAAATAAACCAGCTTAAATTGTTCGATACCAGCATAAATGCCTGGCGTGATTTCATCAGTCCGCCCAGATTGATCTGTCCGCTAATAAACTGCGGCAATAACAGAAAGTAGGGAAGAACGCTAAGCGAGCGCGAATAAATATTCTGCCAGTAATCAAGCCACCGCTGGCGATTCATTAAACGATGCCAGTTCTCTTTAATGATATGAAAATTTTCGCTCAACTCCTGGCGTTGTAGAGATTCAGCATTGCTTAGCGCAATCAGTTCTGCCTGCTTATTATGCTGCACAAGATTAGTTCGAAATGTCGCTTCGCTACGTTGTTTTTCCACATTAAGCGGACGAATACGTTTACCAACCTTATGGGTAAATAAAGTTCCACCGATCACAATGAGCACGACGGTATAGACCATATACCCCTGGATATTCCATTCTGTTCCACTAACAGTGAATGAGAGCGTACCCGCGCTTTGCCAAAGAATAACGGTAAAGGTGATCAGCATGCTCAGTGACTGGATGAAACCAAATGAAAGGCTGAGCGTTTTGCTGATCAGTAAGAGAATGTCTTCAGCGATACGTTGGTCAGGGTTATCTGTATTTTTATGCTCGCTGTAGATCTGCGTGAAGTAGTAGTTTTTATCTGCAAACCAGCGATTAAGGTAGTAATCCGTTAACCATTCGCGCCAGCGAATAGTCAGTAGTTTAATTAGCCACGTTTTGTTTACGGATATTAATACAAAGATCCCCAGCAGGGCAGGGAACCAAAGGATAAGCTGCCAAAGCTTATCAGTTTCTTTCTGGCTTAGCGCATTGAAAAAATCATTATTCCAGTCGTTTAACCAGACCTGAATTTTAACCACGCCAAGGATCATGGCGAGGATAATAATGATTAACAACACTGAAGTTTTATTATTCTTACGCAGCCAAAAGGGCTTCAGCAGACAGAGATACTTTGCTATCAACATACAAAACGTAATGGGAATGGTTATCATTAGCGGAAATTGATTGTGCCATCCAATGATTATCTATGGCAATGATTTACTGATGAAATTTATTTAAGTATCATTTAACAATATGAAATATAAAGAAATATTTCATTTTCAGTGGTTATGGTTATGCTATTGATAATCAAGGATATTGCTAATACCCTGACGCATACCAAGTAAGCCAGGATTTTCGCAAGGGAAGATGATGATGACGAAACACCCGACAGGAATTTATGTCGGGTGCCTTGTTAAGGTCATAAGAAGGAGGCTAAGACTGGAGCTAAGAGGGAGCGTTATTAATTATTCTCCATTTGTCTTGCAACATCCATAATGTGGTAAAGCGGTACTCTGTTCTTAGCTAACTCCACCATGGCGTTCATATAAGGCACCATGGTTGAAAAAAGGATTTTATAACCTTCACAAAAATAGGAAACAGTCTCATTGTTTACTTTAGTAACACGATGCTTAGGACAACCGCCATTGCAGATAGGTTTATATACACATTGCTGACATTTCGCTGAAATCTGTTTTTTTTGCGCTGTCAGTTGAACACTATTCATCGTTTTGAGTTCAGATTTATTAATGTTTCCAATTTTGTACTGTGGATAGACAAAATGGTCGCATTCGTAAATGTCTCCATTACTTTCAACAACCAGATTATCCTTGCAGGACTCCTGGAAAATACAACTGGTATGCCCATTCCCCAAAAAACGGTTGACAAAGCTTTCAAACTGACGGATGAAAATTTCACCCACATCGTTTTTAACCCATTGCATAAAAATGGTTGACATAAACTTGCCATAAGCCGTGGGAGGCACAGAAAAATCAATGATACGAAATGTGTTCTCACTATGACCACTGAAATCAATATTCGGCGTCCCGGTTTCGAGCAATTCGATAAATTGCATATGTTTACTGCCGATAGATTTTAAAAAATGATAAACCTCAAGAGGGTAATGGACATTAACGTTATTAATGACGGTTAACGTATTAAACTCTACTTGATATGATTTCAGACGCTCGATGGCTGCTATCACTTTTGCAAAGGTACCGTTACCTGAATTACTGCGTCTGTAATGGTCATGTAGCTCCTGGGGTCCATCGATCGAGATACCAACCAGAAACTCATGTTCTTTGAGAAAGGCACACCATTCATTATTCAATAAAATGCCATTCGTTTGTAATGCATTAAAAATACGTTTTTGGCCTGCATAGCGTTGTTGATAGTGAATAACTTTACGGAAAAAATCCAGGCCAGCCAGAGTGGGTTCACCACCTTGCCAGGTAAAATAGACCTGATTGCCAGACGCTGCGATATATTGTTTGATGAACTCTTTCAGAGTGCTGTCATCCATCCATTTTTCATGAGTAAACTGCGACTCTTTTTCAAGATAAAAGCAGTAATCACATTTGAGATTACATTGAAAACTGGAGGGCTTGGCTGTAACGTGCATCGCTATCTCGCTCAATAAGGCGGCGGAAAAATCCGCCGCATGAAGGTTTAGTTATTTCGCTTCGCTTAGTGCTTTCTTGATATTGTTAAACTTCTCCTGATTTACCTCGCTAAGCGGTGGCTGGCTGTTGTCGATAAACTCTCTTACCACGCCTTGCATCTCTTTAACGACCTGCGGATTGGCGGCAGCAAGGTTATCTTTTTGCTGTAGATCCGTCAGTTTGTATAGACCTAACTGATTATTTTCTACTGTATAGACAAGCGAATAATCGTTATTTCTCACCGTATAAGAGAATTGGCTTAAGTCCTCGGTGTTGGGGTTATGCGGGTAATCGTCTGACTGATGGCGGACAAATTTGTGGTAATTATCCCAGAATGGAATATTTTCCTCATCAAACCAGTGAGAATAAGATGTTATCCATGTCAGATTTTTATGTGGCTCACCTTGTTTCTTATCTTGCAACCAGGGCAGCAATGAAACACCATCCAATTTTAGCTCTTTTGGAATGCTGATATCGGCTGCATCAAGAGCTGTCGGGTAGAAATCCATTGCGGAAATCAGCTTGTCATAATTACCGGGCTGAAGTTTTCCTTTCCACCACATAAACATTGGTGTATGGGTACCGCCAGGATAAGTCTGGCTCTTATAGCCTTTTTGCGCTCCGTTCAGCGGCAGAGGACCATCGATAACTGCACCATTATCGGAGGTAAATAGAATAATTGTATTGTCATACTGTCCGTTTTTCTTTAGTTGTTCAAGAATGCGTTTTACGCCCTGATCAACAGAATAAACGGAAGCGTAGTAGTTATCTGCTGTTTGGCTACCGGTATTAAATTGCTTCTGATATTGCTCTGGTGCAGGGTTGTCGTTTGGCAGGTGCGGAGCATTATAAGCCAGGTAAAGCATAAAAGGCTGGTCAAGTGTTTTAGCACGATCAACAACGCCAATTGCCTCATCGGTTAACTGATCGCTGATATAACCTTTTGCGGGGACGCGCTCACGATTTTTGAACAGAGAAGGGGAGTTATAATATGCCGTTCCTGCAGCGTGGAATCCCATAAAGTAATCAAAACCACGGTTTTGAGGTTGCCATTCTTCCGCAGAAAATGTGGTGAAGTTGTCATGATAGTCACGCGTTTGTTTATCTTCTGGTACTGGCACATTACTGATTTTTGACAAGTGCCATTTACCTACTGCTGCAGTGTAATAACCATGATTCTGGAATAATTCAGGCAAGAAAGTTTCTGTCAGCGGAATACCATCCTGAGCATCAGTATTGGAGTACACACCAAAACGAGCGGGCGCTCGACCGGTCATTATTGCGGCGCGGGAGGGACCGGAAACCCCGTGCGCCACATAGCCGTTAGTAAAACGTACACCTTCATCCATTAACGAAAGCAGTGTTGGCGTCGATTTTGATGCAGCTTCAATGGCTTTATCTATCCCTATTTTGTAGGTATCGACAACTTCACGATTTTCCATTGTTTTTGGGTCAAAAGAACCCTTATCAAAAGGAAGTTGTCCATAACCCAGATCATCCATGGTCAGTACGATGATATTTGGCTTTCCTTTAGTGCTGTATTCAGTCGGCGTAAAGTCTGAGAAAGCAACGTTTGTTTTAGTTGCTTTCAGCTTTACATCATCTGCCGCATGAGCGGTAAATGCAGCCATACCAGATGCCAGTATCAAAGATATCGAGGTACTTACGACACTTTTCTTCAATGCAGACTTCATAAATGTTCCTCTTCTTATTGTACTTAATTCCAAAGTAATTTTACGAAGAGAAATAAGATGATGTAAGTGAAGTGAGTCACATAAAGAGATAGCAGATTTGGCTAAAAAAAGAGAAACAACAGTCTAAAAAGCGTTGACATTGCTTTCTGTTGAGCCAAGTAATTTCTCAATGCTAAATATCTAACTAATTGATATTTAGTGTATTTATGTGTTTTGATGGCAATTTATTGCATTGGGATCATAAATAAATATGAAACAGATTATTTAGATACATAAATATGTGATGTATATCACCAATTCTCATCTTGAAATACAATTCGTAACGACAGATTGGGGCAGGTAATAGCTGCCCCTTTAATTCTTACTTAGCGTTTGTAGTTGACTATACGTGAGCGAATAATCAATTAGCCAAAGCATTCATCGTGTTGCCCGTGTTCATATTCGTGTGCCTTTGACAACGGTACTCCTTTGAAACTCTCTTTGGACTGTTGCCGAAATGTTTGCGGAAAGCATAAATAAAATAAGATGTACTGGCATAACCACATTTTTCGGCAATTTTATTGACTGAACCTTCTACGCGTATCAAATTTTTTGCGTGTTGCATTCTGGCATCTAAAAGAATTTGTGAGAATGTCGTTTGCTCTTGCTTTAGTTTTTTCTTCAGCAGGCTTTCACTAATATACAGGCAATCACAAATATCTTTTAGTTTCCATGGGTGTGCCAGCTTCATATTGACAATGTTTCTCACTTTCCCTGATACGGATAGCACACCGTTAGTTAATAGTGTAATGAAACCTTTGCATGCGGCAAAAATAGACAGGCAAGAAAAAAGCAAAAGTTCTGAAAAATTATGATGATTGCGTTCTTCCGAGTTGAGATAAGCAATCATTTCATTAAGCAATCCAGTCGGTACATTTGAAGCACGTAAAAACTTCGCAGGAACAGGCACCGTCACTGTCTGGATGTTAGTGCATTGTAGATATTTTTTAATGGTATTTTCATTAAATCCGATTTCTTTAAAATGCCGCTCATAAGGTTCAAAATGCGTACGAACAGCGTTATCTACCATCAAGATCTCGCCGTCAGAGAAGGCGTAATCTTTATCTAAAATGTTAGCGTTGAAGGCATGATGAATAAATATAACAGAACAAACGAGCGACATTTTATCTCCTTAAAACAATAAAGTTTTTATCGATACTTTTTTAACATTTCATATTTATAATTTGCTGTTTATTTTCAGTCTTGCAAACTATTGATAATGAAATGTGTAAGATCTCTTGCAATGCGACCCATTTCTGAAATATCCAGCTGATCAATTGCCGAAAAAATGGCTATCAACGTAAGTGTCAGTAATAAGACAACCACAATTACAGACATGATTTCTTTATAGTTGTCTCTTTGCGTGATTTTGTTTTTCACTGTGGTCGCATGCATTTCAAATATGTTTATTTAGCGGATAACGTTAAAAATCGTTAATCAGTATGCTTAATATAACAGGCTGGAAAAAAGAGGAAATAGGACTGGTGCTTCAGTACTGAGCGGAGTTTCTTACAGCTGTAGGCGGAGGTATATATCTTATAGCGAGCAGTTTAATTTAGCACATGTGAGTAAATTGCGCGACAATGGTCAATGAGGAATTCTTCTGCTGTGCGGATGACAGCAGAAGAAATGAGGAGGCGAATTAATTTGATGGTTCTAATTCAACCGGAATACTTTTATAGCCAGGAATGCCACTTAATGGATCGTGGTTATCAAGTGTTAGCATGTGATTCGATTCTGGAAAATAGGTCACCAGTGAGCGGTCAGCCATAGGGTAAATGACCACTTTTAATCTATCCATGCGGCGTGAGCTGCGCTTACCGTCTGGCGTAAGCGCAATAAGATTAACTCTTTCGCCGTTTTTTACACCGCAAACTTTAGCTTGTTTAGCACTCATGAAGACCACATCTCGTTGACCGAATACCCCTCGATAGCGGTCATCCATACCATAAATCGTCGTATTGTACTGATCGTGACTGCGCACTGTCGCCATGACCAGCTTACTGTTAAACGCCGAAGAGGGATCTTCTAACAACCCTTTACTGGTAATAAAATTAGCCTTACCTGACGACGTCAGCCAGCGCCTTTCAGCAGCTGCGTTTATCAGGTGAAAACCACCAGGATGGCGGATGCGCTGGTTATAGTCGGCGAACTCTGGCAGCACAGCTTCAATGTCATTGCGAATGCGATCATAATCTTCCACCAGATGCTCCCAGGCCACCACGCTCTGGGGGAGCGCTGCCTGCGCGATTCCCGCGACCACAGCACACTCTGATTTCAGCATGACACCTGCGGGTTTTAACACGCCACGCGAGGCATGAATCATTGACATTGAATCCTCAACGGTTACCGCCTGCGCACCGCTTTTTTGCATGTCAATCTCGCTACGTCCCAGAACCGGCAGAATATAGCTATGCCGTGCAGTCAGCAGATGTGAGCGGTTAAGCTTTGTGGCAACGTGTACCGCCAGATCTAATTGCGTTAACGGTACAGCGCTCGCTTCCCGATCTGGCATTGCCAGTGCAAAGTTGCCCCCCATGCAGATCAATGCTCGAGCTTGCCCCGTACATATTGCTTGCATGCTGGCGATTGCAGCATGTCCAGGTGCATGAGGTGGGGTGAAGCCATAGCGCTCACCCAGGCGAGCCAGAAACTCTGCAGACGGTTTCTCGGTGATACCGACGGTTCGGTCGCCCTGTACATTAGAGTGACCACGTAGTGGGCAGATACCCGCACCAGGCTTGCCAATGTTACCCTTCATCAACAGCAGATTGACAAGTTGCTGTACGTTCTGGGTACCATGTTCGTGCTGAGTGATCCCCATTCCGTAACAGATAATGGTTCGTTCGGCAGCGGCATATGCATCAGCAAGTTCGGCGATTTGTGTCTGACTTAGTCCAGAAATACGTTCGATATCTTTCCACTCGGAATTGAGAACGTCACGGCGTAGCTCGTCAAAGCCGACGGTATGCGTTTGAATGAATTCGTCATCCAGCAATGAGGGCCGACCCGCAGCACTTGCAGCATCATCGCGCTCAATTAACAGGCGCATCATCCCCTTTAGCAACGCCATATCGCCACCAATGCGCACATTATAGTAAGCACTAGCCAATTGAGTCTCGGAGTTCGTCAGCATTTCAAACGGGTTCTGTGGTGCGGTAAATCGCTCCAGGCCACGCTCCTGCAGAGGATTGATGGCAATCATTTTCGCTCCCCGTTTCACTAAAGCGCGCAACGAAGTCAGCATGCGAGGGTGGTTTGTACCAGGGTTATGCCCAATGCAAATGACTAAATCGCATTTCTCAAAGTCTTCCAGTAACACGGTCCCTTTACCCACGCCGATACTCGCTGCCAAACCTACGCTGGTCGGTTCATGGCACATGTTTGAGCAGTCGGGAAAGTTATTGGTACCGTATTCACGGGCAAAAAGCTGATAAAGAAAGGCAGCTTCATTGGAAGTGCGGCCCGAAGTATAGAATTCAACCTGATTTGGATCACTATAACTTTGAAGACGTGCGCCAATTTCGTCGAAAGCTTGTTGCCAGCTTAATGGCTGGTAACAGTCGCTGACGGCATCATATTTCAAAGGTTGAGTGAGACGCCCCGCAGCCTCGAGTTCGTGATCTCCCCAGGTAAGTAATGATTGAACCGTATTCTCAGCGAAAAAAGAGGCATTCACCTGCTTATCGGTGACTTCCCAGGCGATTGCTTTTGCGCCGTTTTCACAAATGTCGAATGACGCGCTGTGCTTAGGATCTGGCCATGCACATCCTGGACAGTCAAAGCCTTCTGGCTTATTCATGTCAAACATGGCAATCACTTCCTGGCGTATATCCATCTGCTTACGGACTGCATTCGCTACAGATTTGACAGCCCCCCAACCACCGGCAGCTCCCTGGTAGGATTCAATTTTTTTCTTCATCAGCTTATCCTGTGTGGAAATGAATTATTAGGATTTGTAATAGCGATGATGCGCAGTATATATAATGGGTTTATCGGCCATTTGGATATATGAGAGTAGGGGGCTACTCTCATTCTATTTTTAACTCATTATCGTCACATAACAGAATAGTATAAATGCGATAAGTTAAGCATCATCTCTCATAGTCTTTAAGTTAACATACTTTTCAATATATAAAATAAGACTCTGACTTCAATTGTGCGCGGATTTTCTTACAGGTGTAGGATAATTTCTTTCAGGAAAGAATTATCCGCGTAATTTTAGTGAATGGAAAGCACAACCTAAAGTATAACAGGGTCAACATCACAATTATTCATAGATAAATGTAACGCCAATGACTGACTGTACTGCTCCAGCTGCGACCTTGCTTCCTGTCTGTCCATAAGTTGCACTTAAGCCCAGGGGTACTTTGCTTTTATTTACAGTTCCCAGGGAGACATTTTCTCCCGTAGCCAGTATTTTTCCATTACGCATCAGGGAGACACCGACTCCTGATGCTTTTGTTGCGTCAGGTGCTGTATTAGCAAACACTTGTCGGGCACTGTCAGTGGTAGCGCCCGAAAGATAAAATGAGAGCTTTTGCTCACTTGAGCAATATACGCCCAGGGGTATTTCTGCGCTTCCAGGAAAGTCCGGGAGACTCACTGTGACATTACGACTATCAACGGTACAGCCGCCCGTTGGCATAACAACCCTGTTATTTGAAATAATATTCCATGTAAAGTTACGCGGATTTCCACTTCCTAACGTTGCAATTTTATACATATGAATGCGAGCAATAACTTCTCCCGCGTTTATGACAACGCCACCGGCCGCCCCGACAGGGGTAATATAGAGTTTTAACGGTAAGGGCATCGGTGTCTTATCACCAATATCCAGCACGTTGGTATTTGTCGTCAACGGAAAGGGGTAGGTCACATTATTCCAGTACAGCGATCCTTTATATGACTGTAGGGAGCCTGCGAAAGCTGAGCCTTGTACTAAGTTAATATGATCTGTGTCGTACCAGCCGCCGTAATCATTCCAGCAACTTATATGCTGAGACAAATCTACAACCAGATTCTGACCTGGTTGAATGACAGGATCGAGATTAACATACACAGAAGTTGTACCTGCGCCAATACTTGACCCACCATCAACATTACAACTGAAGGCGAAGACTTTACCTGCCATCAAAAGAAAATAAATACTGAACAGGACATTTATACTAATTTTTTTTCCCATGATAAATCCTTAGGTTAAAAATTGATTTAAAAAAGAGGCTTATAAAATCGAATCGATGTTATTGCCAGGTATAGATCACATTGATTAGCGCCTCGATCGTTCCCTGGCTTGCGTTTCCATTCACCGTGATAGCTCTTGCCTTAAGTGGAAACTGTGCATTACGTGTGATCTCATCAACAATAACCGTTTTGCTATCGCCACTTTTTAACGTCGCCTCCAGATCATCCCTCAGCTCTATTTGAATATTTTCGGCACTACCTTCATTTTTGTAATAACCCGTATTGTCAGTTGAACCTGTTACGATTGCCGTCACTGCACTTGTTTCAATCGGACAATCGGTTAATGATAAAGTAATATTGTGCCAGCCAGATGCAGAACCAGGTTGTTGCAGATTGCGTGTATAAAGATCCCCGAGATTAACGCTAGCCTCTTTGGTTTGAATAGTGCAGGGTTTAGCAACTACCCGACCATTAACAGTGATAGTGACATCAGCGGCCTGAAGCGTTGCTGAAAATAGCGCACAGAGCGTAGCCAACAGAAGTCTTTGGAAAGTTCTATTCATATCTGACTCTGATTATTGAAATTCAAGGGTAAATGTTGCCGAAGCGCTAACCAGTCCTGGATTGACGGACTTTTGTGTTGACTTCAAACGGGCCGAGTAAGGCAAAATATTATCCTGATCAGGAGTCAGAGGGATCCACTGCATTCCGGTATGAAGGTCATTTATTTTTACTGGGCGCATATTTCCGTCCAGAATTTCAATACCCAAACCGGAAGCAGAATTGCTTCCTTCATCCAGTTTCAGCAGAGTATTATTTTCTAAATCCTCTATCCCGCTAAATGCAACCCGAACCCCCGTAGTCCCTTTGGTACATTCACTTAACGTAATCTGGAAAGGAACGGTTGGACTTGTGCTTCCAGTCGTTGGGAATTGCCTGGCACTGTGTTTTTGTAGGTCTACGGTAAAATTAAGCGAATCAGATGAAACTGTGCAGCCATAATCCAGGACGCGCCCGCTAATTTTAATAATGCTATCTGCAGATAAAGCAGAATAGGTGGTTAACCCCAGACATAAACCGAGGAAAATAATGCTATTGTGTTTCATAATCTAGTGTTCCTTAGCGACAGACTGCTGTTTGCTGACTCAGTAAGTTCTCAGGAGAGACTTCAGGAAGCTTGTAATTAACAATACATTTAGCGTTTGCATTGTTGCCCCATGAAACCTGTAATTTTCCTGATTGTGGAAGTCCTGTCAGATAGACCTGACCATTTTCAGCAACAATGCTGCCATTGTTATTGTCACCGTGAGTCACAATTGCACCGAATGGAACTGGTTTATTGCCGTATTTCAGAGTCATTAATACTTTACCGCCGATTTGTGCATTAAATGTTGCTCTGGCAATAGCACCATGAGTAGGGATGACCGTGACCACGGTTTCATCCAGTTCAACATTATCGGCAAGGGAATTCGCGTTAAGAGCGACACGATTTTCTCTATATTCTGTCGCAAATGGTAATATTGCATAGCCACGCCAGTCTGTATGTATTCCTGTCTGGTTCTCTATTTTAACATTCTCCGCGCCAGGAGCCTTAACCAGAACCATAGTGTCACCCATCGGCTGTCCAAAGGTGACACCATCAGCATGAGCAATAATTCCACCACTCATTCCGTAGTAAAACTGGTTGCTATCGCCATTACGACTGTAACCGACATTAGTATTACCGTAAGCCCCTCGATAATTAAGAGAACTGTAACCACTGGTGCCAGATGATGCATTACCTCCGCGGGTATTACCGACCTGAACACTATAATTCAGGTTATTATCCGGCAGCAGTGTGCCATAAACCCCAGATAGATTGGTCATACCGCCTTTCAAATCGTTTGACATGCTATAACTAGCGTTTGAATTACGAAATGCCGACTGACTGTCTGTACGCATCCAATGGCTGAAGGGAACATTAAGTGTAAAAGCGAGTAAATGATCCCGATCGTTTTGCCATATATTACTGGAATAGCTGTAATTCAGCGAAGTCGTAATATCGCCAAACGGTACATTTAACCCGAATGATATTTGCTGATCGCTGCGTGACGTGTTCCAGTAACTTTGGCGACTGGCACTGAAAAAGGTCGTACCGTAATTTCCAAGCTGCTGAGAAATACTTATTTGTTCCTGACCACGTTTACTATAGTACAGATTAAAATAATCAATAAATTGTATCTGTTCATTGGTGTCTACGGTCGGAGGCTTGACGGTGTAACCACTCATTCGACTGTATGCACTGTCAGATAAGTTATAAAATCCTTGCGTAGAATATCGATATCCTGCGACCTGGATATTCGTTCCCGTCTGATAGAAAGATTTACTGTAAACAGATTTTACCGATTGTCCGCTGTGACGAGTATCATCCGCAAGTGTCGTATTGGCTTGCGTGATATCGACAGAAAAGGCACCTAAAAGGCCAAGATCTTTACCAATACCCACGTTGAAAGCTTGATAATCTTCTGCAATTTGCATCCCGCCATAAGGTGTCCAGTTTCCCTCCAGACCATGCATTACGTTGCCCTGAATGAATTTTGGGGAGCTTTGCAGGTTATTTCCACTACGATATTCTCCCAAGGCAAGTGCATAACGCGTATAACCAACACGTTGGAGAACCGGGACAGATGAATAAGGGACATATAAAGTCTGAATACTGCCGTCTGCCTCTTTTATCGTAACTTGCAGATCACCGCCATTAGCCGCAGAGTTAATATCATCAATAGTAAAAGGGCCGGGAGGGACCGTAGTCTGATAAACATCGTATCCGTTCTGTTTAACACTGACTTGGGCTGTGCCACGGGCTATACCATGAATCACCGGAGCAAAACCATGTTGGCTATCGGGCAACATCGCTTCCGTTGAGTTTATTTTAAGGCCACGAAAGTTCACACTTTCAAAAATATCGCCATCGGTATAACTATCACCCACCGTTAACCGTGAGCGTAAGGGAATAATGTCACGTTCAGCAGACGTATTGATATGTTGCCATTTATTTCTGTCAGATGGGTTGTTACTCCCACTGTTATAACTCCACGTTGAGTTATCACGTAGTCGCCAGCTGCCAATGTTGATGCCACTCTGCAAATTCAGATATGCATAGTTGGTTTTGCTGGCGTTATGGTTACTACGATTGTTGATAGAATTACCATTAAAACTATAGTTCAGTAGGCCTGCGTTTATTCCTTCTTCCCACAGGTCAGGAGAGACATAACCACGGGCCATTCTGCCGACATAAATCTGCGGAACGGAGAGCGACAGATGTTGCTGACCAACATCAAACTCAGTAGATGCATCAGCCAAACGATCCTGAAGTGGTGTACATGCGTTGTTATCCGGCACATTTTTTCCTGCCAAATGGTCCTTATTGGCTAATAACGCTGATTTTTTTATGCCAAGACTGACAAGAAGGTCTGTACTCAGACATGGGGTGAGATCTGAGTTATTCTCATCTGCAACAAAAGTAACATCCCGAGTGGTCATAAATTCGTCGTTCAAATAAATATCGACCCGATATGTACCAGGTGGTGCCTCGCGTCCCTTAGCAAAGGCAGATAAATCAACAGACTCAGCAAGATCATTGCTTAAAAACCGTGGATTAAAATAATACTCTGCTTCTACGGGAAAAACCGCTGTAGCTAAGCCAAGGGCAAAGGTAAGCCGTGCAAAGCGAGGCAGTAGTAACACATGATGCATACGATATGCCTTAAATGCGGCACGAAAGGCTGTCATTATTAGTTCCGATTGAGTTTATGCTTATTAATTAGGTCAGTTCTTAATGCATGGTTGCCTTAATACGCGGTGTTAATGCACCGTAATCATTGATCGTCTGAAAGCTGATATCCCCGGATGTACCATGAGGAAAATCCACCGAAATTTCACCTTTTGGAGGCACCATGGTGTTTGGGAGATCGCTATTTCCTGCTTTCATATTCGTTACGGTAATGAAGTAGGGGGTCGGATTAATAAGTGTCAGTTTGCTACCACTGCGGCGGAAACGAAGCATTTCCGGAGCTTGGTCAGGTGCTATTGCCAAATTCATTGGGCGATAGAACATTTTTATGCGGCTAATAATTGCGAGCTGTAATGTATTTGCATTTTTCTGATCTTTTTCCATAGCAGGAATAGCTTTGACATTTACCCAAAACAGGCTTTCCCGGTCGCCCGGTAACTGATGATTAGTGGCGTTGATAATCCGCAGCGTATTCTCTTTTTTGCCTTGCATAGAAAAAAGCGGTGGGGTAATGACAAACTGGGTATCTTTTTGGTCACCCGCATTTTCTATCCATGACTGAATAAGATAGACACTGGCAGGATCATTATTCGTGACAGGCAATAAAACCTGTTTCTGATTTGCTGGAAATATTACACGAGTTGCACCTAGAGCTACCGCTGCATTGGCAATGGTACTATGGCAAAGAAAGATCAATGAAAGTAATACTGTCGCCATAAAAGAAACAGAGTAGGGCGTACGAGTCGTCTGCATCTGATGTGTTCTCCATGTGTTGATAGGCTAAGCGGGGGAAACCGTCACATCAGAAAATGGTAAATATTGCTAATGCTATGGCGGATGGCCGGGTTTCCAGACTTAATGCGCTGGTAATAAAACTTGGTTCTCTATTGAAATAAAAAATTGTCTTCAGAGTGATTTTTAAAATCACAGTAATTTTAACTGCCTTGTTTATTAATCGTTTAGATACTCTATGATTTTTTCATATCGTTCCAAAATATAAGTCATTCCTTAGTAATAATGAGATAAACATTGATGAATTTTTTCGGGTGTGAGTAGCCATGCCACACACACCCTGTTTTAATTTCAGATGACGTATAGCCACCTGAATACTGAATTATAGGTATTGGACTTTGAAGGTCGCATCTGCATTTGCAGTACCGGCCACTGACTGCCCGAGGGCAATATAACGAGCCTGGAATGGCAGTATATTCGTGCCATCAATCAAGTCAGTTTTAGCGCTAAAAGTTGCCCCATCCAGTATTAATACCTCCCCCGTACGGTCCAAAATTTGGATACCGACATTCTGGGCAGAGCCTGCCGCTGAACTCTGAAGCGCCAACGTATCGTCATTACTGGTGACAGTAGTCCCAAGGAATGCAACAGCCGCATTACTGGAAACATTGGTATCACAATCATTCAGCTTGATATTGAAGCCTACAGCGCTACTGAGGTCACCCGCTTTAGCCAGGCGAGAAGAACGGACCTGACCCAGCTCAACCGTTTGGTTCATTGATTCTGAGTCAATCGCACAAGCGGCATTTACCACTTCACCTTTAAAATGAATAACACCGCCATTTACGGTGGTCGCAACTGACTCATCACCTTCGGCTGCGTTAACCGCAGCCGAAGACATCGCCAACACAGAAACGACAATCATTCCGACATGTTTGAGTTTCATAATTCTCCAAAGTTTATATTTAAGCAGCTGAATAAAGAAATATAACAATTCAGTCATTCGGTTATTGCTTATAAAAAAGAATCATTCTTGATTAGCCTGTCACCCTGAAAATATAATTTCCTGAGTTATTACATCTGATGAAGAACGATAATATCTTTAAATCACAAGGACGCTCAGTCACAACAAGCTTATAACTGCACTTGTTGTAGAGAGTATTTTCAAAGACTTTTTTATATCGCCAAATAACATGACGATTTCATTATGCATGATGTTTATAAACAACGTCTAAACAGAATATTATTGCGAATAAGGAAAATGTCAGGAAAGGTCAAGACTTATTAATGTTTTATATGACCAAATAACATTAGGGTTGCTTGATGTTTTTTTGTTGTCATTATTTCTTGATGGATTATTATTTGGCAATCTATCATCCACGCACCAATCTTATTGTTGAAGTATCAGGTTACCCGGTATTTGCGGCTGGGGAGGTATGGTTTTGAACGACGCCGCAATGGATGCCCGCGTGAAAGCGATGGCTACTAACGTGATGTACGACATGAGCCGGGCGCTGGGCCATGGCGTAGGTGAGGGCAAAGACCGTTATTTCACCGCCGACCGTCGTTCTGTTTACAGTCAGCAGGAAAGTCGTTGCCGCAGGCGACTGTGTGAATCGTCAGTTCGTGGCAGAACATCCTGACCAGCTGTGGGTGGCTGATAACTCCGATGGCGCGCTACTTTGAACTTGCTAAGAAAACGCCATACTCTGATGCCGTTCACGCAAACTATCAGCCCAATGAGGAGCATATACAGGAACAGAATAACCAGCTTGAACTTGAGCTGAGAAAATTGAAACGATGTCTATGAATCACACAATTTATTATCGAATACGGTGACCGCCTGAGCGGCCACCTTTAATCGTGGGCAGTTACACAGAATTATTTACAGGGTCCGTCACTACGGCATTTCTCCTGCCACTGGCTACAAGTGGCTTAAACGTTGGACCGATGAAGGTTTATCCGGTCTTCAGGACCAGATACGTACTCTTCAGCCTTCCCCGAACCGTTCGTCCTACGACCTCATTGCGCTTTTTCTTCCGCTTTCCATGCTTTAGCCATGCAGGGGGCCACGGGATGTGCAGGGCCTTACCCCACAACAGTGAGCCCCGGCACTTTTACATTATCCCGCATCTCTTCGCCGAGGGGAGTAAGCCCGTCTGGGGTCAGGTAGGGTTTGACAGTGTCCACATTAATGTTTAGGTTCCGACAGTAATCCTCTAAACTCCTGGCCGCCCGCCGTACACTCAGATCACTCCATTGCCGGAGTTGTCCGTAGGTGAGGCTGGTTTCAGAGTGCCTTGCTATTTCGTCTGTTTTTGGTTTTCCAGTTTCTGTCAATACAATATGGCTGACAATATTTAATTCCCTCAGCAAATCAACAGGAATATCTGACTTATTATCCATCAGTATGTTATCGAACAGCATTTTGTACATGCTTATCAGTTTGTCCTTATTCCCTCTGTCCATACCTTTGGTCCAACCCGAGATGTCTTCGTCGATTTTTGCAAACAGAAACTTTTGTATATCCGCGCCGGTAATGTCAAAACAGTCACTGGCTGGTATATTCAGCTTAAGGCAGGCGCTGATACTCAATCTCTGTAAATTTTTTATTACTTTTTTCCAATCCGTACCAGGTGCCATACAATGAGGTTCGCCAAATAATTCCCCGTCGCTATTGTCGCAGTTTGTATTATTCACATCAAAATCATTCCGGGAAATTCTATCCACCAGGGAAACCCAGTCTTCTTTTAGCGAAATAATATCATTGTAAATTTTATCCTTCACAGTCGGCGGTGTAGAAATACCGCGATACTGGTCATTTACACTATGAACAGGTTGCATGGTTGTAGCTCCGTTAAACGTCTGACTAAAAGTAAACTATTATCCACAGATGCAGGTAAAACATTCTCAGGTGTTCATCTGAATTCAAAAGAAAAAAGCAACTGACTTGAACGAGAAATTTACGGGGTCACATGATGATACGATTCATTCCATTCTTCGTTCTAAGCATTCGAGGCAAATGAAGATGAATCAGTGTCTGAAAAAAATCCGATACCAGAGCGACTTAAGGAAGCGAGATGCAGGGCGGGATTATCACAGCGCTCTCTGGGTCTCCTTGTTGGCTTTGACCCTGCATCGGCTAGAAGTCGTATGAATCATTATGAGACAGGACGCCATGTTAAGCCTCCATTGACGATGCATCTTGGTTCATGAAGTAAGTTAACAGTCAATATGATTTAACTTATGTTGAGTATAAATGTGCCGTTGCTAGCGATTGTAGCTGGTGAACTGCAAAACCACCGGAAACGCACCAGATAAATTTTAACCACATGAATACCTGGCAAAATGCGCGAATTTTGATAGCCGGTTCACGGGAATATGGACAGAATCCAGCTTTTCATCAACACATTTTTGTGAGGTATCATGCTCCAGCCTACTTCTTTATCCGGTGCATCCGGTGTATATGTTAAACCCAATGAAAATGAATATTGGGCACCCGATGAATCCAGCCAGACAGCAAACCGTCTTCATATCGGCTATGTATTAACCGATTTATTAAACAATTCATTAAACGATATCGCAGCCAGCAAGACCAGCAAGACCAGCAAGAGCAGCAAGAGCAGCAAGAGCAGTAAGATAGAAAACTGGGATGATTTATCCTCATCAGATTATACAACCATATTACACAACGCATCCGAAGAAACTTTCATCCACATGGTTTGTCGTTCCCTCCTTCACGATCAATGTTTGACCAAAAGTGATCAGCTGACAAATATGTTCCTGAGCTTCGAGTCCACAGACAATCCCAATATTTACACCATCCCGGCCAAAAAGGAAGACCCGCCGATAGGGCTCTTACTGAACCTGTCCGTCGTCGATGAGCCCATCATGACAATGTACATACCAGGTATGCCAAAAGTAGCGTTGTCTGTAACTCTAACTGGCGATAAACCACACTGTAAACTGCTCCGGAAGTATATCGATAAAGTCCCGGACTGGGTGGCCCAGATAACGGCATGGCGTGCCTGGGCCAAGGTGAATGCTCCCGGGGAATACAGGGCAGAAGCTCTTAGTAGGGTGAAGGCATATATATACAATAGAGCATGCAATAGAGCTTCGGCACTGGAACTAGAACTGGCAAATCTGATGCTGACCAGCCTGCCGGAGCTGCCCGCCGGGCTGGAGAAGCTTGATGTGAGTGGAAACCAGCTGTGCAGCCTGCCGGTCCTGCCCACCGGGCTGGAGGAGCTTTATGTGAGAAGAAACTTGCTGGACAGCCTGCCGGTCCTGCCCGCCGGGCTGAAGAAGCTTGATGTGAGTAGAAACCGGCTGTGCAGCCTGCCTGTCCTGCCCGCCGGGCTGAAGCACCTTAATGTGGGTGGAAACAATCTCTTCAGGTCCACCGGGCTGGAGCTGCCCACCGGGCTGGAGGAGCTTGATGTGAGAAGAAACTGGCTGGACAGCCTGCCGGTCCTGCCCGCCGGGCTGAAGCATCTTTATGTGTGTAAAAACCAGCTGTGCAGCCTGCCGGTGCTGCCCGCCAGTCTGGAGAAGCTTGATGTGAGTAGAAACCGGCTGTGCAGCCTGCCGGTCCTGCCCGCCGGGTTGGTGATGCTTGATGTGAGTAATAATCAGCTGTCCGGCCTGCCGGCGCTGCCCGCCGGGCTGGTGACGCTTGATGTGCGTTTTAACCTCATGAGCAGCCTGCCGGAGCTGCCCGGCTATATGAGGACGCTTAATGTGAGTAATAACCAGCTGATCCATCTGCCGGTGCTGCCCGTCAGGCTGAAGGTGCTTGATGTGAGTAATAACCAGCTGACCAGCCTGCCGGACCGCCTGCCCAGCGGACTGGAGATGCTTAATGTGTGTTGGAACAAACTGACCAGCAAGCCCAGCCGGCCGCCCAGCCGGCCGAACGCTTGGTACTTTGGCTGTACGATTAATTATGAACCCCAGAGGCCTCGCTCCGGGGAAAACCCGTCTGCTGAGGTATCGGACTATACGCCCTGAAGCAGTACAGAGAACAACCAGAACCGTTTGATTTTCCGGGGGGCACCGACTACATCGGCGAATTGCGCAATGATAAAGCGGCAGTCATGAGGAAAACCATGCGAAGTCGACGCATTGCGCAACTGAAGGCTATAAAACAGGCGCACCGTAAAAACAGTTTGACCAGTACACCCGGATTAACCGGTGCGCAACAATTTCACCTCATATTCTGGTGGAGACAGATGTAGTGCGTATGGTGTTATATCAATAATTGAAGGAAATCCACCCGCTGTCAGATATGTCAGTAAAACAGGGTATATATCATTGATTGAGCAATTCAGGAGCGTTACTTTTATCCGTATCAGTGCACTGTCTACACGTTTGTGGCTATTCGTTGTTTAATTTGTTGCGTTGAAGTGTTAAAGGTTGCATCTGGGACTGGCTGAGATTATATTTTTCAGGTCTAGCATACAGTGGTACGCGCTGCTAACACTCCTATTAGTGAGGCTTATCAGTGCATGAAGGGAGAGGGCGGGGTCGGCTTTGCCCTCTCTTTTTCATGACTGTATTAAACTTCAAATCCTTTTTAAAATTCATTGCCTTATTGTAATATTTTTATTACCAATCCTAATCAGTGTTTTTATTTTTTCATTTATCTTAATATGTGTTTTATCTTGCTCAAGAGAAAGTTTCCGGAATTCATTTTCTCTGCTCGGCACGGCAATTATCAATTCTTCATGTTGGCTTTGATCCCGCATCGGCTAGCAGTCGTATGAATCATTATGAGAAAGGGCGCCATGTCCCCGATATTGATACGATTCGACGGATGGCGGCAGAGTTAAACGTGCCTTTTTGTGATGATCAGACAACAGCAGAACTTGCATTGCTCATATCCCGGATGACAGAGGAAGAGCGAAGTAGTCTTATCGAAGCACTCAAAACGTCTTCAGGTGTAAAACATGCTGACAAAAAATGATGTTCTTCAAAAGGCTATTGATCTTTTTGAAGGTAACGAAAGTGCAGCATTAAACTGGTGCAATGAACCAAACAGAGCATTACAGTGGAAAACGCCCTCTGAGATAAGGGGTCGTTTGCGGGAGAGGGCGAAATCCTACGCTAAGGCTTTGGCCAACGATATTCTCCGGTAAGATTGATGTGTTCCCAGGGGATAGGAGAAGTCGCTTGATATCTAGTATGACGTCTGTCGCACCTGCTTGATCGCGGCCGCGATAGCTAGATCGCGTTGCTCCTCTTCTCCATCCGCGTTCCAAGCTGCGGAAAGGCACCCATAAGCGTACGCCTGGTCGAGCAGGCGACGCGGATCGACGTCCAGCGCACGAGAGAATGCGTCCGCCATCTGTGCAATGCGTCTAGGATCGAGACAAAGGTCGTCTCTGTCAGCCGGATCGTAGAACATATTGGCGGCGCCAAAGCCCACTTCACCGACCAGACCGACGGGATCTATCACCAGCCAGCCGCGACTGGAGAACATGATGTTTTCATGATGCAGATCGCCATGTAGCCCACGCAGTTCCGAGGCATTGCTCATCATTTGATCGGCTATAATCGCCGCGTGGACGTAGTCAGTTTGACAACCTGCGTTTTGATCATCGCGCGCCCGCTGAAACAAAGCTGCAAAGCGATCCCGGATCGGGAGAAGGGCAGAAGGCAGGGGTTCCTCAGATGCGGCATACAGCTTCGCCATTAGTTCCGCTGCAATTTCGGTCGCCTGGTAGTCGCCGTGCTCGGCAACGATGTGAGAGAGCATTCGCTCCCCGGCATATTCGAGCAACATCAGATTGTTCTCACGACCGAGCAACCGGACTGCTCCCCTCCCATTGCGCCATACCAGATAGTCGGCCCCGCGCAGTTCATCAGCAATGTCTTCTATAGGTTTCAATCCCTTGACGATTGCAGGAGTCCCGTCTGGCAATGAAACTTTCCAAACGAGGCTGGAAAAGGTGTCCGCAATGAGAACAGGTTGCGAAACGTGCCAATGAGCAGGAAAAACAGGCGGCATGAACATCAACCCCAAGTCAGAGGGTCCAATCGCAGATAGAAGGCAAGGCGTTCGCGGTCGGGGGCTTCGATCCCCAATACATTGAATAGGACAGCGAAGGCGCGCTCTGCTTCATCTGGCGCTGCCCAGTTCTCTTCGGCGTTAGCAATCATGAGTGCCAAATCGGCATAGCGATCTGCTGTTCCGAGCCGCCCAAGGTCGATCAGACCCGTGCATTGAAGAGTTTTAGGGTCCACCATGAAGTTCGGCATGCAGGGATCACCATGGCAAACAACCATATCGGTGCGCTCTTGGTCGAGCCGCACCGGTAGCTCTCGTTCGACACGAGCCAAAAGATCGAGCTGCGGCGTACTCTTGTCCTCGTCCGGTAAGAAGTCGGGATTGACGGCATTGCGGGACACCACATCAACGGCGCGTCCGAACATTCGCGACAGCCTGCGCTCAAACGGACATTGATCAACCGATAGGCTGTGAACAGCGCCAAGTTGCTGCCCCATTGACGGCCACGCTTTGAGCAAATCCGCTCCAGACAGATCAGCCGCCGGTACTCCCGGAATTGCCGTTATCACCAAGCATGCACCCTCCTGTTCCTCCTGCCAGTTGATCACCTCGGGGCAAGCCACACCTCGACCTTTGAGCCAAATGAGGCGGTCACGCTCTCCAGCGAGCTCACCGCGGCGGGAAGCAGGTGCGATTTTCGCGAAGGCATGCCCGTCACCACGTCGAAAAACAAAATCACCAGATTCTCCGCCTCTGACAGGCAACCAGTCAGAATGCGATTCACCAAAAAAAATATTAGTTCGATTCAATGGAGGTTCCTTCAGTTTTCTGATGAAGCGCGGAGGTGGCTCAACCTGCGAAAAGAAACGAGTTGCTACGTAAGTCCGAGAACATGCTTTCCATGGTCTTGCACCGGTTGTGTTCCGGTCTATCTCTCATTTTAAGCGGCTTTTTTCTCAAATGCCACCGGCGATTTCCAGCCGAGTGCTGATGAATCCCCTAATGATTTTTATCAAAATCATTAAGTTAAGGTAGATACACATCTTGTCATATGATCAAATGGTTTCGCCAAAAATCAATAATCAGACAACAAAATGTGCGAACTCGATATTTTACACGACTCTCTTTACCAATTCTGCCCCGAATTACACTTAAAACGACTCAACAGCTT
>NZ_PTRU01000003.1:0-365667 GCF_002965245.1 Escherichia sp. MOD1-EC6021 | reverse complement strand
CTGGGGAAAGCCATAGACTTCGATGCCAGAACGGCTATTCCATTCGAAGGTGAGCGCCATAATGCACTTGATGACGCTCGTCACCAGGCAAAATACGTTTCAGCTATCTGGCAAAAACTGATCCCGAATCAGGCTGATTTTTAATGTTCAACCGTCGCCAGTTGTCGTTGATATTCTGCAACTGGCGCGTTCCGGAGTGATAGCCATGAGCGAACAGTACCTGATAACGCTCGACGAGTGGAAACCAAAACGGTTCAGTCTCCCAATAACAAACACTACCCTGGTGAAATACGGAAAACTAGGATACATCGTTCCAAGACCACAAAAAATTCGTGGGCGTTGGCTGATAGATCGCCGAGCAGTATTTGTTGGGCCTGGTGAAACGGGAATTGCGCCGGAAATTCATACTGGCGATGATGATGCACTGAAGGAGATTTTAACTCATGTCACCGAGGCCACGAAAAAACAGCACTGACGTAGCCGGTCTTTACGAAAAGTTTGATCGCAGAACTGGCAGAGTTTACTACCAGTATAAAAATCCTGTGACTGGAAAATTTCACGGACTCGGAACAGACAAAGGTAAGGCAGAAAAAATCGCTTCCACAGCCAATCAGCGAATAGCTGCAGCAGAAGCTGAATATTTCATGCGCAAAATTGATGAAAGTCCGTCAGCAACAAAACGTCGGGGTATCAGATTAAAGGCATGGGTTGATCGATATCTGAAAATACAGGACACGCGACTGAAAAATGGAGATATTGCAGCTACAACTCACAAAGAAAAAACCCGAATGGCTGCATACCTGGTTTCCCGTCTGGGAAACCACCCATTGAAAGAACTGGAAGTAAGAGACTTTGCATTAATACTGGATGAGTGGCTGGATAAAGACATGGTCAGCACAGCGAGAGTAAATCGTGGATTATGGGTTGATATTTATAAAGAAGCACAGCATGCAGGGGAAGTTCCTCCTGGATGGAATCCTCCGGAGGCTACCCGTAAACCGATCCCTAAAGTAACCAGAGCCAGGCTCACCATGGAAGACTGGCAAAAAATTTACAATGCAACGCCTGAAAAACACTTTATCCGTAACGCAATGCTTCTTGCGATTGTTACTGGTCAGCGCCGTGATGACATTTGCCACATGCGTTTTTCAGATGTGTGGAACGAACACTTGCATATCACCCAGGGAAAAACCGGAATGCGTCTGGCGTTACCGCTTACACTACGCTGTGATGCCATTGGGATAACGTTAAAAGAAGTTATTGATGGGTGCCGAGACAGAATATTAAGTCCATATCTAATCCATAGTCGGCACCAGAAACAACCGAAGCCGATGAGTAAAGACAACCTGAGCGACTACTTTGCCAAAGCACGGGATCTGGCTGGGATAATTCCACCAGCAGGAAAAACTCCGCCAACATTTCATGAACAACGCTCTCTATCAGAACGGCTGTACCGTGCACAGGGTATCGATACAAAAACATTACTAGGACATAAAGTCCAGGCAACCACCGATCGCTATAACGATACTCGAGGTCAGGAATGGGTTAAGTTGGTTATTTGACAAACACCATATGGAATATCCGTCACCATCTCAGGAAAAAAGTGTTGTAAAATGCGTGGCCTAGTTTTGGGGAAACGTTTTGGAGAGATTTTGGAGAAAGGAAAAAATTGAATAAATTCAAAATCCTGAAAGTGTCCCGCCTTATGAATAAGAAGGTGGAACTCGAATGATCGGTCGACTGCTTCGCGGCGGTTTTATGACCGCTATCTACGCGTACCTGTATATCCCAATCATTATTTTGATTGTGAACTCTTTCAACAGCTCGCGCTTTGGCATCAACTGGCAGGGTTTTACCACCAAATGGTATAGCCTGCTGATGAACAACGACAGTCTGTTGCAGGCAGCTCAGCATTCACTGACGATGGCGGTGTTTTCGGCGACGTTTGCTACGCTTATCGGTTCACTGACGGCAGTTGCGTTGTACCGTTATCGCTTTCGTGGTAAGCCGTTCGTTAGCGGAATGCTGTTTGTGGTGATGATGTCACCAGATATTGTGATGGCGATTTCTCTGCTGGTGCTGTTTATGCTGCTGGGTATTCAGCTTGGCTTCTGGTCGCTGCTGTTCTCGCATATCACCTTCTGCCTGCCGTTTGTGGTGGTGACGGTGTATTCGCGCCTGAAAGGTTTTGATGTGCGAATGCTGGAAGCGGCGAAAGATCTCGGTGCCAGCGAATTTACCATTCTGCGAAAAATCATTCTGCCACTGGCAATGCCAGCGGTAGCGGCGGGCTGGGTGTTAAGCTTTACCCTGTCGATGGACGACGTGGTGGTTTCTTCGTTTGTCACCGGGCCGAGTTATGAAATTCTGCCGTTAAAAATTTATTCGATGGTCAAAGTCGGCGTATCGCCGGAAGTTAACGCGCTGGCAACCATATTACTGGTGCTGTCGCTGGTGATGGTAATTGCCAGCCAGCTTATTGCTCGTGATAAAACGAAAGGTAACACAGGGGACGTTAAATGAAAAAATGGTCACGCCACCTGCTCGCGGCGGGTGCTCTGGCACTGGGCATGAGCGCCGCTCACGCCGATGACAACAACACGCTGTATTTCTACAACTGGACCGAGTACGTGCCGCCAGGACTGCTTGAACAGTTCACCAAAGAAACCGGTATTAAGGTTATCTATTCGACTTACGAGTCGAACGAAACCATGTACGCGAAGCTGAAAACGTACAAAGACGGTGCCTATGACCTGGTGGTTCCTTCAACCTATTACGTCGATAAAATGCGTAAAGAAGGGATGATCCAGAAGATCGATAAGTCGAAGTTAAGCAACTTCAGCAATCTCGATCCAGACATGCTCAACAAGCCGTTTGACCCGAATAACGACTACTCCATTCCGTATATCTGGGGGGCGACGGCGATTGGCGTTAACGGTGATGCGGTTGACCCGAAATCTGTCACCAGCTGGGCCGATCTGTGGAAGCCTGAGTACAAAGGCAGCCTGCTGCTGACCGACGATGCCCGTGAAGTGTTCCAGATGGCGCTGCGCAAACTGGGCTACTCCGGTAACACTACCGATCCGAAAGAGATTGAAGCTGCATATAACGAGCTGAAAAAACTGATGCCAAACGTGGCAGCGTTTAACTCCGATAACCCGGCTAACCCGTACATGGAAGGCGAAGTTAACCTCGGCATGATCTGGAACGGTTCTGCTTTCGTTGCACGCCAGGCGGGTACGCCAATTGACGTGGTGTGGCCGAAAGAAGGCGGCATTTTCTGGATGGACAGTCTGGCAATTCCGGCAAATGCCAAAAACAAAGAAGGCGCGCTGAAATTGATTAACTTCCTGCTGCGCCCGGATGTGGCAAAACAGGTTGCTGAAACTATCGGTTATCCAACGCCAAACCTCGCCGCGCGTAAGCTGTTAAGCCCGGAAATAGCGAACGACAAGACGCTCTACCCGGATGCTGAAACCATTAAAAATGGTGAATGGCAGAATGACGTTGGCGCAGCCAGCAGCATTTATGAAGAGTATTATCAGAAGCTGAAAGCAGGACGTTAATTCAGCAAACGGGCGGTGGTATTACCGCCCGTTTTTTATTTAGCAAGGATGTGGCTAATGTTGCTGTTATGGACGAGTAAACGCTAAAAGAGGCAGTAAATATGCCAGATGCGGCGTCAACGCCTTCTCTGGTCTACGACACCCGGAAATTCAATTCATTGCGCCCCATCGCAGGCCTGATAAGCGTAGCGCATCAGGCCATTACTCCTGATTTATAATCCTTTCAGCAATTTCTCAACAAACTCTGGTACCACCTGGCTTGCCGGGCCGTAATATTTCTCGGCAAATTCATTACCGACCTGACTCGGTTCAAGATTGAGTTCGACAGTGTGCGCACCATGCAGTTTCGCTTCGTGAACAAACCCAGCCGCCGGATAAACATGCCCTGATGTACCAATGGCAATGAAAATATCGGCCATCGACAACGCCATATAAATTTCATCCATGCCGAGTGGCATTTCGCCAAACCAAACGACGTGCGGGCGCAAGGGTGCCGGGAACTGGCAACAATGGCATTTATCGTCTGACGTAACGTCTCCGGTCCAGTCGAGAATCTGACCACTTTGCGAACAACGTACTTTCAGCAATTCCCCATGCATATGAATCACATTGGTATTACCTGCGCGTTCGTGCAGATTGTCGATATTCTGCGTCACCAGCAAAAAGCGATCGCCGAGAGCATCTTGCAGTTTAGCCAGCGCAAGATGCGCGGCGTTAGGCTGAATTTCTGGCTGCTGCAGCTGTCGACGGCGGGCGTTATAAAACGCTTGTACCAGTTCAGGATCGCGATCGAAACCTTCCGGCGTTGCCACATCTTCAACCCGATGTTCTTCCCACAGGCCATCTGCGGCGCGAAAGGTACGAATACCTGATTCCGCAGAAATACCTGCCCCAGTCAGTACGAGTACTCTTGGTTTTTCCATTGCTTCCGGCACCACTTTATCTCTGAAAAAAATACGCTGACGCAAACGCTCGCGCAGGCGGCGTTTATTTTTACGAAAACGACTTAACCGATGACCCCGACGCGACAGCATAGCAACCTCTGTTGTTTACTCGGTTAGATGTAGGAAAGCCGCACCACGCATTCCTCCCGCATCACCGTGGCGCGCGCGTTCAATGCGCGGAACACGAGCTACAGGTAAGAGATGACGAGGCAGC
Source organism: Escherichia sp. MOD1-EC6021 (assembly GCF_002965245.1). NCBI lineage: Bacteria > Pseudomonadati > Pseudomonadota > Gammaproteobacteria > Enterobacterales > Enterobacteriaceae > Escherichia > Escherichia sp. MOD1-EC6021. The sequence goes on along the minus strand of NZ_PTRU01000003.1, from coordinate 360,943 downwards.
CTGTCCGCCAGTTGCGTTGTGATTGCCGGGAAATTCGATAAGCCACCACCAATGACGACCAGGTCAGGGTCAACAATGGTCAGGATATTTCCCAGACAAACCGCTAATAAATCCAGATAACGCTCAACGTGCGCCCTTGCCTGCTCATCGCCTTGATCATAAAGCGCAATAATTTCGGGAGCCTGCAACGGTTGATGATAATAGTGTTGATACAGCCACGCAAAACCGCGACCAGACAGATAATTTTCAATGCAGCCATGCTGACCACAGCCGCAGCGGCGTAACGGGAAATCCAGCCCCATCATGGTTAACGCATCAACCGGCAGACGCATATGGCCAAACTCGCCGGTAATATAGCTTTTACCGGTAATTGGTTTACCGTTGAAAATCAGCCCGCCGCCAACGCCGGTGCCGAGAATCAACCCCATCACCAGTGGATATTGAGTAAATTCATCATCCCAGGCTTCTGAAAGGGCAAAACAGTTGGCATCGTTATCAAGGCGGACATCGCGATCAAGACGTGCGCTCAGATCTGCACGCAGCGATTTACCGCTGGCAGCGGGGACATTGGCGGCATACAGCGTACCATCTTCTGTTTCCGGCATTCCCGGAATACCGATGCCGACAGAACCTTTACAGCCAAAACGTTGGTCAGCTTCGGCTACCAGCTCGCACACTGCATCTAAAAATGCGTCATAGCTGTCACGCGGTGTCGGCACCCGCTTTTCCCACTGCAACTGCCGACCGCTATCAAACACGCCAAGCGCAATTTTTGTTCCACCAATATCAAACCCGTAATACATTGCCGCTCCTTGTTTTAATGTACTGCCTTTACTGGCCGCTAAGGACTCGCGCAGGGTCAATATTACTGGCGCGCCGCGCCGGATACCAACTTGCCAAAAGACTCAGCAACAATGCTGTGACCAGTACGTAGAAGACGTCCAGCCAGTGCAATTCCGATGGCAGGAAGTCAATAAAATAGATATCGCTGGAGAGGAACTGATGACCGATCAGCTTTTCAATCCACTCAATAATCGGGGTAAGTTGCAGTGAAACCACCACGCCGATAATCACCCCACACAGGCTGCCGAACAGCCCTGCCAGTAATCCATACCAGACAAAGATGGCGCGAATTAAACCGTCTTTCGCCCCCAGCGTTCTTAATACGGCGATATCGCCACTCTTGTCTTTCACCGCCATCACTAAGGTAGAGACGATGTTGAAACAGGCCACGCCAATCACCAGTACCATCGCCAGATACATAATGGCGCGGATCATCTGGATATCGCGATACATATAGCCGTAAGTACCAATCCAGCTTTTAATATAAACATAGCTGTTGGTCACTTCACCCGCATCGCGTACCAGCTTATTGGCGTTGAAAACATCCGTCATTTTAAGGGCAATACCTGACACGCTGGAACCCATATCAAGATATTGCTGGGCATCCGCCAGCGGGATCATGGCAAAACTGTGATCGAGTTGGCCACTCAACTGCAAAATACCGGCAACGTGCAAACGCACGCGTTTTGGCTGCATCAGTTTATGCTCGGGATTCGAGTTGGGGATCATAATCGACACCCAATCGCCCTGCTTCACTTTCAGCGCATCCGCCACGCCTTTGCCGATGATAATTTGCTGTTCGCCTGCTTTAAAATTGCTCCACGCATCGTCCTGGACAAACGAGGGTAATGCGCTCAAACGCTGTTCCTGTTGCGGGTTAACGCCCTTGACCTGAATTGCGCGCAGATTGGCACCACTTTCCACCAGCCCGGTGAAATTGATATACGGCGCGGCAGCGGCAATACCCGGCACTTTTTGCACGTTATCCAGGGCTTCTTGCCAGTTAGTCCACGGCTGATCCACCGCCTCAATTTCGCCATGCGGCACCACCGCCAGAATGCGGTTATTCAGTTCGCGTTCAAAGCCGTTCATCGCGCTTAAGCCGACAATCAATACCGCCACGCCGAGGGCAATGCCAATGGTAGAAATGACGGAGATCAGCGACACCATACCGCCGCGCCGCCGTCCGCGACTAAAACGCAGGCCAATCAATAACGATAAAGGCATCGCCATTACTCCGCTCCCATCAGGCTCAGTTCCGCCGTCAGACGTCCATCACGCATTTCCAGTTGGCGGCTCATACGTTTCGCCAGTTGCAGGTCGTGAGTAACCACCAGGAAGGCGGTGCCCTGCAAGCGATTCAATTCCCCAAGCAACTGGAAGATGCTGTCGGCGTTACGTGCATCGAGGTTACCAGTAGGTTCATCCGCCAGTACCAGCCGCGGGTTATTGACCAGCGCACGGGCAATCGCCACACGCTGGCGTTCGCCGCCAGAAAGTTCAGATGGGCGGTGATTCGCACGATGCTCCAGCCCCACCGCTTTTAACATCTCCAGCGCACGGCTGTTGATTTCAGCGGGCTTTTTCTTGCCAATCAACAGCGGCATAGCCACGTTTTCCAGGGCGGTAAAATCCGGCAGCAGGTGGTGAAACTGATAAATAAAGCCCAGCTTCTGGTTGCGCAGTTCTGCTTTCGCCGCCGACGACAGTTTGCTCATCGGCTGACCATTAAAAACCACATCGCCGGAGGTTGGCGTATCCAGCCCGCCCAGCAGGTGCAGCAAGGTACTTTTACCAGAACCAGAGCTACCGACGATCGCCATCATTTCACCTTCGCCGACGCTGAAACTGACATTGTGCAGTACATCGGTTTGCACACTGCCTTCCTGATAGCGTTTGCACAGGTTGTCGCATTGCAACAGGATCTTATTCATAACGTAAAGCCTCAGCGGGTTGAGTGGCGGCAGCGCGCCATGAAGGGTAAAGCGTAGACAGCAGCGCGATAGCCATCGCCACCAGCGCAATAACAATGACCTGTAAAGGTTCGATAGCGACTGGCAGTGCCGCGCCATCAAGCAGGACGCCGATTATCGGCATCAGATTATTCAACTGGCTGGCAAGCAGTGCACCAAGCGCCGCTCCGAGGATCGCACCGATAATCCCGGCGCTGGCCCCTTGCACCATAAAGACCATCATGATTTGTCGCGGAGTTAAGCCTTGCGTTTGCAGGATCGCTACTTCGCCCTGCTTCTCCATCACCATCAGCCCTAGCGAGGTAATAATGTTAAACGCCGCTACGGCAACAATCAGGCTCAGCAGCAAGCCCATCATATTTTTTTCCATGCGTACGGCCTGGAATAGCTCGCCTTTACGATCACGCCAGTCCTGCCATTTGCTGCCTTCAGGCAGTTTTTGCTGGCTTAAAGAATCAACTTTCAGCGGCTCATCCAGCCACAAACGCCAGCCAGTGATATTGCCTGCCGGATAACGCATCAGACGCGAGGCATCCTCAATATTCACCAGCATTTCATAGCCATCGACTTCACTGTTGGCGGCGAAAGTGCCAATCACATTGAACAGGCGCTGGCTTGGAATACGCCCCATCGGCGTGAACTGGCTGGCAGATGGCACCATCACGCGGATTTGATCACCGCGATTGACGCCCAACTGTGAGGCAAGTTGTTCGCCGAGAATGACATTATATTTCCCCGGTTCGAGATCAGCTTGTTTCACATTGACCAGATACGGCGTGAGTGGATCTTTTTGCGCCGGATCGATACCCAGCATCACCCCGACCGCCACGCTGCGCGCGCTTTGCAGTACCACATCACCGGTAGTAATAGGTGCGACGCGATTAACGCCGTCCAGTTTGACTGCCGTTTCCGGGAGTTGCTGCGGGTTAAGAGAGCCATGCTCAGAAGAGAGAATTGCCTGTGGCATCAGGCCAAGGATGTTGTTTTGCAGCTCGCGCTCAAAGCCGTTCATCACTGACAATACTGTGACCAGCGCCATCACCCCGAGGGTAATGCCGATGGTAGAAAGCCAGGAGACGAAGCGACCGAAGCGATCCGCTGCACGCCCACGCATGTAACGCAGGCCAATAAATAGAGCGACAGGTTGGTACATGAAATCCGTCTGGTTGCTGTTAGCAAAGACACGAGTATATAAGCGAAAGCAAGATGGGTAAACGTCTGAACTGTAAGTGATCGTCAGGGCTAATCTGAAAAGTCCCCGTAAATCAATCGGCTAAATTGCCATGTTTTATCATCAATCTTGCCGCCTGATCTTAATCTGAAAAATCATCCAATACAGACAGATACCCATTACACCTCGGGTCATAACTCGCAGGATCAACCGCATGTAAATTAAAAAAGAGCGTGTTGTCCTGATGAAACAAAAAGAGCTATGGATTAACCAGATCAAAGGGTTATGTATTTGTCTTGTAGTGATTTATCACTCGGTCATTACCTTTTATCCGCATCTGACCACTTTTCAGCATCCGTTATCGGAAGTCCTGAGCAAATGCTGGATCTATTTCAATCTTTACCTTGCCCCCTTTCGTATGCCGGTTTTTTTCTTTATTTCTGGCTATTTGATTCGCCGCTATATCGATAGCGTGCCATGGGGAAATTGTCTCGATAAACGCATCTGGAGCATCTTCTGGGTGCTGGCACTTTGGGGCGTAGTGCAGTGGCTGGCGATAAGTGCACTAAATCAGTGGCTGGCACCTGAGCGCAATTTAAGTAATGCCTCCAATGCCGCTTATGCCGATTCTACCGATGAGTTCCTGCACGGAATGATCACCGCCAGCACCAGCTTGTGGTATCTGTATGCTTTAATTGTCTATTTCGTGATATGTAAAATTTTTAACCGCCTGGCCCTGCCGTTATTTGTTCTGTTTGTACTGATGAGTGTGGCGGTTAATTTCGTACCCACACCGTGGTGGGGAATGAACAGTGTGATCCGCAATTTGCCTTATTACAGCCTTGGCGCATGGTTTGGCGCAACATTAATGACCTGTGTTAAAGAGGTGCCGTTGCGCCGCCATCTGCTGATGGCTTCTTTGCTGGCTGTTCTGGCGGTCGGTGCCTGGTTGTTTACTATCTCGCTGCTGTTGTCGCTGGTATCGATTGTGGTGATCATGAAACTGTTTTATCAGTACGAGCAACGTTTCGGTATGCGCCCCACCAGCCTGCTGAATGTGATTGGCTCCAACACCATTGCTATCTACACCACCCATCGCATACTGGTAGAAATATTCAGCTTAAGCCTGATTCCGCAAATGAACGCGGCACGCTGGTCGCCGCAAGTCGAACTGACGCTCCTGCTGGTTTACCCCTTTGTCAGTTTGTTGATTTGTACTGTTGCGGGCTTGCTGGTAAGAAAACTTTCACAGCGCGCATTCAGCGATCTGTTGTTCTCCCCGCCTTCTCTGCCCGCTGCCGTCAGTTACTCCCGCTAAGCCATCGCCCCAGCCGGGGCGATTCAATTTGCTAAACCATGTCGATTACGGATAATGAACAGCATTGCTTATCAGAGATATGCCCCCATATGTTGAGGCATATCCTAACGAGAATCTGACAACCGTTATGCCTGAACAATATCGTTATACGCTGCCCGTCAAAGCGGGTGAGCAGCGTCTGCTGGGCGAGTTAACTGGCGCTGCCTGCGCGACGCTGGTAGCGGAAATTGCCGAACGTCACGCCGGTCCGGTGGTACTTATTGCACCAGATATGCAAAATGCCCTGCGTTTGCATGATGAAATCAGCCAGTTTACCGATCAGATGGTGATGAATCTGGCGGACTGGGAAACCCTTCCCTACGACAGTTTTTCGCCTCATCAGGACATTATCTCCTCACGCCTTTCCACTCTTTACCAGCTACCAACGATGCAGCGTGGCGTACTGATTGTTCCGGTGAATACGCTTATGCAGCGCGTTTGCCCGCACAGTTTCCTCCACGGCCACGCGCTGATGATGAAAAAAGGTCAGCGGTTATCTCGTGATGCCTTACGTACGCAACTGGACAGTGCCGGTTATCGCCATGTTGACCAGGTTATGGAGCACGGCGAATACGCCACGCGCGGCGCGTTGCTGGATCTTTTCCCGATGGGCAGCGACTTGCCTTATCGTCTTGATTTTTTTGATGATGAAATCGATAGCCTGCGCGTATTTGACGTTGACAGCCAGCGTACGCTGGAGGAAGTAGAAGCCATCAATCTGCTGCCCGCGCACGAATTTCCGACAGATAAAGCGGCAATTGAACTGTTCCGCAGCCAGTGGCGCGATACCTTCGAAGTGAAGCGCGACCCGGAACATATTTATCAGCAAGTGAGTAAAGGCACATTACCTGCCGGGATCGAGTACTGGCAGCCGCTATTCTTCAGCGAACCGCTGCCGCCACTGTTCAGTTATTTCCCTGCCAATACGCTGTTGGTGAATACTGGCGATCTGGAAAACAGTGCCGAACGTTTCCAGGCTGACACGCTGGCGCGTTTTGAAAATCGCGGCGTCGATCCGATGCGTCCACTGTTGCCACCACAATCGCTCTGGCTGCGGGTAGACGAGCTCTTTTCAGAGCTAAAAAACTGGCCGCGTGTGCAGCTAAAAACTGAACATTTACCGACAAAAGCAGCGAATGCCAATTTAGGTTTCCAGAAGCTGCCAGACCTGGCCGTTCAGGCACAACAAAAAGCGCCGCTGGATGCGCTGCGTAAGTTCCTCGAGTCTTTCGACGGTCCGGTGGTGTTCTCGGTAGAAAGTGAAGGTCGCCGTGAAGCGCTGGGTGAACTGCTCGCGCGAATTAAAATTGCTCCTCAACGCATTATGCGTCTTGATGAAGCCAACGACCGTGGGCGTTATCTGATGATTGGCGCTGCCGAACATGGTTTTGTCGATACGGTACGTAATCTGGCGCTGATTTGCGAAAGCGATCTGCTCGGTGAACGCGTTGCCCGTCGTCGTCAGGATTCTCGCCGCGCCATCAACCCCGATACACTGATCCGTAACCTTGCGGAGCTGCATATTGGTCAGCCGGTGGTCCATCTGGAGCACGGCGTCGGGCGCTATGCAGGAATGACCACGCTGGAAGCGGGCGGCATTACTGGCGAGTACCTGATGCTCACCTATGCCAACGACGCCAAACTGTATGTTCCGGTGTCATCACTGCATCTGATTAGCCGTTACGCCGGTGGCGCGGAAGAAAACGCCCCGCTGCATAAACTTGGCGGTGATGCGTGGTCGCGGGCGCGGCAGAAAGCGGCGGAAAAAGTGCGTGATGTGGCGGCGGAATTGCTGGATATCTACGCGCAACGCGCCGCCAAAGAGGGCTTCGCGTTTAAACACGATCGTGAACAATATCAATTGTTCTGCGACAGCTTCCCGTTTGAAACCACGCCGGATCAGGCGCAAGCCATTAATGCAGTGCTTAGCGATATGTGTCAGCCGCTGGCGATGGATCGTCTGGTGTGCGGTGATGTTGGCTTTGGTAAAACTGAAGTCGCGATGCGCGCCGCGTTCCTGGCGGTAGATAACCACAAGCAGGTGGCGGTGCTGGTGCCTACCACCCTTCTCGCGCAGCAGCATTACGACAACTTCCGCGACCGTTTCGCCAACTGGCCGGTACGCATCGAAATGATCTCCCGTTTCCGCAGCGCCAAAGAGCAGACGCAAATCCTTGCGGAAGTGGCGGAAGGGAAAATCGATATTCTGATCGGTACGCACAAACTGCTGCAAAATGACGTCAAGTTTAAAGATTTAGGTCTGCTGATTGTCGATGAAGAACACCGCTTCGGGGTGCGTCATAAAGAGCGCATCAAAGCGATGCGGGCGAACGTGGATATTCTGACACTTACCGCAACGCCGATCCCACGTACGCTGAATATGGCAATGAGCGGAATGCGCGATCTGTCGATTATCGCTACGCCGCCTGCCCGTCGTCTGGCAGTTAAAACCTTTGTCCGTGAGTATGACAGTCTGGTGGTCCGGGAGGCGATCCTGCGTGAAATTTTGCGCGGGGGACAGGTTTATTATCTCTACAATGATGTGGAAAACATCCAGAAAGCTGCCGAACGACTGGCGGAGCTGGTGCCAGAGGCGCGGATCGCCATCGGTCACGGGCAGATGCGCGAGCGCGAACTGGAACGGGTGATGAATGATTTCCATCATCAACGTTTCAACGTGCTGGTTTGTACCACCATTATCGAAACCGGGATCGATATCCCGACTGCCAACACCATTATCATCGAGCGGGCGGATCACTTCGGTCTGGCGCAGCTGCATCAGTTGCGCGGTCGCGTCGGACGTTCGCATCATCAGGCATATGCATGGCTGCTGACGCCGCATCCAAAAGCGATGACTACCGATGCGCAAAAACGTCTTGAAGCGATTGCCTCGCTGGAAGATCTCGGTGCAGGTTTTGCGCTGGCAACGCACGATCTGGAGATTCGCGGCGCGGGTGAACTGCTTGGCGAAGAACAAAGCGGCTCAATGGAAACTATCGGTTTCTCGCTGTATATGGAGTTGCTGGAAAACGCCGTCGATGCGCTGAAAGCCGGACGCGAGCCGTCGCTGGAAGATCTCACTAGCCAGCAAACGGAAGTCGAGCTGCGGATGCCGTCGCTATTACCAGATGATTTCATTCCTGACGTGAATACGCGTTTGTCGTTCTATAAACGTATTGCCAGCGCCAAAACGGAAAACGAACTGGAAGAGATCAAAGTCGAGCTTATCGATCGCTTCGGCCTGCTGCCGGATCCGGCGCGTACCCTGCTGGATATTGCCCGTCTGCGTCAGCAAGCGCAGAAACTGGGGATCAGGAAGCTGGAAGGTAATGAGAAAGGTGGGGTGATCGAATTTGCCGAGAAGAATCACGTTAATCCGGCCTGGTTGATTGGTTTGCTGCAAAAACAGCCACAGCATTACCGCCTTGATGGTCCGACGCGCCTGAAGTTTATTCAGGATTTGAGCGAGCGGAAAACGCGTATCGAATGGATTCGCCAGTTTATGCGTGAACTGGAAGAGAACGCGATCGCTTAATGGTAAATCGGGGGCGTTTCTGCGCCCCCATATCCAACATTTACAAATTATTTGCACTTCCCTGCACTATCCGACACTGTCACCATCCATAATTCAGGCTTATCTGTTTATTACAATAACCTTATATTTATTATGGATTTTTGGTGATGATCAAAACGCGTTTTTCTCGCTGGCTAACGTTTTTTACGTTCGCCGCTGCCGTGGCGCTGGCGCTACCGGTAAAAGCCAACACCTGGCCGCTGCCGCCAGCAGGCAGTCGTCTGGTTGGCGAAAACAAATTTCATGTGGTGGAAAATGACGGTGGTTCTCTGGAAGCCATCGCCAAAAAATATAATGTCGGCTTTCTCGCTCTGTTACAGGCCAACCCCGGCGTTGATCCTTACGTGCCGCGCGCGGGTAGCGTGTTAACGATCCCGTTGCAAACCCTACTTCCAGATGCGCCGCGCGAAGGCATTGTGATCAATATTGCGGAACTGCGTCTCTATTACTACCCGCCGGGTAAAAATTCGGTAACCGTGTATCCCATCGGCATTGGTCAGTTGGGTGGTGACACGCTGACACCGACAATGGTGACCACCGTTTCTGACAAGCGTGCAAACCCAACCTGGACGCCAACGGCAAACATTCGCGCGCGGTATAAGGCACAGGGAATTGAGTTGCCTGCGGTAGTTCCGGCTGGACCGGATAACCCAATGGGCCATCATGCGATTCGTCTGGCGGCCTATGGCGGTGTTTATTTGCTTCACGGTACGAACGCCGATTTCGGCATTGGCATGCGGGTAAGTTCTGGCTGTATTCGTCTGCGGGATGACGATATCAAAACACTCTTTAGCCAGGTCACCCCAGGTACCAAAGTGAATATCATCAACACCCCGATTAAAGTCTCTGCCGAACCAGACGGTGCGCGTCTGGTTGAAGTACATCAACCGCTGTCAGAGAAGATTGATGACGATCCGCAGCTGCTGCCAATTACACTGAATAGCGCAATGCAATCATTTAAAGATGCAGCGCAAACTGACGCTGAAGTGATGCAGCATGTGATGGATGTCCGTTCCGGGATGCCGGTGGATGTCCGCCGTCATCAAGTGAGCCCACAAACTTTGTAAATCCTGGATAAAAAAATCCCCGCGACACGGCATGTCGCGGGGAAAAAAATCAGCAGTAGCAGGCATTAATGAGGGTTAATGCTTATTTATAAATTACTGCTGTTCCATGGAGGGTATTCGGACCGGTTACAGAAGTAATACGGAAAGATTTTGCGCCCATCTCATCCGCTTTTTGCGCCAGCTGCTCTTCCAGCGATCCCAGATTTGTCCCCGCGTTAGCACTGATAGTACCGACTTTTTGTTGGCCTTCTGGCGTTGACTGAACTTCGACAGCCGCAAAGCTGGCAAATGACATTGAGCTTAAAATCGCCGCAGCGATGAGGGTTTTTACGTTTTTCATAATAGTGGCCTTATGCAGATGAATGACGTCGCAAGCAATTACTTAACGATCGATAACTAAATGATAGATGTGATCTGGATCACATACAAGATATTTTTTATAACAATCATTAATTAATTTAAAAATCTTTAAATTTCAGTTAAATAGAAAGCAATTATTTTTATGGTTTGTGGACTGGTGAACGGAGGTGATTATTTTTATAATAACCTTTCATTCACAGTCACCAGGTACAACGGCATCATGGCAACTGACTCAACACAATGTGTAAAAAAAAGCCGTGGCCGCCCAAAAGTGTTCGACAGGGATGCCGCGCTTGATAAGGCCATGAAATTGTTCTGGCAGCACGGTTATGAAGCGACTTCTCTTGCGGACCTCGTCGAAGCGACCGGAGCCAAAGCGCCCACGCTATACGCGGAATTTACCAACAAAGAGGGGTTATTCCGCGCCGTACTCGACCGCTATATCGATCGTTTTGCCGCTAAGCATGAAGCACAGCTGTTTTGTGAAGAGAAAAGCGTGGAGTCTGCGCTGGCTGACTATTTTGCTGCCATCGCCAACTGCTTTACCAGCAAAGACACCCCGGCTGGCTGCTTTATGATCAACAACTGCACCACCCTCTCCCCGGATTCCGGAGATATCGCCAATACGCTGAAATCACGCCATGCGATGCAAGAGCGCACTTTGCAGCAGTTTTTATGTCAACGACAAGCGCGCGGGGAAATCCCGACCCACTGTGATGTGACGCATCTGGCTGAATTCCTTAATTGTATTATTCAGGGGATGTCGATCAGCGCACGCGAAGGTGCATCGCTGGAAAAACTGATGCAGATTGCCCGAACGACTTTGCGTTTATGGCCCGAACTGGTGAAATAAGGCGCAAAAAAAAGCCCCTCAGCCTGAGCGAATGGGGGGCTAAATTGCAGAATACAGCCTTGTTATACTTTGTTATTCAAAATCAGTTGCCCGTTGCCATCTAACGGGATCTGCGTACCCGGATCGCGGTCCATGCGGATTTTGCCCTGCTGATCGCCAATCTTATAGGTCACATCATAACCGAGCATTTTTTCTGACTTGTCATACACCGTTTTACAACGCTGTTGCGTAGTCGTGTAAGTATCGCTTTCCTGGAGAGAGCCCTGGATCTGGTTACCGGCATAGCCACCTCCCAGCGCCCCCACAACAGTGGCGACATCTTTACCGCGACCACCGCCAAACTGATGCCCTATCACGCCGCCAGCAACAGCGCCGAGCACCGACCCGGTAATGCGATTTTCATCCTGCACCGGTCGACGATGGGTCACTGTGACGTTGCGACACTCCTGACGCGGTGTTTTAACCGTTTCCTTGATTGGGGTTGCAGAAACAACCTGAGCGTATTGCGGGCCACGTTCAAACACGTTCAGACTGGCCACTGCCGCTACGCCCAACGCAGCTGCGACACCAATCCCTATACCCGCCAACATTGATTTATTCACGGGAACACCTCCTTCTTTGCTGTTATGCCAATCATGCAAGTGAAGGAGAAAAGCAGCTATCAGACAGAAGATGAAAAGCGCGGGAATGGCTGGAAATACTTAGGGATTCGGAGGAGTCTGAAGGAATGCCTGATGCGACGCTTAACGCGTCTTATCAGGCCTACCGCTCGTACCATTTGTCCAGGGCGGATAAGGCGTTTACGCCGCATCCGCCAGTACAAGCCGATTAATGCAACTTCAAACGTGGACGGATAACGCGGTTAATACTCCCCACCAGCATCATTAATCCGGTTTTAAAGTAACCATGCAGCGCAATCTGATGCATTCTGTATAGCGAGATGTATACAAAGCGCGCAATTCGTCCTTCAATCATCATTGAGCCGCGCGTCAGGTTACCCATCAGGCTACCGACGGTGGAGAAGTTCGACAGCGATACCAGAGAACCGTGATCTTTATACTGATAATTTTTCAGCGGCTTACCGTTCATCTGCGCCAGAATGTTGTTCATTGCGCAGGTTGCCATCTGGTGTGCGGCCTGCGCACGCGGCGGAACAAAGCCCCCTTCCGGACGCGGGCATGACGCGCAGTCGCCAATAGCGTATATGTCTGGATCGCGAGTGGTTTGCAGCGTCGGTTCCACCACCAGCTGGTTGATACGGTTGGTTTCAAGACCACCGATATCTTTCAGGAAGTCTGGCGCTTTGATCCCGGCTGCCCACACCATCAGATCAGCCTCAATATATTCACCATCTTTAGTGTGCAGGCCGCCTTCATCAGCACTGGTGACCATGGTTTGCGTCAGCACGCGAACGCCAAGTTTCGTTAACTCATTATGGGCCGCAGCAGAGATACGTGGCGGTAATGCAGGCAAAATACGTTCGCCCGCTTCTACCAGTGTTACGTTCAGGGCTTCGTTGGTCAGGCCTTTGTAACCATAGCTGTGCAGTTGCTTGACCGCGTTGTGCAATTCTGCGGAGAGTTCTACACCCGTCGCGCCGCCGCCGACAATCGCAATGTTCACTTTACCATTCGCGCCCAGGTTGGCGGAGTATTTCAGGAACAGATTCAGCATCTCCTGATGGAAACGACGCGCCTGATGCGGGTTATCGAGGAAAATGCAGTTCTCTTTGACTCCTGGCGTATTGAAATCGTTAGAGGTGCTGCCCAACGCCATTACCAGGGTGTCATAGGCGATTTTACGTTCCGGAACCAGCAGTTCACCTTTCTCGTCGCGCAGTTCTGCAATAGTGATTGTTTTCGCTTCACGATCGATATCAATGACGGAACCCAGCTGGAACTGGAAACCATGATTGCGCGCATGGGCCAGATAGCTCAACGCATCGACGCCTTCATCAAGCGAGCCAGTCGCCACTTCGTGCAGCAGCGGTTTCCACAAGTGGCTGTGGTTACGATCGACCAGCGTAATTTTGGCTTTTTTCTTGCGTCCCAGCTTATGTCCCAGCTGTGTCGCCATTTCCAGCCCACCAGCACCGCCGCCGACAATCACAATTTTTTTCAATGGCGTAGTCAACGTGACCCCCTTAAATTTATTAACCAATTGTTAACTAATGGTTATTAATATAGCTCTTAATTAACAACAGGTTACAGCAATGAAAATGTTCTTCGTTATTGAGAATAACATGAATGGTGCATTGGTCATACCAAAATTGATGTTAATCAAGTTTTGTTGCTGAAAAGATAGGCTGATTTACCGGATGAGATCAAAAAATACAGCTTATTGTTTATTATTTAAACGAATTCAGGAGGGTGAGACGTATATGGAGGGCGTTTGGTAGGCCTGATAAGACGCGAGCGGCGTCGCATCAGGCACATTGCCAGTGTCGGATGCGGCGTGAACGCCCTATCCGACCTACAGAATTTACAGAATCTGGAACGCATCAGGTATCAGCAAGGTTACCTGATGCGACGAGGGCATTTAACCGAGGGTTTTGAACGCTTTAATGCGCTGCAAATGCGGGGAGATATTCTTGAATTTGTGCGTCTGCTCTTCGTCCCAGACAATCTCGTAATAATGATGCAACTCTTCAGATGTCCGCTGGCTGTTAAGCGCTTCATCGTTACGCGACAAAATCACCAGACAGCGATCGCGATTCTTCTCGCGGAAGTTGGTCACACACTTAGTGGCAATATCGGCATACTCTTCCGGGCGATCAATCTTGCCTTCCATGTTCTCATAAGGGAACAAATTAGGATTGAAGATCACCTGGCGGATATCGCAAAGAAAACCAATTCGCTCCGCCCAGTATCCGCCCAGACCAACGCCGCATATCAGCGGACGCTCATCGACGTTTAGTTGCAGCATTTTGTCCACTTCTTTGAGCAGATGCTGCATATCATGTTTCGGATGCCGCGTACTGTAGCTTATCAAGCGTACATCCGGGTCAATAAACTGCAATTGTAAGACTTTCTCGTGGTTACCCGGACTGTTAGAGTCAAAACCGTGTAAATAGATAATCATCGCTTCCTCACATAAGCCAGGGTTAGTGACCTGCTTTCTCTTCCTGCCAGCGTTCATGTAACTGATTCAGACGGGCGCTGATCTCTTTCCAGCGAGCCGAGTCCATCAGTTCCTGTCGCGAAAATGAACCTTTATGATACAAACGTGTAACACGTTCTGCCTTGATCGGTGACAGATTATCTAACACGCTGACGGCCCCTTTACGATTATTGCAGACCAGGATCATATCGCAACCCGCATCCAGTGATGCCTGCCCGCGTTCGGCATAACTGCCCATAATCGCGGCACCTTCCATCGATAAATCGTCGGAGAAAATCACGCCGTCAAAACCCAGTTCCTGGCGTAAAACGGTTTTCAGCCAGTGGGGAGAACCGCTCGCAGGACGCGGATCGACATCACTGTAGATCACATGCGCAGGCATAATGGCGTCGAGTTTATTTTCACGGATTAATGCGCTGAATACCGACATATCCTTGGCACGAATTTCCGCTTGTGGACGAGGGTCACGCGGCGTCTCTTTGTGTGAGTCTGCCGTTACCGCACCATGCCCAGGGAAGTGTTTACCGGTGGTTTTCATTCCGGCTTCATGCATGCCATCAATAAAGCGGCTGGCCATTGCCAGGGCTTTTTCGGGATCGGCATGATAAGAACGCTCGCCAATCGCCGCGCTTGTGTGCCCGACGTCCAGCACTGGCGCAAAGCTGATATCAATATCCATAGCAATCATTTCGCAGGCCATGAGCCAACCGGCCTCTTGCGCCAGTTTTCCACCTTCTTCCATTCCCAACAGCGCAGCGAATGACTGTGCCGCTGGCAAGCGGGTAAAACCTTCACGAAAACGCTGCACACGCCCACCTTCCTGATCCACCGCCACCACCAGATGATTGCGCGAAGCTGCACGGATCTGGCGCACCAGTTCGCGTAACTGGGCAGGATCGTGATAGTTACGCGTAAAGAGAATCAGCCCTCCTACCAGCGGATGCGCCAGTATTTCACGCTCTTCCGCGTCCAGTTCGTAACCTTCGACATCCAACATTACTGGACCCACACTGCTCTCCTTATTGTTTTATTGATAGCTGCCGCCAGGTGTCATCGGCAAGCCTGATAAATTGTTGATCGCCGGTTTGTCGCCAGCGGTACTCAAACCACCCAGCTTTGAGCATCAGCAGCCAGGGAAACCATCGCCTGACCTGATGCCATAATTGCGCCGGATTAATCTTCGCGCGCGCGGCATAGTCATTAACCAATCGCCGATGCTGGTCAGTATTTTCCACCCACACCGCCGCCAGTTCCAGCGCGATATCACCATCTCCGGCATACTCCCAGTCGATAAGTTTTAATCCTGACGCGCTATGCACTAAATTTCCGGCGTGGATATCCATATGCAATGGACACAAGCGTAAAGGCTGTGGTTCCCGCGCTTTGCGGAGACGTTTTAACATTCGCAGCCAACCCGCTGTCCGCCGCACCGGATCGCTTTGCTGCCAGTACAGTTCCAGTAACGGCAGCAGCGTTATTCGCCAGCCAAAACGCGGCTGTTGATGTAGATAATACAGCAAGCCTGCCAGTTCGTTGGTATCCGGCAAATGCGTTTTTACCTCGCCGGGCAGATAGTCGACCACCATCCAGTCACGGAGATATAAATGCGGCTTCGGTGCAATGCATGCGGGTAGTTGTGATAAAGCCCGATACTGGCGCAAGAACGCGAACCGCGGCGCATCAGGATCGTGCGGCTGACGCACAACAAAACGCTGGCCCTGATGTTCAATGAGAAAACTCCCGCCGCTAAGCCCACTATTAAACGTCGTGACGGGATGAAATTGCGGGAAAAAGCGCGACAGCAATTCGTCGCGCGTGATGGGATTATTGCTGCGAAACGGCACCTTTACCTGACCAGATAATTTCGCCCGTCTGCACCAGCATTAGCTGCATTTGTAGGGTCGGAGCGTTAACGTTGCCAGAGGCGCTGGAGTACAGCACGTAATGAGCACCGACGTTGCGGGCAATGCCTATGGCTTTACTACGGGTGCCTAAACTGTCCTGCGGCGACAAACCTAACTGTTGCTTAGCCATCGACAGTTGCTGGGCGGAAACCAGGGTAAATTTACCGTTATTAGCCAGCGCATTTCGCAGCGTTTCGGTCGCTTCTGCGGCATTCAGCGAACCGTTAGTACGGTTGTTGACGCTATCAACCAGCAGGACGCTACCCGCAGTCACGCCGTCAGCCCCAAGCATCTTACTGACCATCGGCTGCATTGCGCCATTCCAGTCATAATGGCGAATATGCGGCGCAGGCGGTGCGGTTTGATCTTCATGCTCAATTGGCCCTGGCTGCTGCGGGATCGTCGGCACCGAGGGCACTGTGGGCACAGGCTGTTGTGGCTCGGCAGGTTGTTCCGGCGCTGGTTTCACTTCTTCTACCGGTGCAGGTTCACGTTGCCCCACACACCCGGCGAGAAACATCGCCAGCGCGGCAATCAAAGCGTAGCGACTCATTTTTATCATCAAGATTCACCCCTTACAAATATAGATAAAGTCTGACTTTGTGCGCCCCCAGAAAATTGGCGCTGCCGTATAGCGTTACCGCCGAATGTGCGGGAATGGTAACGCTGCGTGGCGTTTCCAGAGGATGCATCTCAAGTCCTCTGGCGTCATACCAGTAAAAACGATAATGAACGGTAACGGGTTCTTGCCTTTCGTTATAAAGCGTTGAGGATGCTGAAGGTTGAATATCAGACGTTGAAAGGACGGGCTTTTCTGCACTGATGCCCGCAGCCAATAAAGATGACTCCATCACCAGCGATTGCTCATCATTCACCGGAATTTCCGGATGTGAACGACAGCCCACCAGCACTAACAACGCCAGAGACACCAGCCCAAAGCATCCTTTTCTCATCGTTACAGACCTTTATGCGCCAGCATTGGTCCCAGCGGACGGCCACCCAACAAGTGCATATGGATGTGATACACCTCTTGTCCGCCATGGCGATTGGTGTTCATGATCAGACGATAGCCATCTTCGGCAATACCTTCTTGCTCAGCAATTTTTGCCGCTACGGTGATCATGCGTCCCAGCGCCTGCTCATGCTCAGCAGACACGTCGTTCACAGTCGGAATGAGGATATTTGGAATGATCAGAATATGCGTTGGCGCTTGCGGCGAAATATCGCGAAACGCCGTTACCAGATCATCCTGGTAGACGATATCGGAGGGGATCTCACGACGAATAATTTTGCTAAATATAGTTTCTTCTGCCACGACATTTTCCTTTTTCAAATAGCCATGCGTTGCGCCATGCTACGCCGCGCCATACTGCGAGTATAGAGTATGGTCGAGTTAAACCTGCTCTTTCAACCTTAACTCACGATTTCTTAAGCAAAAAATCGTTTTACTGCCGTATATATCGTCATTATTCCCATTTCTGCCTGCGAATTCGCTGAAAAGACATTCTCTGTTTGGTTTACACGCCAAATATGAATGCGTATATTTCTCATTTGCATTTACATGCAAAATTATTCGCACACTATATATAACCGCTCATCATCCTCCTCCGGCATGAGCCTGACGACAACATAAACCAAGAGATTTCAAATGCTTTCAACACAATTTAACAGGGATAATCAACATCAAACCACCTCCAAACCGTCACTACTCGCCGGTTGCATAGCACTGGCACTCTTACCTTCCGCCGCTTTTGCTGCACCAGCCACTGAAGAAACGGTGATTGTTGAGGGTTCCGCCACTACTCCAGTTGATGACGAAAATGATTACAGCGTAACGTCTACCTCTGCGGGTACCAAAATGCAGATGACTCAACGTGATATTCCTCAGTCGGTCACTATTGTTAGTCAGCAGCGGATGGAAGATCAGCAGTTACAAACGCTGGGCGAAGTGATGGAAAACACGCTGGGGATCAGCAAAAGTCAGGCGGATTCCGATCGTGCTCTTTATTATTCCCGCGGATTCCAGATCGATAACTATATGGTTGATGGTATCCCCACCTATTTTGAATCGCGCTGGAATCTGGGCGACGCACTTTCTGATATGGCACTGTTTGAACGCGTAGAAGTAGTGCGTGGCGCGACAGGACTCATGACCGGTACGGGTAATCCATCTGCGGCAATTAATATGGTTCGAAAACACGCGACCAGTCGTGAATTTAAAGGCGATGTCTCGGCAGAATACGGTAGCTGGAACAAAGAACGGTATGTAGCGGATTTACAAAGTCCACTCACCGAAGATGGTAAAATCCGCGCGCGAATTGTCGGCGGCTACCAGAATAACGACTCATGGCTGGACCGCTACAACAGTGAAAAGACCTTCTTCTCCGGCATTGTTGATGCTGATTTAGGCGATCTTACGACGCTTTCAGCCGGTTACGAATATCAGCGCATTGATGTTAATAGCCCAACGTGGGGCGGTTTACCGCGCTGGAATACTGATGGCAGCAGCAACAGTTACGATCGCGCACGCAGTACCGCACCTGACTGGGCGTACAACGATAAAGAGATCAACAAGGTCTTTATGACCCTGAAGCAGCGGTTTGCTGATACCTGGCAAGCGACACTGAATGCCACCCACTCCGAAGTCGAATTTGACAGCAAAATGATGTATGTCGATGCCTATTTAAACAAAGCGGATGGTATGCTGGTTGGGCCATACAGTAATTATGGACCTGGCTTTGATTATGTCGGCGGCACCGGTTGGAACAGCGGCAAACGTAAAGTTGATGCGCTGGATTTGTTCGCTGACGGTAGTTATGAATTGTTTGGTCGTCAGCACAATCTAATGTTTGGTGGCAGTTACAGCAAACATAACAATCGTTACTTCAGTTCATGGGCCAACATCTTCCCGGATGAAATTGGCAGTTTCTACAACTTTAATGGCAATTTCCCACAAACCGACTGGTCACCACAGAGTCTGGCGCAGGACGATACCACACATATGAAATCGTTATATGCTGCCACTCGTGTCACCCTTGCCGATCCGCTGCATCTGATCCTCGGCGCACGTTATACCAACTGGCGGGTTGATACGCTGACTTACAGCATGGAGAAAAACCACACCACGCCTTATGCTGGTCTGGTGTTTGACATTAATGACAACTGGTCGACCTACGCCAGCTATACCTCTATTTTCCAGCCGCAAAATGATCGTGACAGTTCAGGCAAATATCTGGCTCCAATCACCGGTAACAACTACGAGCTGGGTCTGAAATCGGACTGGATGAATAGCCGTCTGACCACCACGTTAGCCATCTTCCGTATTGAGCAGGATAATGTAGCTCAGTCCACCGGTACACCTATCCCCGGCAGCAACGGCGAAACCGCCTATAAAGCGGTGGATGGGACAGTCAGTAAAGGTGTGGAATTTGAACTCAACGGCGCAATTACCGACAACTGGCAGCTGACGTTTGGCGCAACGCGCTATATTGCAGAAGATAACGAAGGAAACGCCGTTAATCCTAATCTACCACGCACCACGGTTAAAATGTTCACCAGCTATCGGTTGCCTGTCATGCCAGAGTTGACGGTCGGCGGTGGTGTTAACTGGCAAAATCGCGTGTATACCGACACCGTGACACCGTATGGCACCTTCCGCGCCGAGCAAGGTAGCTACGCGCTGGTGGATCTCTTCACCCGCTACCAGGTGACGAAAAACTTCTCGTTACAGGGGAACGTCAATAACCTGTTCGACAAAACCTACGATACCAACGTGGAAGGTTCTATCGTCTACGGCGCACCGCGTAATTTCAGCATTACCGGCACGTATCAATTCTGAATAACACCTGTAAAAAAGGCAGCCATCTGGCTGCCTTAGTCTCCCCAACGTCTTACGGATTAGTGGTTACGGATGTACTCATCCATCTCGGTTTTCAGGTTATCGGATTTAGTACCGAAAATCGCCTGAACACCAGAACCAGCAACCACTACGCCCGCTGCGCCCAGTTTCTTCAGGCCTGCCTGATCCACTTTAGACACATCAGCAACGCTGACGCGCAGACGGGTAATACATGCGTCGAGGTTAGTGATGTTTTCTTTACCACCAAACGCAGCAACCAGAGCCGGTGCCATTTCGCTGGTACCTGTCGCTTTTGCATCATCAGTCGCGTCTTCACGACCCGGCGTTTTCAGATCCAGTGCTTTAATCAGCACGCGGAAGATGGTGTAGTAAACAATTGCATAACCGATACCGACGATCGGGAACAGCCACAGTTTGCTGCTGTTACCAGACAGAACGATGAAGTCGATCAGACCGTGCGAGAACGACGTACCGTCACGCATCCCCAGAAGAATACAGATTGGGAATGCCAGGCCTGCCAGAATCGCGTGGATGATGTACAGGATCGGCGCAACGAACATGAAGGAGAACTCGATCGGCTCGGTGATACCGGTCAGGAACGAGGTCAGCGCCGCGGAGATCATGATACCGCCCACTTTCGCGCGGTTTTCCGGTTTAGCAGAGTGCCAGATAGCAATTGCGGCAGCTGGCAGACCGTACATTTTGAACAGGAAGCCGCCAGACAGTTTACCCGCAGTCGGGTCACCCGCCATATAACGCGGAATGTCGCCGTGGAAAACCTGACCTGCAGCGTTGGTGTATTCACCAATCTGCATCTGGAAAGGTACGTTCCAGATGTGGTGCAGACCAAACGGTACCAGGCAACGTTCGATGAAACCGTAAATGCCAAACGCAACTACCGGGTTCTGGTAAGCAGCCCACTGAGAGAAGGTCTGGATTGCAGAACCAATAGGCGGCCAAATGAAGGACAGCACAACGCCAGTAAAGATGGCAGCCAGGCCTGAAATGATCGGCACAAAGCGTTTACCGGCAAAGAAGCCAAGATACTCAGGCAGCTTAATACGGTAGAAACGGTTAAACATGTACGCTGCGATCGCACCGGAGATAATCCCCCCGAGTACGCCAGTATCCGCCAGGTGTTTAGAGGCGATTTCTTCAGCAGGTAAATGCAGTACCAGTGGCGCAACCACGGCCATGGTTTTAACCATGATGCCATAGGCAACAACTGCGGCCAGCGCGGATACGCCATCGTTATTGGTAAAGCCGAGGGCGACACCGATCGCAAAAATCAGTGGCATGTTTGCAAAGACGGAACCGCCTGCTTCTGCCATAACATGCGATACAACGGCGGGCAGCCAGCTGAAATTCGCGGAACCGACGCCCAGCAGAATACCTGCGATAGGCAGTACGGATACCGGCAGCATCAGCGATTTACCGACCTTTTGCAGGTTAGCAAATGCATTCTTAAACATAATTGAGAGTGCTCCTGAGTATGGGTGCTTTTTTACGTTCTCACGCGTGGCAAGGGGGGAGAGCCTCGCCGTGTACAGGGCATCTAAGCGCCCTTTATTTATTACACAGAGTAAAATAATTCAGTGCCGATTTGTTTGACGGCTATCACGTTTCAACTTCAGATCATTGGAGAAGTTGCACATTTTGACAAAACATATGTCACAATATTTCAAACGTGGTTATTCACCGCCCAATTTTCGGCGGTGAACTTTACTCGTTTTAGCCATTAATTACGAGCTTTAAAAAAACTCATTCAACGGATGGATTGAAGGCGGGAAGCGTCGATGTGAAACAGACGGGCGAAGTTATCGGTGGTTACCTGCGCCAGTTCTTCAACGGCAACACCTTTCAACACAGCCATGTATTCTGCAACGTCACGAACCATCGCAGGTTGATTCTCTTTTCCTCGATGCGGAACCGGTGCAAGGTAAGGTGAGTCAGTTTCTACCAGTAACCGATCGAGGGGGACATAACGCGCGGCATCGCGCAGTTGCTCCGCATTACGGAAGGTCACAATGCCGGAAAAGGAGATGTAAAATCCGAGATCCAGTAATTTACCCGCCGTTTCTCTGTCCTCTGTAAAACAGTGTAGTACGCCACCGCAATCCGTCACTTTTTCTTCGCGCAGAATTGCCAGCGTATCGGCGCGGGCGTCACGGGTGTGGACGATAACCGGCTTGTTCAGTTCACGACCAATCTGGATATGATGGATGAAGGACTCTTGCTGCCGTACTTTAGTTTCCGGCGTGTAATAATAATCCAACCCGGTTTCACCCAGCGCAACAACGCCCTCTTCTGCCGCCAGACGGCGTAAATCTTCTACATCGTAGGGATCATTCTGGTTGAGTGGATGCACGCCACAAGAAAATACGACGTTGTCACGTTCGCCTACCAGATCCCGCATGTGTAAATAACCCGGTAATGTTGTGGCGACTGCCAGACAAAATTTCACATCGCGTGCGGCGGCTTTCGCCAGAACGTCATCCACGTCCTTATGCAAAGATTCATAATCCAGACCATCGAGATGGCAGTGTGAGTCGACTAAAAACATGATGTCTCTCTTAAAGATGAGGAACCGGTAGCACAACGCCCGGTTGCAGGTAATGCTCAATACGCAGTAAAAGATCGGTGATGAGAAGCTCGCGGTTAATACCTGTGACAGACATTAACTGTTCACGAATGTGGCAAACATCCCCCAGTATAGCCTGCAGACGCGAGGGAGAAAGATGGTTTGCCAGTTCGACGACCAGGCCCGGCACATCAACATTGGTAACCTGCGCAGCGCCATGATGGCGTTTTAGCGCATCCATCAGCAACGTTGCCAGCCAGTGTAAACGCGCCGGAGCTTGTTCATGATTAAGGGCCGCTAGCAGCGAATACCAGTCGCCCGATTGCACGCTATATGCCAGCGCCTGACACAATGTTTCACGAGCCTGCCAGATATCTCCCTGAAACAACGCCAGTGCCGCACCAGGCGAACCGGCGCTTAAGCGCAATGCGGCAAGTAATGTATCCTGTGACATTGTCACTTCGCGTGAAAGCCAAGTCACGGCGTACTGTTCCGGCGGCGGCGCAAGGTAATGTAACCGACAACGACTACGTAATGTTGCCAGTAAACGTTCAGGCTCGCGGGTAGCAAGGAAAAACCAGGTTTCTGCTGGCGGCTCTTCAAGCGTTTTCAGCAATGCGTTAGCCGCAGCGTCGGTCAGTAAGGCAGCATCGGTTACCCAGACAACTTTTGCACCGCCTAAGCGTGCGTGCTCATTCAGCTTTTCGGTAACTTCACGTACCGCATCAATGCCCAGCGCATTTTTCCCTTTTTCGGGAGCCAGGGTGTAATAATCGGGATGCGTGCCAGCCTGCATCAACTGACATCCACGACAGTGACCGCAACTTTTGTGGCCCTGCGGTTGTTGGCAGAGTAAATAACGGCTCAGGGCGTAGATTAAAGCATCCTCGCCCATACCCGGTAACGCCTGAATGAGTAGCGCATGGTGACCTCTTCCGGCCTGATAGCTGGCTACCAGTTTTTCGAAATCAGGTCGTAACCATGGATACCATCTCATGCGTTCTGCTCCTTAACCCAATTGGTCACGGTAGTGCGGATTGCATCCATCACGGACTCCAGCGGCTGGGTGGCATCAATGGTATGAATGCTTTTATCTTGTGCTGCCAGTTCCAGATAGCGGGCGCGGGTGCGATTAAAGAAATCGAAAGACTCTTGCTCAATACGATCCAGCTCGCCGCGCGCACGCGCGCGTTTTAAGCCAACTTCCGGGGTAACATCGAGATAGAGCGTTAAGTCGGGGCGAAAATCCCCGAGAACAGCATCACGCAGCGTTGCCAACATATGTTGGTCAATACCACGTCCGCCCCCCTGATACGCTTGAGTAGAGAGATCGTGGCGGTCGCCAATAACCCAAGTGCCGTTAGCCAGCGCAGGTTTGATGACCGTTTCTACCAGTTGAACGCGCGCGGCATAAAACATCAGAACTTCGGCTTTATCGGTAATGACTTCATCGCCTACCGATTTGATATCCAGCACCAGGCTTCTTAACTTTTCGGCAAGTTGCGTACCGCCAGGTTCCCGAGTGAAAACCATGTCGCGGATACCCAGTTGCTCGAGCGTCTCAACCACCACGTTACGCGCGGTAGTTTTGCCTGCGCCTTCCAGCCCCTCAATGACGATATACTTACTGCGCATTTTTTTCCTTAAGCACTTTCAGATAATCCTGCACAGACTTGTTATGACTGGCAAGATTGGTATTAAACGTGTGACCACCTTTACCATCGGCCACAAAATAGAGATACGGCGTTTTTGCCGGATGCGCAGCAGCCTTCAGCGAATCCGCCCCCGGCGTCGCTATCGCACCTGGCGGCAAACCGGTAATGGTATAGGTGTTATACGCTGTCGGCGTTTCCAGGTCTGCACGAGAAAGTTTGCCATTATAACGCTCTCCCATCCCGTAAATCACGGTCGGGTCGGTCTGCAGGCGCATACCAATGCGTAAACGGTTGATAAATACCGAGGCAACCTGATCGCGTTCGCTGGAAACGGCGGTTTCTTTTTCGATAATTGATGCCATCGTCACCAACTGGTTTTTATCTTTATAAGGCAGACCGTCCGCACGCCCTTCCCAGGCGCTATCGACCGCTTTCACCATTTTCTTGTGCGCTCGCTTGAGTAACGCGACATCGGTGGTATTGGCGGTATACATCCAGGTGTCTGGCCAGAACCAACCTTCAATCCACTCCGGGTTTTCCAGTTCAAGTGCCTGCGCTACGGTGGCGTACTTATCGTCGCTCAGCGTGTGTTTGATATACGGGGCCTCACGCAATTGCTTGAGGTAATCGCTCAAACGCATCCCTTCTACCAGTCGCAGAGGGAACTGTGCTTCTTTACCGCTTTCCAGCAATTTCAGCATCTCACGTACGGTCATCTGCGGTGTAAAGCGGTAAGTCCCGGCTTTAAAGTGAGAAAGATCCGGTTCGATACGCAGCAGCCATTGAAAAACCCGTGGGCGATTGATGATCTTATCGGCGTAAAGCTGTTCACCGAGCGCCAGACGTCCGGTCCCTGGCTTCAGGGTAAATATCGTCTCTTCTTTGATAAGCAATTTGCTGTCGGCAAGATGGCGAACCTTCCAGACGCCCACACCAGCGGCGATACCCAGTACCACCAGCAATAACAAGATAATCAATAACACTTTTTTCATGACTAATTCGGGCGCTCACAAAGTGGGGCTAAATATTCATATAACGTTGCTGACGAAAAGGAGACATCGCCACAGGCACGTACGGGCATCACTGGCATTAACGCATTACAAATAACCATCTCATCTGCCTGCAACGCCTCTTCCAGAGTGGCTTGCACTTCGACAAGCTGATAAGAGGATTGTGCCAGTAAACGGATACAGAATTGTCGCATAATGCCGTTAACACCTGCCTGCTCCAGTCGCGGCGTATAAACTACATTGCCCTTCCGCCAGAACAAATTAGCCGCACAGCATTCCGTAACCCACCCTTCGCTGTCAAGGACCAACGCCTCATCGGCATTTGTCTGCTCAAGATGAGAGCGAATCAATACTTGTTCAAGCCGATTAAGATGTTTAATACCTGCAAGATGAGGATTGCGCCCCAGCCGCACCGGGCTTAGCGCCAACATCATCCCCTCGTTACGCAAACGATCGTAATGTGCAGGATAAGCCGTAACGGAGAGAATCCGCGTTGCCGGTCCGCTGTTCAATGTGCTGTACCCTCGCCCGCCACTACCGCGACTGATCACGACCTTCAGCACACCATTCTGCTGTTCTGCTGCCAGCGTTTTCATCTCTTGTTCAAGCTGAGGCCAGAAGTCACAGGAAATCATCAACCGCTGACAAGCATCCTGTAGTCGCTGGATATGTGCCGATAACAAACTGACTTCACCGTCGATAACTCTGGCGGTGGTAAAACAACCATCACCAAACTGCGTTGCTCGATCGCTTACTGCCAGCGATTCCTGCTTATGACCGTTAATTAAGAACATACCAACTCCTTACCAGAGAATTGTTAGTGTGGCAGCATGTTCACTACGGAACAAGTCGGAATAAAAGCTAAGAAAAAAGGCCCGCAAGCGGACCTTTTATAAGGGTGGGAAATGACAACTTAGATCTTTTTAAAGATCAAAGAACCATTAGTACCACCGAAGCCGAAGGAGTTACACAGCGTGTATTCCATTCCGCTAACCTGACGCGCTTCGTGCGGTACGAAATCCAGATCGCAACCTTCATCCGGATTATCCAGGTTGATGGTTGGCGGAACAGCCTGATCGCGCAGTGCCAGGATGGAGTAGATAGACTCTACTGCACCCGCCGCACCTAACAGGTGACCGGTCATAGATTTCGTGGAGCTCACCAACACACGGCTGGCAGCTTCACCGAAGATGCTTTTAACAGCCTGCGCTTCAGCTTTATCGCCAGCCGGTGTAGAAGTACCGTGCGCGTTAACGTAGCCAATCTGACTCGCTTCAATGCCTGCATCACGCAGAGCATTTGCCATTGCCAGAGCTGCGCCTGCGCCGTTTTCTGGTGGTGACGTCATATGGTAAGCATCGCTGCTCATACCAAAGCCAACGAGTTCAGCGTAAATTTTCGCCCCGCGTTTTTTCGCGTGTTCGTACTCTTCCAGTACCAGCATACCGGCACCATCGCCCAGTACGAAACCATCGCGCTCTTTATCCCACGGGCGGCTCGCCGCTTGCGGGTTATCATTGCGGGTAGATAATGCACGTGCCGCGCCAAAACCACCAACGCCCAGCGGCGTACTGGCTTTCTCTGCGCCACCTGCAACCATCACGTCAGCATCGCCATACGCGATAATACGCGCAGCATGACCGATGTTGTGCACGCCAGAAGTACAGGCGGTCGCGATAGAGATGCTTGGGCCACGCAGGCCATACATGATAGTCAGATGACCTGCCACCATGTTCACAATCGTTGACGGAACGAAGAATGGGCTGATCTTACGTGGGCCACCATTCATCAGAGATGTGTGGTTTTCTTCAATCAGTCCGAGGCCGCCAATCCCGGAGCCAATTGCGGCACCAATACGGGTTGCGTTCTCTTCCGTTATTTCAAGGCCAGAATCCTGCATGGCCTGAACGCCAGCGACAATTCCATATTGAATGAAGGCATCCATCTTGCGCTGTTCTTTGCGCGAGATAATGTCCTCACAGTTAAAATCCTTTACTAAGCCAGCAAATTTCGTTGCATAGGCGCTAGTATCGAAATGGTCGATTAGGCTGATGCCACTCTGACCGGCAAGCAGAGCTTTCCAGGTAGACTCTACGGTATTGCCGACAGGAGACAACATGCCCAGTCCGGTCACAACTACACGACGCTTAGACACGTTTGTCCTCCAGGGAGGGAAAAAATGATTCTAGTGGGACAAAAAGATAAAACTCAGGCGGTCGAACGACCGCCTGGAGATGTTCACTTACGCCTGGTGGCCGTTGATGTAATCAATGGCAGCCTGAACGGTGGTGATTTTCTCAGCTTCTTCGTCCGGAATCTCAGTATCAAACTCTTCTTCCAGAGCCATTACCAGCTCAACGGTGTCAAGAGAATCCGCGCCCAGGTCTTCAACGAAAGAAGCATTGTTGGTAACTTCTTCCTGCTTAACGCCCAGCTGTTCGCCGATAATTTTCTTAACGCGTTCTTCGATAGTGCTCATACTCTTAAATTTCCTATCAAAACTCGCTTTCGCGATGGTTTTCGTAGTGTATAAAATGTTGAAAAATTTGCAACTAAATCCCGGCAGGTCTTACCACGATTTTACGTTATTTTGAGGCCTTACCCCCCAATAACGCAAATCATTTTGCACTAATTATTACTCATAACCACGCAGACTGCGCGCAACATGAGCATTTTGTGCAAATCGCGGTCAGACCATGTACATCCCGCCGTTCACATGCAAAGTTTCACCCGTGATGTAAGCTGCTTCGTCGGATGCCAGGAATGCAACCGCGTTGGCGATTTCCTGTGCACCGCCGAGGCGACCCGCAGGAACCTGCGCCAGGATACCCGCACGCTGGTCATCGCTCAGCGCACGTGTCATGTCCGTTTCAATAAAGCCCGGAGCAACAACGTTTACAGTAATACCGCGTGACGCAACTTCGCGCGCCAGTGATTTACTGAAGCCGATCAAGCCCGCTTTCGCCGCAGCGTAGTTGGCCTGACCGCCATTTCCCATGGTACCAACCACAGAACCGATAGTGATAATACGACCATGACGCTTTTTCATCATAGCGCGCATTACCGCTTTTGACAGACGGAAAACAGATGAAAGGTTGGTTTCGATAATATCGTTCCACTCTTCATCTTTCATTCGCATTAACAGGTTATCACGAGTGATACCGGCATTATTGACCAGGATATCCACTTCACCAAATTCTGCGCGAATTTTTTCCAGAACAGATTCGATAGATGCTGGATCGGTCACATTCAACATCAGACCTTTACCGTTAGCACCTAAATAATCGCTGATCGCCTGAGCGCCGTTTTCACTGGTCGCAGTGCCAATAACTTTCGCGCCACGGGCTGCGAGCGTTTCAGCAATTGCGCGGCCAATTCCGCGGCTTGCACCGGTTACCAGTGCGATTTTTCCTTCAAAATTCATGATTTTCCTCTTTTATAGCTCGAGCGCCGCTGCCATCGCTGAAGGTTCGTTCAGCGCCGAGGCGGTCAGGGTGTCGACAATGCGTTTCGTCAGGCCAGTAAGCACTTTGCCCGGGCCGACTTCATAAAGATGTTCTATGCCTTGCGCTGCCATGTATTCAACAGACTTCGTCCACTGAACCGGGTTATACAACTGACGTACCAGTGCGTCACGGATGGCATCACCATTGGTTTCGCATTTCACATCAACGTTATTCACAACAGGAACTGTTGGTGCGTTAAAGGTGATTTTCGCTAATTCTACTGCCAGTTTGTCGGCTGCCGGTTTCATCAGCGCACAGTGAGACGGTACGCTCACTGGCAACGGCAGCGCGCGTTTTGCGCCTGCAGCTTTACAGGCAGCGCCAGCACGCTCAACGGCTTCTTTATGTCCCGCAATTACCACCTGGCCTGGAGAGTTGAAGTTTACCGGAGAAACCACCTGACCTTCTGCAGCTTCTTCACACGCTTTCGCAATAGACGCATCATCCAGACCGATGATTGCCGCCATAGCGCCCGTTCCTTCCGGTACGGCTTCTTGCATGAACTTACCGCGCATCTCAACCAGACGCACCGCATCAGCGAAATCAATCACACCAGCGCAAACCAGCGCAGAGTATTCCCCGAGGCTGTGACCGGCCATCATCGCTGGTGCTTTACCGCCCTGCTGCTGCCATACGCGGTACAGCGCAACTGATGCAGTCAACAGCGCTGGCTGAGTTTGCCAGGTTTTATTAAGTTCTTCGGCTGGCCCCTGCTGAGTCAGCGCCCACAGGTCATAACCCAGCGCCGCAGAAGCTTCAGCAAACGTTTCTTCGACAATGGGATAGCTCGCCGCCATATCAGCCAGCATTCCAACGGTTTGAGAACCCTGTCCAGGGAACACAAATGCAAATTGCGTCATGTTTTAATCCTTATCCTAGAAACGAACCAGCGCGGAGCCCCAGGTGAATCCACCGCCAAAGGCTTCAAGCAGAACCAACTGCCCCGGCTTAATGCGCCCGTCACGTACAGCTTCATCCAGCGCGCACGGGACAGAGGCCGCAGAGGTATTACCGTGGCGATCCAGCGTCACCACGACATTGTCCATCGACATGCCGAGTTTTTTCGCCGTTGCACTGATAATACGCAGGTTAGCCTGATGCGGCACCAGCCAGTCCAGTTGAGAACGGTCAAGATTATTCGCCGCCAGCGTCTCATCAACGATGTGCGCCAGTTCCGTTACCGCAACCTTGAAGACTTCGTTGCCCGCCATCGTCAGATGAATTGAATTCTCTGGATTCACACGGTCAGCATTAGGCAGCGTCAGCAATTCACCATAGCTACCGTCGGCATGCAGATGGGTGGAGATGATTCCCGGCTCTTCAGAGGCAGCCAGCACCGCAGCGCCCGCGCCATCGCCAAAAATAATAATAGTCCCACGATCTGTTGGATCGCAGGTGCGCGCCAGTACATCGGAACCGACGACCAGAGCATACTTCACCGCCCCAGATTTCACGTATTGATCGGCTACGCTTAATGCATAGGTGAAACCTGCGCAAGCTGCTGCAACGTCAAATGCCGGGCAACCTTTAATACCCAACATGCTTTGAATCTGACATGCTGCGCTCGGGAAAGCGTGCGTAGCAGAAGTCGTTGCCACAACGATCAGGCCAATCTGGTCTTTATCAATGCCCGCCATCTCAATTGCGCGTGTCGCCGCTTCAAAGCCCATGGTTGAAACGGTTTCGTTTGGTGCAGCAATGTGGCGTTCGCGGATGCCGGTACGAGTGACAATCCACTCGTCAGAGGTATCCACCATTTTTTCCAAATCGGCGTTTGTCCGCACTTGTTCGGGCAGATAGCTGCCAGTACCAATAATCTTCGTATACATGTACGCTCAGTCACTTTTCGGTTATATACCGTCACTTGCAAACTGCGAGTTCGCTGGCAGCGTCCTGCTACCGCAGAGTTCCGCTTTTGCCACCGTCCAGCAGCTCAAAACCAGCTGGGTATACAGATTCCAGGCGAGCGGCAATTCGCTGAGGAACTTGTCGCTGCACCGCCTGCACTGCCTGTTCAATCGCGACCGCAAAAGCTCGCTGATTGGCCGCACCATGACTTTTTATCACCGTGCCGCGCAATCC
This sequence comes from Escherichia sp. MOD1-EC6021, assembly GCF_002965245.1. Lineage (NCBI taxonomy): Bacteria > Pseudomonadati > Pseudomonadota > Gammaproteobacteria > Enterobacterales > Enterobacteriaceae > Escherichia > Escherichia sp. MOD1-EC6021. Next base: position 330,028 of record NZ_PTRU01000003.1, on the reverse strand, counting down.
TAACAGACAGGCGCCGTTATACTGGTCGGGGTTGAGGTGACTGAATCGCCTCGTCAGGCTCTTTTGTAGCCAACGCTTTAATAACAGTAGCCACCACGACCGTTTTTTCCCTTCACCCTGAGATTTCAGCAGAGAAAGGAACATCCTGACAACACCTTCCATCGTCTTTAATGTGACATTTCCTGTAAAGCCGTCACAAACCAGCACATCTGTCTTGCCAGTTAACAACTCATTGGCTTCAAGATAGCCGATATAATTGATAGAAGGGATTGTTTTAAGCACCGCTGAGGCATCCCGAATACTGTCGAGACCCTTTACTTCTTCTTCACCAATATTGAGCAACGCCACGCGAGGATTGGGAATTTCCACCACCTCTTCAGCCAGAACTGAGCCCATAATGGCAAATTGCACCAACATTGTGCTGTCACAATCGACGTTGGCCCCTAAATCGAGAACCACCGTTTTGCCCTTTTGCTGATGCGGTAATACCGTCACCAGCGCCGGACGCTCAATCCCCTCCAGGGGCTTGAGTAATAATTTTGCCAGCCCCATCAGCGCCCCGGTATTACCAGCACTGACACAGGCTTGCGCTCGACCTTCTTTCACCAGCTCAAGGGCCACGCGCATTGAACTACCACGACTGGCGCGGATAGCTTGCGAAGGCCGGGCATCACTGGCGATAACTGACTGCGCAGGAATAATCTGCAGACGCGAACGTTGTTCAAAGTCAGCTTTAGCAAGTAATGGCGTGATGGCGTCGGGATTGCCGACTAAAAGAAGAGTGAGTTGCGAATTAGAATTCAGTGCCTGCAATGCTGCAGGCACTGTCACGGAAGGGCCAAAATCCCCTCCCATGACATCTAACGCCAGGGTTAGACGTGTCAAGGTATCGTCGCCGCCCGGTTTGGTCTTTCCCCAGTTGCCTGGGGAAAATCCTCACTAAGCTTCATCACGCAGACGCGTGATTACTTAGCGATGACCTTGCGGCCGCGGTAGTAACCGTCGGCAGTGATGTGGTGACGCAGGTGTTTTTCACCAGAAGTTTTGTCTACAGACAGGCTGGTGACTGCGGTCAGCGCGTCATGGGAACGACGCATGCCACGTTTGGAACGGGTTGGTTTATTCTGTTGTACGGCCATGGACCTTACTCCTCAATTACGGTTTATCCCCGATCCAACGGGGAGCACCAATTACTTACGCTTTAAGCTGGCTAATACGGCAAATGGGTTTGGCTTTTGCGCTTCTTCAGGCAGTTCACCAAAGACCATGTCCGCTTCGGACACTTCACAGTGTTCAGAATCATGCACCGGAACTACCGGCAAGGCGAGGATGATTTCATCTTCAACCATTGCAAGTAGATCGATTTCACCGAATTCGTTAACCTCAATCGGTTCATACGCTTCCGGCAGTGCTTCAGCCTGTTCGTCTGAACGCACAGGACTAAAACAATACGTTGTGTAGACCTGATGAGTAAACGGCTTCCCGCAACGCTGACACTCGAGCGTTACCGTCACCTTCGCATCGCCGTTTAACACTGCGAGACGTTGGTTATCGATAGCGAACGACATGGAGCATTCCACATCACTGTCCACACTGACTACGGATTCGGCGACGCGCTCAACCTGATCAGGGGTATAGATACCCTGGTAATCAAGGCGTTTTTGAGCCGTACGAACCGGATCGAGAGTCAGGGGTAATTTTACCTTTTGCATAGGGCGCGCATATTAACTTTGTAACGTCATAGAGTCAAAGAAAAAGGCAGCCTGTGGTTGCCTTTTGCCAATAATTCGCACACATTGCGGGTTACTGCTTTATTTTCGTTCAGTGCTGATAACGAACATCAACCTGCAAAACGAAGCGCATAGTTTAAAATGGCTATCATCAATACGCTATATCTGATGGAAAAAAAATATGCCTAAACTTATTTTAGCCTCCACCTCGCCCTGGCGTCGCGCTCTTCTGGAAAAACTGCAAATCTCTTTTGAATGTGCAGCACCCGAGGTCGACGAAACCCCACGCAGCGACGAATCACCGCGACAGTTGGTGCTTCGACTGGCACAAGAAAAAGCGCAATCTCTGGCGTCACGTTATCCGGATCATTTAATTATTGGTTCAGACCAGGTATGTGTTCTTGATGGCGAAATCACCGGTAAACCGTTAACGGAAGAAAATGCCCGTCTGCAATTACGCAAAGCCAGCGGCAATATCGTCACCTTCTATACTGGACTGGCGTTGTTTAATTCGGCGAATGGGCATCTGCAAACAGAAGTGGAGCCTTTTGACGTCCATTTCCGTCACCTGAGCGAGGCGGAGATTGATAATTACGTGCGTAAGGAGCATCCCCTGCACTGCGCGGGTAGCTTTAAGAGTGAAGGATTTGGCATTACGCTGTTTGAGCGTTTAGAAGGGCGTGACCCTAACACGCTGGTTGGTTTACCGCTAATCGCGCTGTGTCAGATGTTACGTCGGGAAGGGAAAAATCCGCTGATGGGATAGTTTTTTACGCCGGATGCAGGTATGTCGCATCCGGCAATCGGTGCTGGCGGCCTGATGCGGCGTAAACGCCTTATCAGGCCAACCGCCCATTATCAGGTTTATATGCTTGTATTAGCGCGCATTACGCAGCTTTTGCAAACAACGCTTCAAACCTTCATCCATCGGCGCTTCGATACGCATCACCTCACCGGTTCCCGGATGGGTAAACTTCAACGCTGCGGCGTGCAGGAACAGACGATTTAATCCCGTGCCTGCTTCAGTGAGCTGTCTATCAAATTCACGGTCACCGTAGCGATCGTCAAAGGCAATCGGATGACCCGCATACTGTGTATGCACACGGATCTGATGAGTACGCCCAGTTACCGGGCTACAACGCACCAGGGTGGCAAATGCATAGCGTTCTTCCACTTTAAAGCGTGTTTCCGACGGTTTACCTTCCTGACTCACACGCACGATACGTTCGCCGCTTTGCAGAATATTTTTCAGCAACGGCGCTTGTACGCTCTTCACATGCGACTGCCACTGACCGCGCACCAGCGCCAGGTAATCTTTTTGCATCCCTTTTTCACGTAATTGCTCATGCAGAGAACGCAACGCCGAGCGTTTTTTCGCTACCAGCAACACACCGGAAGTGTCCCGGTCGAGACGATGTACCAGTTCAAGGAACCGCGCTTCCGGGCGCAACGCCCGTAAACCTTCGATAACACCGAAGCTTAAACCACTGCCGCCATGTACTGCCGTACCGGAAGGTTTATTCAGCACCAGGATATGCTCATCTTCATATAAGATGACGTCCGCCAGCGCCGCCACCTTTTGCAGATGTGGCGAAACCGCCTCCTCTTCACGTTCAGCAACGCGAACCGGTGGAATACGCACCTCATCACCTGCTTCGAGTTTATATTCAGGCTTAATACGTTTTTTGTTCACCCGCACTTCGCCTTTACGCAAAATACGGTAAATCATACTTTTAGGTACGCCTTTCAATTGGGTACGCAAAAAGTTGTCGATACGTTGCCCCGCTTCGTCCGCGGTGATAGCAACAATTTTTACGGATGGAGTCTCTGTTTTCATGGTGGGCGATTCTAATTAGCCAACAGGATTCGCGCCACTCATTTTTCTATGCTTATATTTAGTTTTGCACCTTATTACTTCACTACGTCATCACTTTATTGATGGTTATTAAACCAATCACCATTAAGAAGTGAAAAAACTGTGAGTAAGCGGGTGATAAATGGTAAAAGTCATCTTGCTATAACAAGGCTTGCAGTGGAATAATGAGAACGTTTCCGTGTCCATCCTTGTTAAAACAAGAAATTTTACGGAATAACCCATTTTGCCCGACCGATCATCCACGCAGCAATGGCGTAAGACGTATTGATCTTTCAGGCAGTTAGCGGGCTGCGGGTTGCAGTCCTTACCGGTAGATGGAAATATTTCTGGAGAGTAATACCCAGTCTGTTTCTTTGATAATTGCGCTGTTTTTCCGCATGAAAAACGGGCAACCGACACTCTGCGCCTCTTTGAGCTGACGATAACCGTGAGGTTGGCGACGCGACTAGACACGAGGCCATCGGTTCACACCCGGAAAGGCGTTACTTTGCCCGCAGCTTAGTCGTCAATGTAAGAATAATGAGTAAGTTACGATGAAAAGAATGTTAATCAACGCAACTCAGCAGGAAGAGTTGCGCGTTGCCCTTGTAGATGGGCAGCGTCTGTATGACCTGGATATCGAAAGTCCAGGGCACGAACAGAAAAAGGCAAACATCTACAAAGGTAAAATCACCCGCATTGAACCGAGTCTGGAAGCTGCTTTTGTTGATTACGGCGCTGAACGTCACGGTTTCCTCCCACTTAAAGAAATTGCCCGCGAATATTTCCCTGCTAACTACAGTGCTCATGGCCGTCCCAACATTAAAGATGTGTTGCGTGAAGGTCAGGAAGTTATTGTTCAGATTGATAAAGAAGAGCGCGGTAACAAAGGCGCAGCACTGACCACCTTTATCAGCCTGGCAGGTAGCTATCTGGTTCTGATGCCGAACAACCCGCGCGCGGGTGGTATTTCTCGCCGTATTGAAGGCGACGACCGTACCGAATTAAAAGAAGCACTGGCAAGCCTTGAACTGCCGGAAGGCATGGGGCTTATCGTGCGCACCGCTGGCGTCGGCAAATCTGCAGAGGCGCTGCAATGGGATTTAAGCTTCCGCCTGAAACACTGGGAAGCTATTAAAAAAGCCGCTGAAAGCCGCCCTGCCCCGTTCCTGATCCATCAGGAGAGCAACGTAATCGTTCGCGCATTCCGCGATTACTTACGTCAGGACATCGGCGAAATCCTTATCGATAACCCGAAAGTGCTCGAACTGGCGCGTCAGCATATCGCTGCATTAGGTCGCCCGGATTTCAGCAGCAAAATCAAGCTGTACACTGGTGAAATTCCGCTGTTCAGCCACTACCAGATCGAGTCGCAGATCGAGTCCGCCTTCCAGCGTGAAGTCCGTCTGCCGTCTGGTGGTTCTATTGTTATCGACAGCACTGAAGCGTTAACTGCCATCGATATCAACTCCGCACGCGCAACCCGCGGCGGCGATATCGAAGAAACCGCGTTTAACACCAACCTCGAAGCTGCCGATGAGATTGCTCGTCAGCTGCGCCTGCGTGACCTCGGCGGCCTGATTGTTATCGACTTCATTGACATGACGCCAGTCCGCCACCAGCGTGCGGTAGAAAACCGTCTGCGTGAAGCGGTGCGTCAGGACCGTGCACGTATTCAAATCAGCCATATTTCTCGCTTTGGTCTGCTGGAAATGTCCCGTCAGCGGCTGAGTCCATCGCTGGGTGAATCCAGCCATCACGTCTGCCCGCGCTGCTCCGGTACCGGCACCGTGCGTGACAACGAATCCCTGTCGCTCTCTATTCTGCGTCTGATTGAAGAAGAAGCGCTGAAAGAGAACACTCAGGAAGTGCATGCCATTGTTCCTGTACCAATCGCTTCTTACCTGCTGAACGAAAAACGCTCTGCGGTAAATGCCATTGAAACTCGTCAGGACGGCGTGCGCTGTGTGATTGTGCCAAACGATCAGATGGAAACCCCGCACTACCATGTGCTGCGCGTACGCAAAGGGGAAGAAACCCCAACCTTAAGCTACATGCTGCCGAAGCTGCATGAAGAAGCGATGGCGCTGCCGTCTGAAGAAGAGTTCGCTGAACGTAAGCGTCCGGAACAACCTGCGCTGGCAACGTTTGCCATGCCGGATGTGCCGCCAGCGCCAACCCCAGCTGAACCTGCCGCGCCTGTCGCAGCCCCAGCACCTAAAGCTGCATCAACAACACCAGCAGCTCCTGCACAACCAGGGCTGTTAAGCCGCTTCTTCGGCGCACTGAAAGCGCTGTTCAGCGGTGGTGAAGAAACCAAACCGACCGAGCAACCGGCACCGAAAACTGAAACGAAACCGGAACGTCAACAGGACCGCCGTAAGCCACGTCAGAACAACCGTCGTGACCGAAATGAACGCCGCGACACACGTAGCGAACGTAATGAAGGCAGCGATAATCGCGAAGAAAACCGCCGTAATCGTCGCCAGGCACAGCAGCAGACTGCCGAGACGCGTGAGAGCCGTCAGCAGGCTGAGGTAACGGAAAAAGCGCGTACCACCGACGAGCAGCAAGCGCCGCGTCGTGAACGTAGCCGCCGCCGTAATGATGATAAACGTCAGGCGCAACAAGAAGCGAAAGCGCTGAATGTTGAAGAGCAATCTGTTCAGGAAACCGAACAGGAAGAACGTGTACGTCCGGTTCAGCCGCGTCGTAAACAGCGCCAGCTGAATCAGAAAGTGCGTTACGAGCAAAGCGTAGCCGAAGAAACGGTAGCCGCACCAGTGGTTGAAGAAACTGCCGCTGCCGAAACCATCGTTCAGGAAGTGCCTGCTCCGCGTACAGAACTGGCGAAAGTCCCGCTGCCAGTCGTAGCGCAAACTGCGCCGGAACAGCAGGAAGAGAACAATGCTGATAACCGTGATAACGGTGGCATGCCGCGTCGCTCTCGCCGCTCGCCTCGTCACCTGCGCGTAAGTGGTCAGCGTCGTCGTCGCTATCGTGACGAGCGTTACCCGACCCAGTCGCCAATGCCGTTAACCGTAGCGTGCGCGTCTCCGGAACTGGCCTCTGGCAAAGTCTGGATCCGCTATCCGATTGTACGTCCGCAAGATGTACAGGTTGAAGAGCAGCGCGAACAGGAAGAAGTACAAGTGCAACCGATGGTGACTGAGGTCCCTGTCGCCGCCGCTGTCGAACCGGTTGTTAGCGCACCGATTGTTGAAGAAGTGGCTGAAGTCGTAGAAGCCCCCGTTCAGGTTACCGAACCGCAACCGGAAGTGGTTGAAACGACGCATCCTGAAGTGATTGCCGCCGCGGTAACTGAACAGCCGCAGGTGATTACCGAGTCTGATGTTGCCGTAGCCCAGGAAGTTGTAGAACACGCAGAACCGGTTGTTGAACCGCAGGAAGAGACGGCTGATATTGAAGAAGTTGCCGAAACTGCTGAGGTTGTGGTTGCTGAGCCTGAAGTTGTTGCTCAACCTGCCGCGCCAGTCGTCGCTGAAGTCGCAGCAGAAGTTGAAACGGTAGCTGCGGTTGAATCTGAGGTCACCGTTGAGCATAACCACGCTACCGCGCCAATGACGCGCGCTCCGGCACCGGAATATGTTCCGGAGGCACCGCGTCACAGTGACTGGCAGCGCCCTGCTTTTACCTTCGAAGGTAAAGGTGCCGCAGGTGGTCATACGGCAACGCATCATGCATCTGCCGCTCCTGCGCGTCCGCAACCTGTTGAGTAATAATTAGCTCAAGTAATCAAGCCCTGGTAACTGCCAGGGCTTTTTTATTTCATCTTTAAATCAACATATTAAAATTCATCGAATGGCATCCTTGCTAACCAACAATACAAAATAGGCAAAAAAATGCCCGCCCCGGCGATCCCAGAGCGGGCAGACAAAACATACCCAGTTTCATGATATGTTTTAAAGCGAGCTTATTTGTTGAGCTGGAACAGCGACAATCCCTGCATATCGGTAAATGCTTTATACGATGCCTGCAATGCCGTTTGCTGCATGATGTAAGATGAAATAGTTGCATTCCAGTCCACATCAACCAGATCGCTCATCTGCTGCGTTTGCCCTAAAGCGCGATCGCTACCTAATGAATCCAGCGACTCCAGTTCGTTCAGCTGCGTGCCTAATTCCGCGCGAACGGTCAGCACATTGTTCAGCGAGTTTTTCAGTCCGCGGTTGGTTTTATCCAGTGCCGCAGCGGCGGTTTCTTTATCCGCTTCGCTTTCCGCGACCGGCGTTTTCAGGGCTGCGATGGCGCTATCCAGCATGGCAAAAAGATTGGTTTCAGAAGCGCTACCGTCTGGTTCCGCTACCGCGTTGCTGGTAATACTGTCGAAAATTTTGTCACCCGTGTGCCCTATCACCATCGAACGCGAAGCATCGACCTGTTGTTTAATACTTTCTGCTCCGCCAACATATTCGCCGTCTGCCTCACTAAACGGCGCAGTTTCTGTTTTATAACCGGCAAAAATGTAGCGCCCGTTACCATCCGTAGTGTTCGCCAGATTCAGCAACTGGTCACGAATACCCTGGATATCGGTTGCCAACGACGCCCGGTCATCGTCACTCAAGGTGCCATTGCTGGCGTAGACAATTTTTTCCTGAGCATTCTGGATAGCAGTGGTGACCTGGCTAAGCACACTCTCTTCCAGTGACACTTTTTGAGTGGCGAAAGTACGCGCCAGCGTGTACTGGCTGTTTTGCGCCTGTGCCTGGGAGAGAACAACAGCTTGTGATGCAGCAATGGGATCATCTGAAGGGTTAACGACTCGCTTACCCGTCGACATCTGTTCGCCGTACTTCATCCATTCTGCCTGAGAATTGGTGATGCCACGCATGTTTTGCTGGTACATCATCTGGGTACTGAAACGCATTTTATCTCCCCTTAACGAATGTTAATCAGCGCATCAAAAATCGCGTTTGCCGTCTGCAGAACCTGCGCATTCGCCAGGTAATACTGCTGAAAACGTTGCAGATTTCCATACTCCTCATCGAGATTGACACCGGAAATCGACTGCTGCTGATTGGAAAGCTGCGTCACCACATTACCTTGCGTGGTGCTACTGGTTTTCAACGTCGCGGTTTTATTACCGATATCACTCACTAACGAGGCATAAGCGTCGTTAAAGGATTTCGCACCGCCCACCGTTTTACTGTTACTTTGCAGATCCAGCAGGGCCTGACCGTTGCGGTTGTCGCTATCACCCGCATCTTCTGCGCTCGCCATGGCGATTTTCGCTTCGTCGGTGATTAATACATCCATGTTGACGATGGCGTCACTTACCGGTTTCAGTGTGAAGCTGTCGTTAACGGCAGGCGTTCCTGTAAACGTCAACTCCAGACCATCAAATGCCACTTTACCGTTGGCATCCGGCGTCACCGTAAAAGTGGTATTGCTGGCAAGGCGGGTGACCTGCCACTGATTATTATCGAACGAGATTTTGTAATCTGTCGCCAGTACCGCGGAGGCATCAGTTACCGTGGCACCGATCGCAACGTCACCGTTGTTTTTAGTGTTTTGCAGAACCGCGGGCTTACCGATAGCAAAGAAATCTTCACCGGCATCGCCGTTAGCATCAAATCCGGCTTTGTGTTGGGTGTTGAAAGCCTCGGCAAATGCCAGCGCCAGTTGTCCGAGCGTATTACGCGTCTGGTCCAGATCCTGAGAACGGAATGTCAGAATGCCGCCCAGCGACCCGGTATTCAGTAATTTCTCCGGGATCTCAATATTGCCTGCCGTCCCATCAACATAAGCGACAGTCGTACGAGAAGGGTCGGCGCTGGAAGGAACTGCCGCAAGTTGCCGCGCCGTACTACCCTGAACCAGTGAGTAACCATTGGCCATCGTGATGTTATAAGTGCCACCATCCTGAACGCTGACTTCTACACCAACAATCTGGTTTAATTCGCTCACCAGTTGATCGCGTTGATCCAACAGATTGTTAGGTGACGCCCCTGCTCCCACGCCTGTCAGGCGGGAGATCTGATCGTTCAGGCTGGCGATTTGTTTAGCGTAATTGTTGATCTGATCAACGCTGGCACCTATCGCGATATTGACCTGTTTGTCCTGGTCGCGCAGATATTGATCGGTGGTTTTAAACTGATTCACCAACCCTTCTGATTTCCCAATCAGCGCCTGGCGCGCTGCCGGATCTTCCGCGTTACTCACCAGCGTTTGCAGGCTGGTGAAGAAATCCTGCATCTGTGTTGCCAGCGAAGAGGTACTGGTGGAGAGCATATTGTCGATTTTCGACATCTGCTCATAGCGGGCAGTCAGGCCGCTACTTTGCGTCTGCGCAGCACGTAACTGGTTGGTAATAAACGCATCATACTCACGCTGCACACCAGAAACGTAGACGCCATTGCCAACCCAGCCGCCAGCGCCCAACGTGCTATTGGCCTGCGCCATAATAGTGGTTTGGCGGGTATATCCGGCAACGTTATAGCTGGAAATATTATTACTTGCCGTATTTAACGCCGCCTGAGCCGCGTTCAGTCCGCTCATGGCGTTATTGATCAAGCTGGACATGGAGGTTCCTTATAAGCCTTCAATTACAGAGTATTATCGGCAGCGACACGCCGGACTTGAGTTATTCAGAACAGATTATCAATGTTCATGCTGTAGGTTTTGCTCACCTTGTCGCTTATCGATTTCATCTGCTGAATCATGCTGGTGAGTTTGCGGGCATAGTGAGGATCGGTGGCATAGCCCGCGTCCTGTAGGGCCTGCGCCCCCTGCTCCGCACTCGCGGCGGTCGTCACGGCAGCGTAGCGCGGGTTACGTGTTAATAGCCCAACGTAATCCGACAATGCTTCCAGATACGAGCTGTAGACCCGAAACTTCGCTTTTACTTTCTTCGCTTCGCCATTTTCATATTCAGTCGTGGTGATTTCAGTGACTGGCCCTTTCCAGTTGCCAGAGGCTTTGACGCCAAACAGGTTATAGCTCGGCTCGCCGTTTTCACGGCGGATTTGCCGTTGTCCCCAGCCAGATTCCAGCGCCGCCTGAGCGAGGATCAAATGATGTGGCACACCGCTTTGCTGGCTTGCCAGTTGGGCGGGCAACGAGAGTTGCGCGAGGAATGCTTTACTGTCACCCGGCAGCGAATCATCGTAGTTACGTGGTACGGCCTTTTGCACCAGCTGCGAAAGCGTCTGATTTTGATAACGCACCACGGTTTCGAGCGGGAATTTCATCGGTGCTGCTGGCGTGGACTCCTCTGGCGATGGTTGTTCTGGCGTCATCTGTTTAACCATCATCTCTGCCAGCCCCAGACCTTTGCCCGCCGTCATCTGTTGGGCAATCTGCTGGTCATACATACTGGTATACAGGCGAGTGTGCTCGCTGCTGAACAGGCCATCTTTTGGTAAAGCGTCGCGCATGCTTTTCAACATCATCTGCACGAACATCCCTTCCACCTGGCGGGCCACCGGACGGATATTTGCCGCCGGATCTTCGCCCGCTTTCGCCTTAAGTTCGTTGAGCGATTGTGCATCCCAGGCCGCACTTGCCAGTAGTTTGCTGTCGCTGATCATCAGATGATTTCCAGTTTTGCCCGCAGACATCCCGCACTTTGCATTGATTGCAGTATGGACATCAGATCCATCGGCGTAGCGCCCAGCGCATTGAGCGCACGCACCACGTTATTGAGGCTGGCGCTGGAACGTACGCTTTGCAGCGAACCGCCGCTCTGGCGTAAATCGATCTGCGTCTGTGGAGTAACCACAGTCTGCCCGCCACCAAACGGTGTATCTGGCTGGCTGACATTGGCCTGCCGATTTACCGTAACCGAGAGATTCCCCTGCGCTACCGCGCAGCTGTCGAGGGTCACTTCGCGATTCATCACCACCGAACCAGTGCGCGAGTTAATCACTACTTTAGCGTCCTGCGGGGAGACATTAACCTGCATATTCTGGATATCGGCAAGGAAACGGACCTGGGAACTGTTGCCACTCGGTACGCGCACCTGAATAGTCCGCGCATCTAACGCGGTGGCGCTGCCATATCCACGCACGCGGTTGATGGTGTCAGCGATTTGCTGCGCCATACTGAAATCTTCGTCGTTAAGTTGCAAATTAAGGGTATTCCCGACGCCAAACTGGCTGGGCAATTCACGTTCAATAACCGCACCATTGGTGATCCGTCCACCGTTCAGTTGGTTCACCTGAACACTGCTACCGCCAGCGGAGGCCCCTGCGCCGCCAACCAGAATATTGCCCTGTGCCAGCGCATACACCTGACTGTCAACGCCCTTAAGCGGTGTCATCAATAACGTACCGCCACGCAGACTTTTGGCATTTCCCATGGAAGAAACCACCACGTCAATGGTTTGCCCCTGACGTCCAAACGGTGGAAGTGACGCCGTCACCATTACCGCAGCGACGTTTTTTAGCTGCATATTAGTGCCCGTCGGAACGGTAATTCCCAGCTGTGAGAGCATGTTATTAAGCGTTTGTGTGGTAAACGGCGTCTGAGTTGTCTGGTCACCGGTGCCATCCAGCCCCACCACCAGGCCATAGCCAATCAGTGAGTTTTGCCTTACCCCCTGAACACTGGTGAGATCGCGAATACGCTCAGCCTGAGCTGCCGTGATAACCAGTAGAAGAATTAATGCAGAGAGAAATTTAATCACCACAGCCTCACTTACATTGGCGACAGGTTAAGGAAGAAACGCTGCAACCAGCCCATATTTTGCGCTTCGTTAATGTAGCCATTGCCTACGTATTCAATGCGCGCATCCGCCACCTGAGTAGACGGTACGGTATTACTGCCGCTGATGGTGCGAGGATTAACTACACCAGAGAAGCGAATAAATTCGGTACCCTGATTAATGGCGATCTGTTTTTCACCCACCACATGCAGGTTGCCGTTGACCAGTACCTGGTCAACCGTCACCGTCAACGTGCCGCTAAAGGTATTGCTGGCATTGGCCCCGCCTTTTCCGTTGAACGTGTTACCACCGGAGGCTTCGACATCGGCACGAGCGTTACCAAACAGCCCCTGCAAATAGCGCGGCACAGTATCAAAGCCAAAATTGGTTTTACCGTCACGGCTGGCATTAGCAGAGGAGCTTTTGCTGGCGCTGACGTTCTCCTGCAACACGATGGTCAACGTATCGCCAATATTGCGTGGTCGACGATCTTCAAACAGCGGTTGATAGCCATAGTTAATCGGCTGAGCAGACTGGAAAATAGAACCGTTGGCGACGGGCGTCGGACCGGGAACCGGTTGTGCACTGGTCGCCCCCTGTACCAGCGGCGTGGAGGGTATCCAGGCGCAGCCGGTTAGTGAAAGCACCAACAAGCTGGAAATGGCATAAGTATGCGCAGCGTTTTTTTGCATGGCTATCATCTTCAAAAATCAGTCAACCGGTGAATCTGCCACCGGTTATGCCTTAGAGTTGCGTCAGTTTTTGCAGCATCTGATCGGTGGTGGATACCGCTTTACTGTTGATTTCGTAGGCGCGTTGCACCTGAATCATATTGACCAGTTCTTCCGCCACGTTGACGTTAGACGTTTCAACATACCCTTGATACAGCAGTCCCGCACCGTTCAGGCCCGGCGTGCTTTCGTTCGGTGCACCGGAGGATTGCGTTTCGGTGTAGAGGTTTTCGCCAATACTCTCCAGTCCGGTATCATTCATAAAGGTGGTGAGATTGAGCTGCCCAACCTGAACCGGAGCTGCCTGGCCTTGTTGGGTTACGCTGACCACGCCATCACGACCGATGGTGATACTTAGCGCATTCGCCGGTATGGTGATCGCTGGCTGCACCTGAAAACCACCAGCCGTCACCAGCTGCCCGTTCTGATCCACCTGGAAAGAGCCGTCGCGGGTATAGGCTGATGAGCCATCTGGCAACATCACCTGGAAAAAGCCCTGCCCTTTAATCGCGACATCTTTGCTGTTATTGGTTTGCGACAGGTTGCCCTGGCTGTGTAAGCGTTCAGTGGCGACCGGGCGTACACCCGTGCCGATTTGTAATCCGGATGGTAAGGTGGTTTGTTCGGAAGACTGTGCCCCTGGCTGGCGAATGGTTTGATACAGCAGATCTTCAAACACCGCGCGCTGACGCTTAAAACCGTTGGTACTGACGTTTGCCAGGTTGTTGGCAATGACGTCCATATTGGTTTGCTGGGCATCTAGGCCCGTTTTGGCGATCCATAATGAACTGATCATAAAATGTCCTGTAGTGGATTAGTGACAAAGTGCATCTGTCTTCTTGCCGGATGCGGCGTAAACGCCTTATCCGGCCTACAAGGGATAGAAAAATCAATAAATTGCGATGTACCCCGTAGACCGATAAGTTTGCACACTGGGCAACTTACATTTGTCATGTATCCGTTCAATTAACTCATCGACAGCAGTTGGTTGGCACGGCCTGCGTTATCATCGACGCTGCTGATCACCTTCATCTGCATTTCAAAACGCCGCGCGCTGGCAATCATGTCGCTCATTGCCGCAACGGCATTGACGTTACTGCCTTCCAGAACCCCCGACATCACACGTAAGGTTGGATCTGCCTGCAGTACCGGCCCACGCGTAGCCTGGCTTTCTGCGCTTAAACGAAAAATGCCGTCGTCACCGCGCTGCACTTCGCTGCCCGTGGCTTTCACCAGCTTCAGACGCCCCACTGGCGCGACAGTATTTGCCGGATCGCCAGAATTCAGCGCCGAGATTGTGCCATCGGCAGCAACAGTGATTTCCGCCCCTTCCGGCACAGCAATTGGCCCCGCCTCGCCGATCACCGGATGCCCCTGAATTGTCAGTTGCCCGGTGGGATCAACCTGAATGCTGCCATTACGCGTATATCCTTCGCTGCCGTCAGCGGTCTGCACGGCCAGCCAGCCGTCCTGCTGCAACGCGACGTCCAGCGGGCGCGAGGTGTAATCCATCTTACCGGGCGTCATGTCAGCACCCGGTGTTGACGCCGTAACCAGCGTGCGCGTGGGTAGTGAAAGCCCTTCCACCGGCACTGCACGCAAGGCGTTTAACTGTGCGCGAAAACCGGGCGTAGAGGCATTGGCCAGATTACTGGCGGTCACCGCCTGTTGATTCAGCGTCTGGCTGGCTGCCCCCATCGCGGTATAAATTGCGTGATCCATTGAGCTATCCCGTCAGCGATTAGCGTAAGTTAACCAGCGTGTTGAGGATCTGGTCCTGGGTTTTGATGGTCTGGGCGTTAGACTGATAGTTACGCTGGGCAACGATCATATTGACCAGTTCTTTGCTGAGATCGACATTGGACGCTTCCAGCGCACCGTTGGTCAGGGTGCCAAAGTTGCCCGTCCCGGCTGTCCCCAACAGCGCCACGCCAGAAGATTGCGTCGCAGACCAGACGTTGTCGCCTTCGGATGCCAGACCTTCGTTGTTGGCAAAGTTCGCCAGTACAATCTGCCCCAGCAGTTGGGTTTGTTCGTTGGAATAGTTGCCGACAACCGTACCGTCATCATTGATTTGATAACTCACCAGATCGCCCGGTTTATAGCCGTTCTGGGTGGTTGCCACAATGTTGTTAGCACCGGTATTTTGCTGCATGGAGTTGAGGAAGCTCAGGCTAAACGTGGCGGGATCTGCGCCGTTAATTGCGCCGGTGGTAATATCCTTTGTTGGATCTGAGGTCAGAACGCCATTGGCATTAAACACCAGCGTCGTTGCAGGGTTAGCAGTGCCTTTTGGATCACTGCTATCCAGGGTGTAAACATCCCAGTTATTATCCCCGGTCTTCACAAAATAAACGCTCATATCATGAGCATTACCCTGACTATCGAAAACAGTCACCGAACCTTTTTTGTTATAGCTATCCGCATTGCTGGCATCGAATCCTTTAACAGAGGGAAGCGGATCACTGGAATTCAGGTTGATCTGCATCGACGCCGTGGTGGTAGTTTTCGCTGCCATCAGGGTATTCGGGATCGAAATATTGGTCGGATTCGCCCCTTGTTGAATAGTCGGCGGCGTACCGGTTGCCGGGTAACCCGTCAGCTGTAAACCTTGCATATTCACCAGGTTACGGTTTTCATCCAGCTTAAATTGTCCATTACGGCTGTAAAAAACCGAACCATTGCTGTCTACCAGACGGAAAAAACCATTCTGGCTGATAGCAACGTCCAGACCTCGCCCGGTGTTGGTGGTCGTGCCATCGGTAAAGTCCTGAGTGATACCGGCAACTTTTACCCCCAGTCCCACTTTCGAACCGGCAAACATATCGGCAAAAGAGGCCGTGCCTGATTTAAAGCCGTAGGTGGCGGAGTTGGCGATATTGTTGCCAATAACATCGAGGTTGGTGGCGGCAGCGTTTAATCCGCTAACCGCTTGAGAAAAGGCCATGACTGACTCCTGAAATTTGAGGGCTTTAAATTATCTGCCGTACTTCGTCGAGGGTGGTGGTGCCGTAAGTGCCGAGATCCAGCGTATTACCGTTGTTGCCGCGGATCACCCCCTGCACCAGAGCAAACTGCAGCGGCTGGGCAACCAGTTGTGTACCACCGTTACTGGCGCTAATCGCTACATTGTAAGAACCGTTCGGCGCAGTGCTGCCGTCAGTCAACGTACCGTCCCAGGTGAAACTGTGGACTCCGGCAGTCAGTTCACCGATATCAATGGTACGGACAACCGCACCGTTTTTATCGGTGATGGTGGCCGTAACTTTGTCTGCCGCCTGCTGCAACTCAACACCAAACGGTGTGGTCGTGGTCACAGCCCCTTCTTCACTGCCGGTTCCGGCAAGAACTGTGGTGCCGGGGATCATCACACCGTGACCGATCAGGTTACTGGCCTGTAACGACTGGCTGTTATCAATCTGTCCGGAAATAGATCCGAGCGTGGTATTGAGTTTTTCAATCCCGCTGACCGTGCTGATTTGTGCCAATTGCGACGTCAGCTCGTTGTTTTCCATTGGATTGGTCGGGTCCTGGTTTTTCAGCTGCGCCACCAGCAAAGTCAGAAAACTGCTTTGTAAATCTGCGGCGTTGCTACCCGTGAGTGAGCTACTGCTGGTGGTGCTGACGCCGGTATTTGTCGGATCGGTGGTGGTTACCGCAATGGACATAGATTTCTCCTTTATTGACCAAGCGTAAGGGTTTTCAGCATCATGCTTTTCACCGTGTTGAGCACTTCAACATTGGCCTGATAGCTGCGTGATGCTGACATGGTGTTAACCATCTCGCCGACAACATCAACGTTTGGCATTTTCACGTAGCCCTTTGCATCCGCCAGCGGATTACCCGGTTCATAAACCAGTTTGTCCGGAGCCTGACTTTCTATAACATCGGCAACCTTTACGCCGCCTGTCGCAGCGCCTGGCGCAGCGTTCACCTGGAATACCACCTGTTTTGCCCGATATGGCTGTCCATCGGGACCGGTCACGCTATCAGCATTCGCCAGATTACTGGCCGCCACATTCAGGCGCTGGGACTGGGCAGTTAACGCCGACCCGGCGATATCAAAAATGTTCAGCAGTGCCATCCGTTAATTTCCGCTCTGTAAAACGTTCATCATGCCTTTGATTTGCCCGCTCAACGCGCTAAGGCTCATCTGGTATTGCAGGCTGTTATCGGCAAACTGAGTGCGTTCGCGATCCATATCGACGGTATTACCGTCCAGCGAAGGCTGGTCCGGAATACGGTATTGCAGTTCTGCGGTAGGAGGCGTCAGCGCCTGCGCCGGAATGTGTTGCGTTGAGGTCATCGTCAGCGCAACCATGCTGGTTTCATCCCGTCCACGCTGCATGACCTTTTTAAGTTCACTGGCAAAATCGATATCGCGTGCCTGATAACCAGGGGTATCGGCATTGGCGATGTTTGCTGCCAGCACTTCCTGACGCTGGGCGCGCAGATTGAGCGCCTCTTGTTGAAAACGTAAGGCGGCGTCGAGCTTATCGAGCATATCTCCTCCGCAAGTATCAAAATTCTGCCATCAGCTTAAATGCCTTTACACGCGCGTTATCGGCGGAATAAACGCAAAATGGGTCGCTATTTATGCCGTTGATGGTCATTGCGTACAGGTACAATTCACGTTGTAGAAATGGCTGGGAGCGAAAATGCTGGCAATAAAACGTAGCGTGGCGATCATCGCGATACTGTTCAGTCCGTTAAGTGCGGCGAGCAATCTCACATCGCAGTTACAAACCTTTTTTAGCGCCCAGCTCGCGGGAGTAAGTGATGAGGTTCGTGTTTCTATTCGTACATCGCCCCATCTACTTCCGCCGTGCGAGCAACCACTGCTTTCGATAAGCAATAATTCCCGCCTGTGGGGAAATGTGAATGTGCTGGCACGCTGCGGTAACGACAAACGATATTTGCAAGTCAATGTACAGGCCACAGGAAATTATGTGGTTGCCGCGATGCCCATTGTGCGGGGAGGAAAGCTGGAAGCTGGCAATGTAAAACTGAAACGCGGACGACTGGACACCTTGCCGCCGCGTACTGTGTTGGATATCAATCAACTTATTGATGCCGTTAGCCTGCGCGATCTATCACCCGAACAACCTATCCAATTAACCCAGTTGCGCCAGGCCTGGCGTGTAAAAGCGGGACAACGCGTCAACGTGATCGCCAGTGGTGATGGGTTTAGCGCCAACGCTGAAGGTCAGGCGCTGAACAATGCTGCCGTCGCACAGAATGCGCGGGTGCGCATGGTATCGGGACAGGTGGTCAGCGGCGTTGTCGATGCAGATGGGAATATTCTTATAAACCTGTAACCTGTTAAAGATTACCCGACCCATGCCGATAAATAAGCAACACATGATAAAAGCGCCCTCAATGAGGAATAAACCATGAGTATTGACCGCACTTCACCTCTGAAGCCCGTAAGCACCGTTCAACCGCGTGAAACCACTGACGCGCCGGTAACGAATACCCGGGCGGCAAAAACAACCGCCGCCACCAGCACCAGTGTGACGTTAAGCGACGCGCAAGCAAAACTAATGCAACCCGGCAGCAGTGATATCAATCTTGAACGTGTCGAAGCGTTAAAACTGGCGATTCGTAACGGTGAACTAAAAATGGACACCGGCAAAATTGCCGATGCGCTAATCAACGAAGCGCAGCAAGACTTGCAGAGTAACTGATCGTATGACGCGTCTTGCAGAGATCCTCGACCAGATGTCCGCAGTGCTTAACGATCTCAAAACGGTAATGGATCAAGAGCAGCAACATCTCTCAATGGGGCAGATCAACGGCAGCCAGTTGCAATGGATTACAGAACAAAAAAGCTCACTGCTGGCGACGTTGGATTACCTCGAACAGTTACGCAGAAAAGAACCCAATGCAGAAAATAGCGTTGATATTAGTCAACGTTGGCAGGAAATTACGGTGCAAACTCAGCAACTACGTCAAATGAATCAACATAATGGCTGGTTACTGGAAGGTCAGATTGAGCGCAATCAACAGGCGCTGGAAATGTTAAAACCGCATCAGGAACCGACGCTGTACGGGGCGAACGGTCAGACATCAATACCCCATCGCGGCAGTAAAAAGATTTCGATCTGAAGATTATCTCCGGCCTGCAGTGCAGGCCGGAATGCATTGTTATACCGTCCGACGGGCAAACTCTTTAACTTTGAAGCCCAACACCGCCAGTGCAGCGAAGTACGCGGCAATTCCCGCCAGCACGACCGCCATTAAACGCAGTAAACGCCAGGGCATAGTACCCAGTGACCACTCTGGCATGATATGTAACATACCTAAAAGCACGCCAGACATCACCAGTACCGCCACCACCAGACGCAACAGAAACGGCATCCAGCCGGGTTGCGGGGTAAAGATTTTCTGCTTACGCAACTGCCAGTAAAGCAGAGAAGCATTCAGACACGCCGCCAGACCAATAGAAAGGGACAGCCCGGCATGTTTCAACGGGCCGATAAACGCCAGGTTCATCAATTGCGTTAAAATCAGCGTAACGATGGCAATTTTCACTGGCGTTTTAATGTCCTGGCGGGAATAAAAGCCAGGAGCCAACACTTTCACGACAATCAGGCCAATCAAACCCACCGAGTAGGCAATTAACGCCCGCTGGGTCATCAGCGCATCAAAGGCGGTAAATTTACCGTACTGGAACAGCGAAACGGTTAACGGACCTGAAAGAATGCCCAACGCAACCGCACTCGGCAGCGCCAACAGGAAACAAAGACGCAGCCCCCAGTCCATCAAACGGTTGTATTCATCATGATTGCCACTGGCAAAACTTTTCGACAGCGACGGCAGCAAAATGGTGCCAAGCGCCACGCCCAGTACACCGGACGGAAACTCCATTAGGCGGTCGGCGTAATACATCCACGACACCGAACCGGAAGCAAGAAACGAGGCAAAAATGGTGTTGATGATTAAGGAGATCTGGCTCACAGAGACGCCAAGGATCGCCGGTCCCATCTGTTTCACCACGCGCATTGCCCCGGCATCGTGGAAGTTAATGCGTGGCAAAACCAGCATGCCGATCTTCTTCAAATGCGGTAGCTGATACACCAGCTGTAGGATGCCGCCGACCGTAACAGCCCATGCCAGCGCCAGCACCGGAGGATTAAAGTACGGTGCGGCAAACAGCGCGAAGCCAATCATGCTGATGTTAAGCAGCGTTGGAGCAAATGCCGGAATCGAGAAGCGGTTCCAGGTATTCAGAATCGCACCCACCAGCGACGCCAGGGAAATCAGCAAGATATAAGGAAAGGTAATCTGTAATAACTGGGTAGTCAGGGCAAATTTGTCGGCCGTGTCAGCAAAACCCGGCGCGGTCACCATGATCACCCACGGCGCGGCGAGCATCCCGGCGACCGTCACAACCGCCAGCGCGAGTGTCAGCAGGCCAGAAACATACGAGACAAAGACCCGCGTGGCGTCTTCACCCTGCTTGCTTTTATATTCCGCCAGAATCGGTACAAATGCCTGGGAAAATGCCCCTTCGGCAAAGATACGGCGCAACAAGTTAGGAAGTTTAAATGCGACGAAAAAGGCGTCTGTTGCCATCCCTGCGCCAAAGATTCTGGCGACAATTGCGTCACGTGCGAAGCCAAGCACACGCGAAAACATGGTCATCGAGCTGACGGCGGCCAGCGATTTTAATAAATTCATCGGTGTTCTAATCCAGACCCACGGGCAAAACGCCTGCAAGGCAGGCGCTGAAAGAGGCGAATAGTCTACCTGGATTATGGTGAATTGCTACCGCCAGATGTTACAGGGTTTATTCACTCATCGCATCGCGCCAGATCTTGTCAACGATGCGTTGCGCCAGTATTGCCTGTTCTCCGGCAGTTTGTGGAACTGTCTGATTTTGCACGCAATCAATGAAGTGACGCGCACAGCCAACAAATCCACGTTGCTCAAGAGTACTCTGCCAACCTGGAATAGGTTTATGCACCACGCCCTGCCCGCGCTCCTCACGCCATTCGCGCATATCCGTAATGTCGATGAGCGCACCGTCAGTCACGGCCTGCACGGTTTCACGCTGACTTCCGGCACGGCGATGCATACAGGTGGTGATCTGCAAAGGACCGGCCGAAAAATGGTGCTCGGCAAACAGCATTTCGCCAGCGTCATTAGTCAGTAGCGTACCGCCATCCAGAGAGACTTTGCCGCCCGACAACCACAGCACGGTATCCACCACATGCAGATAATCATCCAGCAACGTGAAATAAAGGTCGTGTGGCCCGACGCTATTACTACGATGTTTATCCATTCTTAGCGAGGCGGCGGTGGAGAGTTGTGTTTTTAACTCAACGTAGAGTGGTGCGAAGCGACGGTTAAAACCGACCATCAACGTCAGTTTTTTCCGCGCCGCCAGTTCAACCAGCCGTTCAGCATCGCGCAGATTTTCTGCCAGCGGTTTATCGACACAGACATGTACCCCCGCATTGAGTAACGCACTGACCACGTCAAAGTGGCTGGCGGTGCTGGAATGCACAAAAACAGCGTCACAACAGGCAGCAAGGCTGGATAACGAATCGGCATAAGGAATGCGCCAGCTTTCACAAATTGGCAGGGCTTTCGCGCGCGTTGGCGACCACGCACCTTGTAAGGTCCAGTCAGACGCTGCCGCCAGCACCGGTAACCACGCCTTTTGCGCGATGCCGCCTAACCCCACTACGCCGATACGTAATTTTTTCACTTTAATCTCCCAGATGGGCCAGCAACGAATCAAGACGCTGTTTCAGTTCTGCCACTTCGATTTCCAGAGCTTCGACGCGGGCCTGTAAATCACCGTCAACCGCGTTCGACGTATCCGTTACCGCCGGCTGATCTTCAACCTCACCACTGAAAAGATGCATGTAGCGGCTTTCGCGTTTACCCGGTTCGCGGGCCAGACGCACCACAAAAGGACCATCTTCGCGATTCGCCAGTTGTTCAAGCGTCGACTCCACTTCCGCCATATCGCTGAACTCATACATTCGCGCGGCGCGACTGCGCAGTTCTCCCGGTGTCTGGGCACCACGCAATAACAACGTGGTGATTAACGCTACTTCTGCGGCGCTCAGTTTCAGATCGCCAAATTCTGAATTACAAAAACGTTGCTCATATTTGGTGACCCGATTACCAAAACCGCTCACCGTGCGTAGATAATGACGTTTGACCAGATTATCCAGCTGTTCCTGCACTTCAGATTCACTCAGATTCATGACCGGTTCACGGTTCGTTTTCTGATTACAGGCCGTTACTACACCATTTACTGAAAGCGGGTATTGCTCCGGCGTAGTCACCTGTTTTTCCAGCAAGCAGCCAATCACGCGGGCTTCCAGAGCAGTAAGTTGATATTTCATCAGATTCTCCTTAGCGGCCAGGCGTCCAGTCTGGGGTGGTTAATGCCGTCAGAACATGATCGCGCCATTGTCCATCAATCAACAGATAGTTTTTCGCATAGCCTTCTTTTTCAAAACCCAATCGCGCCAGTAAATCACCGCTGCGTTTATTGTGCGGCATATAGTTGGCCATAATGCGATGAATATGTTGGGTGCGCTGCATATAACGAATGGAGGCGGTCAGGGCTTCAAACATGAGTCCTTTGCCCTGCCATTTTTGCCCAATCGAATAACCGAGATAGCAGGCATGAAAAGAGCCGCGAACAACATTGGAAAAATTGGCAACGCCAATAATCTCTTTTTCGTCCGGGTCGAATAAGCCAAAGTAGAAAGCTGAACCTTGTTTATGAAATTCGTTAATCATCCCTAGCCTGGCCTGCCAGCCTGATGGATAACAGTGGCTTTCGTCGCGCACTGGCTCCCAGGGCTTGAGGAAATGGCGATTCTCTGCGTAATAATCCGCAAGACGCCAGGCATCACGATCATGCACCAGACGCACGACCAGTCGGTCAGTGGTTAAGCGCACTTTTGGCACGTTACTGCGATAGCCAAACATTCTATACCTACTCCTTCCCGTAACGTCTTTAATACGCTGTAAGTATTACTATACCTGCGCAACCAGACCCTGTGAAAAGTCCAGAATGCCGTTTTCTGCATTATTCACATATTTGATAAAAACTCTCTATCAAAGCGACGTTTTGATAAAAAAATATTGTCCCCGAAGTGATGGGAAAAGTCTTAGCGGCAATGCAGAATAGAAAGTGCTCATCTTTTATTTCCCGGGAGGGGAAATGTCCCGCGTGTCGCAGGCGAGGAACCTGGGTAAATATTTCCTGCTCATCGATAATATGCTGGTCGTGCTGGGGTTCTTTGTTGTCTTCCCGCTGATCTCTATCCGCTTCGTTGATCAAATGGGCTGGGCCGCCGTCATGGTCGGTATTGCCCTCGGCCTACGCCAGTTTATTCAGCAAGGTCTGGGGATTTTCGGCGGCGCAATTGCCGACCGCTTTGGTGCC
The DNA here is from genome assembly GCF_002965245.1 of Escherichia sp. MOD1-EC6021. NCBI lineage: Bacteria > Pseudomonadati > Pseudomonadota > Gammaproteobacteria > Enterobacterales > Enterobacteriaceae > Escherichia > Escherichia sp. MOD1-EC6021. The sequence goes on along the minus strand of NZ_PTRU01000003.1, from coordinate 306,627 downwards.
AAACCGATGATTGTCACCGGTATGCTGATGCGTGCCGCCGGATTCGCCACAATGGGTATCGCCCACGAACCGTGGCTACTGTGGTTTTCATGCCTGCTTTCGGGACTCGGCGGCACGTTGTTTGATCCTCCGCGTTCGGCGCTGGTGGTGAAACTAATCCGCCCGCAGCAGCGTGGCCGTTTTTTCTCACTATTAATGATGCAAGACAGCGCTGGTGCTGTCATTGGCGCATTGTTGGGAAGCTGGCTGTTGCAATACGACTTTCGCCTGGTTTGTGTCACAGGAGCCGTTTTGTTTGTGCTGTGTGCAGCGTTCAATGCGTGGTTGTTACCGGCATGGAAACTCTCCACCGTACGCACGCCCGTTCGCGAAGGCATGACCCGCGTGATGCGCGACAAGCGTTTTGTCACCTATGTCCTGACGCTGGCGGGTTACTACATGCTGGCTGTACAAGTGATGCTGATGCTGCCAATTATGGTCAACGACGTGGCGGGCGCACCCTCTGCCGTTAAATGGATGTATGCCATTGAAGCGTGTCTGTCTTTAACGTTGCTCTATCCTATCGCCCGCTGGAGTGAAAAGCATTTTCGTCTGGAACACCGGTTGATGGCTGGGCTGTTGATAATGTCATTAAGCATGATGCCGGTGGGCATGGTCAGCGGCCTGCAACAACTTTTCACCCTGATTTGTCTGTTTTATATCGGGTCGATCATTGCCGAGCCTGCGCGTGAAACCTTAAGTGCTTCGCTGGCGGACGCAAGAGCTCGCGGCAGTTATATGGGGTTTAGCCGTCTGGGTCTGGCGATTGGCGGCGCGATTGGTTATATCGGTGGTGGCTGGCTATTTGACTTGGGTAAATCAGCGCACCAACCAGAGCTTCCGTGGATGATGCTGGGCATTATTGGCATCTTCACTTTCCTTGCGCTGGGTTGGCAGTTTAGCCAGAAACGCACCGCGCGTCGTTTGCTGGAACGCGACGCCTGATTTGATACTCCCCCCTGACTCCTCCATACTGAAAGTGAACTGACAGCCAAATGGAGGAGTCACGTGAAGCTATACATTTACGATCACTGCCCTTACTGCCTCAAAGCCCGCATGATTTTCGGCCTGAAAAATATCCCCGTCGAATTACATGTTCTGCTCAATGACGACGCAGAAACACCCACCCGGATGGTCGGTCAAAAACAGGTTCCCATTCTGCAAAAAGATGACAGCCGCTATATGCCAGAAAGCATGGACATCGTTCACTATGTCGATAAACTCGACGGCAAACCGTTACTGACCGGCAAACGTTCACCTGCCATTGAAGAATGGCTGCGCAAGGTCAACGGCTACGCCAACAAACTGCTGTTACCGCGTTTTGCCAAATCGGCATTTGATGAGTTTTCTACTCCCGCCGCGCGCAAATATTTTGTCGACAAGAAAGAAGCCAGCGCGGGTAATTTTGCCGACCTGCTGGCCCACTCTGACGGTCTGATTAAGAATATCAGCGATGATTTACGTGCGCTGGACAAACTTATCGTCAAACCGAACGCCGTGAATGGCGAACTTTCGGAAGACGATATTCAGCTATTTCCGCTCCTGCGTAATCTGACGCTGGTAGCCGGAATCAACTGGCCAAGCCGCGTTGCTGATTACCGCGATAATATGGCGAAACAGACACAAATCAATTTGTTATCATCAATGGCGATTTAATCCTGACCCGCCGCGGCAGCCTGTATTCGTGGGTTGCCGCCGTTTTCAGTTTTTTCTGCTGGCGAGTTTATCGCTGGTGACACATGCTGCGTTGTGTCAGGATATTGACGCAGATTTCATGTCGAGGACTACCATGAACAAGTTTTTATTTGCCGCTGTATTGTTCGTCAGTGGCCTGCTCGTTGGCTGTAATCAACTCACCCAATACACCATCACCGAACAAGAAATTAACCAGTCGCTTGCGAAACATAATAATTTCTCAAAAGATATCGGTTTACCCGGCGTGGCTGACGCTCATATTGTTCTGACAAACCTGACCAGCCAAATTGGTCGCGAAGAGCCGAATAAGGTTACCCTAACCGGAGACGCCAATCTGGACATGAACTCCCTGTTCGGTAGCCAGAAAGCGACCATGAAACTGAAGCTGAAAGCGCTGCCTGTGTTTGATAAAGAAAAAGGCGCGATCTTCCTGAAAGAGATGGAAGTAGTCGATGCGACGGTACAACCGGAAAAAATGCAAACGGTGATGCAAACGTTGCTTCCCTATTTGAACCAGGCATTACGCAATTACTTTAACCAGCAACCTGCTTATGTCCTGCGCGAAGATGGCAGTAAGGGCGAAGCAATGGCGAAGAAACTGGCGAAAGGTATTGAAGTGAAGCCTGGTGAAATTGTCATTCCGTTTACTGATTAATCACGAGGGCGCATTTGCGCCCTTTATTTTTCGTGCAAAGGAAAACGTTTCCGCTTATCCTTTGTGTCCGGCAAAAACATCCCTTCAGCCGGAGCATAGAGATTAATGACTGCACCATCCCAGGTATTAAAGATCCGCCGCCCAGACGACTGGCACCTTCACCTCCGCGATGGCGACATGTTAAAAACTGTCGTGCCTTATACCAGCGAAATTTATGGACGGGCTATCGTAATGCCCAATCTGGCTCCGCCCGTAACAACCGTTGAGGCTGCCGTGGCATATCGCCAGCGTATTCTTGACGCCGTACCTGCCGGGCACGATTTCACCCCGCTGATGACCTGTTATTTAACAGATTCGCTGGACCCTAATGAGCTGGAACGTGGATTTAACGAAGGCGTGTTCACCGCTGCAAAACTTTACCCCGCAAACGCAACCACTAACTCCAGCCACGGCGTGACGTCGGTTGATGCAATCATGCCGGTACTTGAGCGCATGGAAAAAATCGGTATGCCGCTACTGGTGCATGGTGAAGTGACACATGCAGATATCGACATTTTTGATCGTGAAGCGCGCTTTATTGAAAGCGTGATGGAACCGCTGCGCCAGCGCCTGACCGCGCTGAAAGTCGTTTTTGAGCACATCACCACCAAAGATGCTGCCGACTATGTCCGTAACGGAAATGAACGTCTGGCGGCCACCATCACTCCGCAGCATCTGATGTTTAACCGCAACCATATGCTGGTTGGTGGCGTGCGTCCACACCTGTATTGTCTACCCATCCTCAAACGCAATATTCACCAACAGGCACTGCGTGAACTGGTCGCCAGCGGTTTTAATCGCGTATTCCTCGGTACGGATTCTGCGCCGCATGCACGTCATCGCAAAGAGAGCAGCTGCGGCTGCGCGGGCTGCTTCAACGCCCCAACCGCGCTGGGCAGTTACGCTACCGTCTTTGAAGAGATGAATGCTCTGCAGCACTTTGAAGCATTCTGTTCTGTAAACGGCCCACAGTTCTATGGCTTGCCGGTCAACGACACATTCATCGAACTGGTACGCGAAGAACAGCAGGTTGCTGAAAGCATCGCATTGACTGATGACACACTGGTGCCATTCCTCGCCGGTGAAACGGTACGCTGGTCCGTTAAACAATAAAAATCGTAGCTTCCTGTTGTCATTAGGTTATTTTAACTGTATAAATAACCAGTATATTTAACAGGGGGCTATTATGCGAATTGAAGTCACCATAGCGAAAACTTCTCCATTGCCAGCTGGGGCTATTGACGCCCTGGCTGGCGAACTTTCCCGCCGTATTCAGTATGCGTTTCCTGATAATGAAGGCCACGTATCGGTACGTTATGCCGCAGCGAATAATTTATCGGTTATTGGCGCGACAAAAGAAGATAAACAGCGCATTAGCGAAATTCTCCAGGAAACGTGGGAAAGCGCCGATGACTGGTTTGTCAGCGAATAATATGCAGTGATTTTTGTTTTTGCCGGGTCGCCCCGGCTTTTTTATTTTACTTACGAATTTCGAGTACAAAATTTCTACACTTCCTCAAAATAATTGCACAATATGCTAAAAAAATATGAATGACATGCTGTTTTATTGTTCATATAAATCTTAAAAGCAAAAATTTATCTGTTCCCCCCTTTAAAAATTCGGTGAATACCCTTACTTATTGGTATACTGAAGTTGCTTCAGATAAAAACGCATTGAACCTCGAATAACGTTGTCTAGTAACACGAATTAGGGGGCCATGATGGAAAAAAATAATGAAGTCATTCAGACTCATCCGCTCGTAGGGTGGGACATCAGCACCGTTGATAGCTATGATGCGCTGATGTTGCGTTTGCACTACCAGACCCCAAATAAGTCCGAGCAGGAAGGGACTGAAGTTGGTCAGACGCTCTGGTTAACCACTGATGTTGCCAGACAATTTATTTCGATATTAGAAGCAGGAATCGCCAAAATTGAATCCGGTGATTTCCCGGTAAACGAGTATCGGCGTCATTAACATGACATGACCATCCACCCAAAAGGCACCTCACTGGTGCCTTTACCATTTCTGGGTTGTATATCTGCATTCAGTTAATTACTCTGCTTAAACCATGAGAGCAGAGAGAAAAAAATGAAATACGATCTCATCATTATTGGCAGCGGTTCCGTAGGCGCTGCCGCCGGGTATTATGCAACCCGTGCCGGTTTAAACGTGCTAATGACCGACGCCCATATGCCACCGCATCAACACGGCAGCCACCACGGCGATACGCGATTAATTCGCCATGCTTATGGTGAAGGCGAAAAGTATGTCCCGCTGGTCCTCCGCGCGCAAACGCTGTGGGATGAACTCTCCCGCCACAACGAAGAAGATCCCATTTTTGTACGCTCTGGCGTCATTAACCTTGGCCCGGCTGATTCCACATTTCTCGCCAACGTCGCCCACAGCGCCGAACAGTGGCAACTCAACGTTGAAAAGCTCGATGCGCAAGGGATTATGGCCCGCTGGCCGGAAATACGCGTCCCGGACAACTACATCGGATTATTTGAGACTGATTCCGGCTTTTTACGCAGCGAACTGGCGATTAAAACCTGGATCCAACTGGCGAAGGAAGCGGGTTGTGCGCAGTTGTTTAACTGCCCGGTCACCGCAATTCGTCATGACGATGATGGCGTAATTATTGAAACGGCTGACGGTGAGTATCAGGCGAAAAAAGCGATCGTCTGCGCGGGAACATGGGTAAAAGATCTGCTCCCGGAACTGCCTGTCCAGCCCGTACGCAAAGTATTTGCCTGGTATCAGGCCGATGGTCGCTATAGCGTGAAGAATAAATTCCCGGCGTTTACCGGTGAACTGCCCAATGGCGATCAATATTATGGTTTTCCGGCAGAAAACGACGCGTTGAAGATTGGCAAACATAACGGAGGCCAGGTTATCCATTCAGCGGATGAACGTGTTCCGTTTGCGGAAGTCGTCAGCGATGGCTCGGAAGCCTTCCCGTTCTTGCGCAATGTATTGCCGGGTATCGGTTGCTGCCTGTACGGCGCTGCCTGCACCTATGATAATTCGCCTGACGAAGATTTTATTATCGATACTCTACCCGGCCACGATAATACACTGCTCATTACCGGCCTGAGCGGGCACGGTTTTAAATTTGCGTCAGTTTTAGGGGAAATAGCTGCCGATTTTGCGCAAGACAAAAAAAGCGATTTTGATTTGACGCCATTCAGGCTTTCCCGCTTCCAATAATCATCATTACGGCCTCCAGAATGAGGCCGTTTTTACAGGAGTATTTAATGCGTCGGCTGTTGCACTATCTCATCAATAATATTCGCGAGCATCTGATGCTTTATCTTTTTCTCTGGGGACTGTTGGCAATTATGGACCTGATCTACGTGTTTTATTTTTAGTTTTTCCGCACTGACATAAACTGACAAATATTTAATCTCCCTTTCATTTAGCGTGAAAAATTGAATGAGATTCTTCCTGCCTCTACAGCACTTACCAGACCTTCCAGATGCTGAACCCACTAAACTTATGAAGATTCTTTCATTATTAATTCAAAATTATTGAAATAAAAATAAATATCATTCAATTTGTTATTTTTGTGTTGCAATTCATTCTCCGACACGCCATTTTCTTTCTCTCGCAAATTCGTTTTGGATGCACTTATGTCATTCACAAATACCCCTGAACGCTATGGTGTTATATCTGCGGCCTTACATTGGCTAAGCGCAATTATTGTCTATGGCATGTTTGCTTTAGGTCTGTGGATGGTCACGCTCAGCTATTACGATGGCTGGTACCACAAAGCACCCGAATTGCATAAAAGCATCGGCATTTTGTTAATGATGGGGCTGGTTATTCGCGTTCTTTGGCGTGTCATATCTCCACCGCCGGGTCCGCTGCAAAGTTATTCGCCCATGACTCGTGTTGGCGCAAAGGCTGGACATCTTGCATTGTACCTATTGCTCTTTGCCATCGGCATCAGCGGCTATCTGATCTCAACTGCCGATGGTAAACCGATCAGCGTTTTTGGCTGGTTTGACGTCCCCGCGACCCTCGCCGACGCTGGCGCACAGGCTGACTTTGCCGGTGCCCTGCATTTTTGGCTCGCGTGGAGCGTCGTAGTACTGTCCGTTATGCACGGATTTATGGCCCTGAAGCATCATTTCATCGATAAAGACGACACTCTGAAGCGCATGCTGGGAAAGTCGTCATCTGACTATGGAGTATAAAAAATGAAAAAAAGCCTGCTTGGTTTAACCTTCGCTTCCTTGATGTTCTCTGCCGGTTCAGCGGTTGCCGCCGATTACAAAATTGACAAAGAAGGTCAGCACGCCTTTGTTAACTTCCGCATCCAGCATCTTGGCTATAGCTGGTTATATGGCACCTTTAAAGATTTCGACGGTACTTTTACCTTTGATGAAAAAAATCCAGCTGCCGATAAAGTGAATGTGACAATTAACACCACCAGCGTCGATACTAATCACGCCGAACGCGATAAACATCTTCGCAGTGCGGATTTCCTCAATACCGCAAAATATCCACAGGCAACATTCACCTCCACCAGCGTGAAGAAAGACGGTGACGAACTGGATATTACCGGCGATCTGACGCTGAATGGTGTAACCAAACCCGTCACGCTGGAAGCGAAATTAATTGGTCAGGGCGACGACCCGTGGGGCGGTAAACGTGCAGGCTTTGAGGCCGAAGGCAAAATTAAGCTCAAAGACTTCAATATCAAGACAGATTTAGGTCCAGCTTCTCAGGAAGTTGATCTGATTATTTCAGTGGAAGGCGTACAGCAGAAGTAAGCGTGAAATGTTGCCGGATGACACGCATCCGGCAATGATATTTATTCTGTTGGATCAGGAATGCCCAGTGTTGTATTCAGACGTCCACGAGACTTATTAAAGATCTTATTGCCATTTTCACGTCCTGCCCGACGGCGTCGCTGTTCTTCTGGCGGTAACGCGCTTTCTTCGCAGCAAATCTCACTGCAACAACCTTTGTATTTTTCTGCACATACTGGACACTGAATAAACAGCAGGTGGCAGCCATCATTTTTACAGTTGGTATGGCTGTCGCACGGCGCACCGCACTGGTGGCAATGCGCGATAATCTCATCAGATATACGTTCGCCCATCCGCTCGTCAAACACAAAATTTTTGCCAATAAAACGCACCGGTAAGCCCTGCTCGCGCGCCTTACGGGCGTATTCAATAATTCCGCCTTCGATATGCCAGACTTTATTGAATCCGTTATGTTTCATCCAGGCACTGGCCTTTTCACAACGAATGCCGCCGGTGCAGTACATAACGATTTTTTTATCTTTATGTTCCTGCATCATCTCGACTGCTTTTGGCAGCTGCTCACGGAAGGTATCTGCCGGAATTTCCAGCGCGTTTTCAAAGTGCCCCACTTCATACTCATAATGATTACGCATGTCGATAAACAGAGCATCGGGATCGTCAAGCATGGCGTTCACTTCTGCCGCCTGCAGATACTCACCAACATTGCTGGCATCAAAGTGAGGATCGTCAATACCGTCGGCTACGATGCGATCGCGCACCTTCATGCGCAGTACCCAGAAGGATTTCCCGTCATCATCCAACGCGATATTCAGGCGTAAGCCATCTAAAGCAGGGTCGAAGCCGTATAGCTGTGCGCGAAATGTTTCAACATTGCTCGCAGGTACACTGATTTGCGCGTTAATCCCCTCATGCGCCAGATACACTCGCCCAAAAATATTCAGCGCAGTAAACAGCTGATATAAAGCGTCACGGGTCGCTTTCGGATCGGCGATGTGGAAATACTTATAAAACGAAATGGTGGTGCGCGGTTCACGCTCAGCCAACATTTTGGCTTTCAGCGCGTCGTTGGAAATGCGGTTGTGTAACACTGGCATGGTGTACGGTTCCTGCGAGATGGGAAAGTAAAAATCCGCGGCATGATATAGCAATTATCGATAATTAACATCCACACATTTTACGCTACATTTGCGCATTAAAAATTATTTATTATTTACAAGCGCGGTAATTTCGCCCAGTCTTCAGCCACAAATTTTGGTTGCGGGCGAAAAAATGCGACAATACATACAATTGCCCGAATAGGTTGAAAAACAGGATTGATATGACGAATCTACCCAAGTTCTCCACCGCACTGCTTCATCCGCGTTATTGGTTAACCTGGCTGGGTATTGGCGTACTTTGGTTAGTCGTGCAATTGCCCTACCCGGTTATCTACCGCCTCGGTTGTGGATTAGGAAAACTGGCGTTACGTTTTATGAAACGACGCGCAAAAATTGTGCATCGCAACCTGGAACTGTGCTTCCCGGAAATGAGCGAACAAGAACGCCGTGAAATGGTGGTGAAGAATTTCGAATCTGTTGGTATGGGGCTGATGGAAACCGGCATGGCGTGGTTCTGGCCGGACCGCCGAATCGCCCGCTGGACGGAAGTGATCGGCATGGAACACATTCGTGACGTGCAGGCGCAACAACGCGGCATCCTGTTAGTTGGCATCCATTTTCTTACACTGGAGCTGGGTGCGCGGCAGTTTGGTATGCAGGAACCGGGGATTGGCGTTTATCGCCCGAACGATAATCCACTGATTGACTGGCTACAAACCTGGGGCCGTTTGCGCTCAAATAAATCGATGCTCGACCGCAAAGATTTAAAAGGCATGATTAAAGCCCTGAAAAAAGGCGAAGTGGTCTGGTACGCACCGGATCATGATTACGGCCCGCGCTCAAGCGTTTTCGTCCCGTTGTTTGCCGTTGAGCAGGCTGCGACCACAACCGGAACCTGGATGCTGGCACGGATGTCCGGCGCATGTCTGGTGCCCTTCGTTCCACGCCGTAAGCCAGATGGCAAAGGGTATCAGTTGATTATGCTACCGCCAGAGTGTTCTCCGCCGCTGGATGATGCCGAAACCACCGCCGCGTGGATGAACAAAGTGGTCGAAAAATGCATCATGATGGCACCAGAGCAGTATATGTGGTTGCACCGTCGCTTTAAAACACGTCCGGAAGGTGTTCCTTCACGCTATTAAATCTCCCATGCCGGATGCTTCAGAATGGTATCCGGCATTACCACAGCAAATCCCCCTGATTTAGCGATAAAAGCTCTCTGGATTGCGCCCCCTGGAAGTCGGGCGCATAATTAGTGTGCTTATCTTTTCTTCTTATGTTCACCGCGCCTGGCGCACCAACAGCGGATTGCTATGTCACCCTGTGAAAATGACACCCCTATAAACTGGAAACGAAACCTGATCGTCGCCTGGCTAGGCTGTTTTCTTACCGGTGCCGCCTTCAGCCTGGTAATGCCCTTCTTACCCCTCTACGTTGAGCAGCTTGGCGTTACGGGCCACTCCGCCTTGAATATGTGGTCCGGTATTGTCTTCAGCATTACATTTTTATTTTCGGCCATCGCCTCACCGTTTTGGGGTGGGCTTGCCGACCGTAAAGGCCGAAAACTCATGCTATTACGCTCTGCCCTTGGGATGGGCATCGTGATGGTGTTAATGGGGATGGCACAAAATATCTGGCAGTTTTTGATCCTGCGGGCGCTGCTTGGTTTGCTTGGCGGATTTGTTCCCAACGCTAATGCTCTTATCGCCACACAAGTACCGCGTAATAAAAGCGGCTGGGCGCTGGGTACGCTCTCCACAGGCGGCGTTAGCGGCGCGTTGCTCGGCCCAATGGCTGGTGGTTTGCTTGCCGATAGCTACGGCTTACGTCCGGTATTCTTTATTACCGCCAGTGTGCTGATACTTTGCTTTTTCGTCACCCTGTTTTGCATCCGAGAAAAATTCCAGCCGGTCAGCAAAAAAGAGATGCTGCATATGCGGGAAGTGGTGACATCACTTAAAAACCCGAAACTGGTACTCAGCCTGTTTGTCACCACGTTAATCATCCAGGTGGCGACGGGTTCAATTGCCCCTATTCTGACGCTGTATGTCCGCGAACTGGCGGGTAACGTCAGTAACGTCGCCTTTATCAGTGGCATGATCGCCTCGGTGCCAGGCGTGGCTGCTCTGCTGAGTGCACCACGACTCGGCAAACTTGGCGATCGAATCGGCCCCGAAAAGATCCTGATTACAGCGTTGATCTTTTCTGTACTGCTGTTGATCCCAATGTCTTACGTTCAGACACCGTTACAACTTGGGATCTTACGCTTTTTGCTCGGTGCTGCCGATGGTGCACTACTCCCCGCCGTACAGACACTATTGGTTTACAACTCAAGCAACCAAATCGCCGGGCGTATTTTCAGCTATAACCAATCTTTTCGTGATATTGGCAACGTTACCGGGCCATTGATGGGAGCGGCGATTTCGGCGAACTACGGTTTCAGAGCGGTATTCCTCGTCACCGCTGGCGTAGTGTTATTCAACGCAGTCTATTCATGGAACAGTCTGCGCCGTCGTCGGATACCCCAGGTATCGAACTGATTTTTCGCCTTTCATACTTGCAAAAGCGGAGAATCAGCTATCCTTTTCCCTGAAACCTCATCAACTCAAAGGGAGAATCGTGATGACCATGTACGCAACGCTTGAAGAAGCCATTGACGCTGCACGCGAAGAATTTCTTGCAGACAACCCCGGCATCGACGCCGAAGACGCGAATGTGCAACAGTTCAATGCCCAAAAATACGTTTTGCAGGACGGCGACATCATGTGGCAAGTTGAGTTTTTTGCCGACGAAGGGGAAGAAGGTGAATGTTTACCCATGCTTAGCGGTGAAGCCGCGCAAAGTGTCTTTGTCGGCGACTATGATGAGATAGAGATCCGCCAGGAGTGGCAGGAAGAGAATACATTACATGAATGGGACGAGGGGGAATTTCAGCTTGAGCCACCGCTGGATACGGAAGAAGGACGGGCAGCGGCTGATGAGTGGGATGAACGCTAATTACTCATACGGGCCATGATGAATGTCGATCGGCAGCAGTAAAGTATCGAAAACAAGGGAGAATGGCAGATCAAGGATCGTGACGTAACGCCAGGCGGAGTCACGCACATCCCATTGCACACCGGGATAATATTGGTTGCCATGCCCCTGCCCCGGTATAGTGCGACTAATGATGCTGCCACAGCCACACAGCAAGGTCACCATGATGCTCACCATAATTAAACGCATTTGATACCCCTTCCGTAAAAAAATACCGGCATAACGCCGGTATTTTTATTGGCTCGTTGTTTTTGCCTAATGCGGCGTGAACGCCTTATCCGACCTACAAAATCTTGCAAAATCAACACATTGCAGGAGCAATGTAGGCCTGATAAGCGTAGCGCATCAGGCAACTACGTTTTTATTGCGAAGCCGTATCCGGTTTACGCAATGCCAGTGGATTGAGCTTTATCCCTTCGTAATAACTCACCCATGAAGAATATCTCTCCGGGGAATTCCAGACGCGGAAATGCAGACGGGCCATTGTCACCGGATCGCTTAGCAGCACCAGGCGACGATCGCGATTCAGCTTCTCTGGCGTCTCGTTGAGCGCCTGTTCAACGTGGCGGTCACGGGCGATTTCCAGCACCTTACTGGCGCGGTGACGCGCCGTCGCCATTGCGGTTGCCAGAGCGTTAAATGACGGGTTAAACACCGCGTGCATAAAACCATCATCAAGGGAGCGTTTACGATTCATCTCAAGGAAACGATCGGTATCAACCAGCACCTGCGGTGGTGAATACTCTTCCGGGATCAGGAACAGTTTCCAGCGTTTGGTTCGCAGACCCACGGTAGTACGGCTGGAGATCACCGAAACAAACGGTGACAGGATCAACGAGAAGACAATCGGTGCCAGCCAGAACAGGAAACGGAGATCCAGCCACGCCATACCAACCGCCCACACTAACCCCAGCAGCAGCTGAGAGCCGTGGCGTTTGAATGCTTCGCCCCAGGAAGTGGAGTCATCATCACGCTGCGGTGAATTCCACACCACTTCCCAGCCAAGGAACGCGCTGACGACGAAGACCGTATGGAACAGCATGCGTACCGGAGCCAACAGCACGGAAAACAGCACTTCCAGCAGCAGCGATAATGTAACGCGCCAGAAGCCACCGTATTCTTTCGTTCCTTTGCACCAGATAAGCAAAATGCTCAATAACTTCGGCAGGAACAACAGCACCATAGTCGAAGCAAACAGCGCTATCGCCAGCTCAGGACGCCACTGCGGCCACACCGGGAACAACTGCCGTGGTTGCAGGAAGTATTGCGGTTCGGTCAACGCATGCACTACCTGCAATGCAGTAGAAAGCGCGAGGAACATAAACCACAGCGGAGCGGAGAGATAAGACATCACGCCCGTCAGGAATACCGCACGGTGAACCGGGTGCATACCCTTAACCAGGAACAGACGGAAGTTCATCAGGTTACCGTGGCACCAACGGCGGTCACGTTTTAGCTCATCAAGCAAGTTAGGCGGCAATTCTTCATAAGAACCCGGGAGATCGTAAGCAATCCACACCCCCCAACCTGCACGGCGCATCAACGCCGCTTCCACGAAGTCATGTGACAGGATTGAACCGGCAAAGGAACCTTCGCCCGGCAGCGGAGCCAGTGCGCAGTGCTCGATAAACGGTTTCACGCGGATAATCGCGTTATGTCCCCAGTAGTGCGACTCGCCAAGTTGCCAGAAGTGCAAACCGGCTGTAAACAGTGGCCCATACACGCGGGTCGCGAACTGCTGACAGCGCGCATACAGCGTATCCATACCGGACGCTTTCGGCGACGACTGAATGATCCCGGCGTTCGGGTTGGCTTCCATCAGGCGCACCAGGCCGCACAAACAATCACCGGTCATTACCGAGTCAGCATCCAGCACCACCATGTAGCTGTACTGGCTGCCCCAGCGACGGCAGAAGTCATCGATATTACCGCTTTTACGCTTCACGCGACGACGGCGGCGGCGATAGAAAATCTGACCTTCGCCACCGACTTCAGCGATAAGCTCCATCCAGGCTTTTTGCTCTGCGACGCAGATATCCGGGTTATAACTGTCACTCAGAATGTAGACATCAAAGTGTTTGGCATTCCCGGTGGCTTTTACTGATTCCCACGTTGCACGCAGGCCAGCAAAAACACGGTTCACGTCTTCGTTACAGATAGGCATGATCAACGCCGTGCGATGCTCCGGGTTTAATGGTTCATCGCCAACTGTCGACGCAGATATACTGTATTTATCGCGACCAATAAGCAGTTGCAGGAAGCCCATCAACGCCGTCCAGAATCCGGCGGACACCCAACAGAACAGCACCGCAAAGAGGATCAGGATACCGGTTTGCAGCATATAAGGCAGAAGCTGCATAAAGGAAACCCACACATCCTGACCAACCATATCCATAGGATTAATCAGCGCCCACCCCTGATAAGGAAGAATGGTCTTCATATACCAGGTCGCGACAACAGTTTGCGCGAGCGTAAGGATTAACAAAATGTAACGGCGGATGGTACCGACGGTACGCCACTTTTGCTCGCTTTCCTGCTCTTCTTTGGTCAAACGAGCCAGATAGCGCGGCGTCACATCGCGTCCACGCAGGCGATCCCAGAAACGGCCTACCGGGTTGGTACGCCACGGATCGGGAAACATCGAGGAGCGTTTTGCTTCTGGCATCGCCTTAAGCTGATCGCGCCCTTCATCGTCTTTAATTAACTGTCCATCAGCAAGTGAATCTGGCCAGGCTTGTTCCAGACGCGCCTTTACCGAGCCTTGCGGGGAGTCATCCTCCCGCGCCCAGGTGCGGTGTTCGGCATCCAGCGCCTGATGAACGGCGCGGATATCAGTCTTCGGCAATGCCGCTTTCTCGCTTGCGGCGATGGGCATTGCGTCAATGTACTCAGTTGTCTTATTCATTGGCAGGTAACTGGTAGCTCCAGGTTTCACTCAACGTCTGATCGGCATTCACCAGCGCAGCACGCATTTCAGTGGTTTTCTTGGCATCTTTCACTTTCACACGCATCACCAGACGCCAGCCTTTGGTAACCGGGTTATAGCGCACCGTGCTTTCAACTATCTCACCATTATCACCAATGCTGGTTTGCGCTGTGACCGGGGTATCCTCTGGCAGTTTTTTCATCTCTGCGCCGGTAAAATCAACCACAAAGGCGATAGTACCGTCAGGCTGGCGAATCAGGTTCGACTGCTTCACATCCCCCGTTGAACGACGCGTTTGTTGCACCCATGCGTTATCTGGTGCATGCAGTTTGTCTTCATCACGGCTAAAGGTGATGGTGTATTTAAAGTTCATCTCTTTACCCGGCTCCGGCAGCTGATCCGGCGTCCAGTAAGCGACGATGTTATCGTTGGTTTCATCGTTGGTTGGAATTTCCACCAGCTCAACGCTGCCTTTGCCCCACTCCCCTTTCGGAGTCACCCATGCGCTTGGACGGAGGTCGTAACGATCATCGAGATCTTCGAAGCGGGAGAAATCACGACCGCGCTGCAACAGACCGAAGCCTTGCGGATTTTCCATCGAGAAGCTGCTGACCGCTAAATGTTTCGGGTTATTCAACGGACGCCAGATCCATTCACCATTACCGGCATGGATAGACAGGCCGTTAGAATCGTGCAACTCCGGACGATAGTTATTTGCAGGCGAAGGTTGGTTCGGCCCAAACAGGAACATACTGGTTAACGGTGCAACCCCCAGTTTGCCGACTTTATCGCGCAGATAGATTTTCGACTGCACATCCACAACCGTGTCACGCCCTGGCATAACCACGAATTTGTAAGCACCTGTCGCACGCGGCGAGTCAAGCAATGCATAAATGGTTAAACGTTTATCAGTCGGTTTTGGACGCTCGATCCAGAACTCTTTGAAACGTGGAAATTCTTCACCCGATGGCAAGGCGGTATCAATTGCCAGGCCGCGGGCAGAAAGGCCATAAACCTGACCTGCGCCAATCACGCGGAAATAGCTGGCCCCGAGCATGCTGACGATTTCATCGTTTTTATCTTTGCTGTTGATCGGGTAAAGCACTTTAAAACCGGCAAAACCAAGGTCTTTTACCGTGTCTTTATCATGCTGAACATCGCCGAAAGTGAAATAATCCGGGCTGTATTTGATTCGTTTGACTGCGGTGGCAGTCACTTCATTTATTTTGACCGGGGTATCGAAGTACATACCCTGATGGTAGAACTCGAGTTTGAATGGGGTCTTCAGATTGTTCCAGTACGCTTTGTCATGATTAAACTGGATCTGCTGATAGTCCGCGTATTTCATGTCGCGGAAAACGGAGGGCAAGTTGCTTTTAGGCGCCTCATAGCCTTTCCCGGCTAAGGATTGAGCTTGCTTTGCGACATCATCAATACTGAAAGCCCAGCTTGAAGATGTATACAGGGTTAACATTACTGCAGCACTCAACCAACGCATTTTCATCATTTGTAGTTTATGTTTCATAATTAGTAAGCACTTCCCCCTTTGTGTGCTTATATCGATCCGATCTATTTTAATGGATAACCAGCCATTCCGACAACAGAATCCCGGTATCGTTCAACACGCTGGCTCATGGATTAAGCACCTGATTGCAACCGTTTTCACTTTCCGTGCTTCTCCTAAAGACAGAAGCATCGACTTCGTGTAGGGTTTGCCAGCAAATTTATTTATCAACCGTCTTACAGACGCTTCCATTCTGGTTAGTGGTAGCGATGATGCTATGCATAAAAACCTTGAAGCCTGCGTCTGGCGCGGTCAGGTCGGTGTCGCTATGGCAACAAGCCTAAAGGCATAACCCGACAGGGATAAGACGAAAAATCCGAGATTAGTTAACCATATATGAATCCAGTACCCGCGCAACGTGAATATTTCCTCGACTCCATCCGCGCCTGGCTGATGTTGTTAGGGATCCCTTTTCATATTTCTTTAATCTATTCGAGCCATACATGGCATGTGAATAGCGCCGAACCGTCATTGTGGCTGACCCTTTTTAATGACTTCATCCACTCGTTCCGCATGCAGGTATTTTTCGTTATATCCGGGTACTTTTCCTACATGCTTTTTTTACGCTATCCCTTGAAAAAATGGTGGAAAGTACGTGTCGAACGTGTAGGGATCCCGATGTTAACAGCCATCCCCCTACTGACATTGCCGCAATTTATTATGCTGCAATACGTCAAAGGGAAAGCGGAAAGTTGGCCTGGACTGTCATTGTATGACAAATATAATACGTTGGCCTGGGAATTAATATCGCATCTGTGGTTTTTATTGGTGCTAGTGGTCATGACGACGCTGTGCGTATGGATATTTAAACGCATCAGAAATAATTTAGATAATTCTGATAAAATGAATAAAAAATTCTCGATGGTAAAATTATCGGTGATTTTTTTGTGCCTCGGCATCGGTTATGCGGTAATAAGAAGAACGATTTTTATTGTGTATCCACCCATTCTGAGTAACGGCATGTTCAATTTTATTGTCATGCAAACGTTATTTTATTTGCCGTTCTTTATCCTCGGCGCACTGGCTTTCATTTTCCCTCATCTTAAAGCCTTGTTTACCACGCCGTCTCGTGGCTGTACCCTTGCAGCAGCATTGGCGTTTGTCGCTTATTTACTCAACCAGCGCTATGGCAGTGGCGATGCCTGGATGTACGAAACCGAGTCGGTGATCACCATGGTCCTCGGTCTGTGGATGGTGAATGTGGTCTTCTCCTTCGGCCACCGTTTGCTTAACTTCCAGTCAGCGCGGGTGACTTACTTTGTTAACGCATCGCTATTTATCTATCTGGTTCACCACCCGTTAACGCTGTTTTTCGGCGCGTACATTACACCGCACATCACCTCCAACTGGCTTGGTTTTCTCTGTGGCCTGATATTCGTAGTAGGGATTGCGATAATTCTGTATGAAATTCATTTACGCATCCCGTTACTGAAGTTTTTGTTCTCTGGTAAACCGGTTGTTAAGCGTGAGAACGATAAAGCACCAGCCCGTTAAGCCGCGTTTACAATAACCATTCCACAGGCAATATCGACGCCAGTCTGACCATAACCCGCTTCCAGAAACTGGTAGCGGGTTCTTTTTTGAGAACAATTTCTTTCTTTGCATGACGATCAACCCAGTTGATCCGCCCCCACCTGTCCAGACGGAGCTGCCAGGCCGCATCATACTGGCTCTGAATAAAGCGTTTATCAATTAACTGTGCCAGCGTTTCGCTCTCTATCACGAACCCCATTTCAGTATTGAGCAATGTCGAACGTGGATCGAAATTGAAAGAGCCAATAAACACCGTTTTACCATCGATGCTAAAGGTTTTAGCATGCAGGCTGGCACCGGAATTACCGGTTATGCCGCGATCGTGTAACGTACTACTTTGTTCACGCGTCGGCTTGAGTTCATATAATTCCACGCCGTAGCGGAGCAATTTTTTGCGCCAGCGCGCGTATCCGGCATGGACGACAGCAACATCGTTAGCGGCAAGAGAATTGGTTAGGATCGCAATCTTTACCCCTTTTCTCACCATCCGTAAGAGTTGCGCCACACCTGCGCGTGTCGGTACAAAATAGGAAGAGATAATATCGATGCGTTCACTGGGTGAGCCCATGATATCGAACAGGCGCTGCGGTAACAGTGAATGCCGTTTTGCCTTGCCTTCCCCTTTCGCCGGATCATCACTTAATAAACGTGTTTTCGCCCAGATAAGCGGCAACGTTCCATCAACCAGATGATTTATAAACGGGCTGGATTCCATTTTGCGTAAATAACGATGCGTCATGGCATCGTCATGCCAGGAGGCGGGTAACTCGATGCGATCCGCCATTTCACCTTCCGGGACATCCAGCACCTGCTGTAAGGGTGAAACCGATTTACAATACCAGTAGCGGGCGAAATCATCGGCAACGTCCTCTACAACTGGTCCTATTGCCATGACATCTAAATCCGAAAAAAGTGGCTCTTCCCCTGCACCAAAATAGGCATCACCAATATTTCGTCCCCCCACCAGAGTCACCACACCATCGACGGTGAAACTTTTATTGTGCATACGGCGATTGAGACGGGAAAAGTCGGTGATATAACCAAGCGGACGTAGCAGTCGAAACGAAAAAGGATTAAAAAGCCGGACTTCAATGCGGGGATGACTGTCAAGCAAGCGTAAAATGTCGTCAAGTCCGGGTGTATTGTTGTCGTCCAGCAACAAACGGACGCGAACGCCACGCTTTGCTGCGGCTAACAGGGCGGAAAACAGTAACCGACCCGACATATCGTCCTGCCAGATGTAATACTGAACATCCAGCGTATGCTCTGCCATTTCGGCCAGACGATACCGGGCGGCAAACGCATCCAGACTTTTCTCCAGAGGAAAAAGGCCACACTGACCGGGATGTTGCGAACACAGTGGCAGCACCGCGCTCGCCAGCCGGGGCAAATCATTCATCTCCTTGTTGGGTAAGGAGTCTTTCGTAGAGGTGGGCGTTTTCTTCATCATAACAGACAAAGTATACCTGTTCGGGTAAAGCGTGACGGGTAATAAATTCTGAAACGGTTTTTACTGCGATTTCAGCCGCTGCCGCACGAGGGTAACCATAAACCCCAGTACTAATTGCAGGAAAAGCCACTGACGTATAGCTGTTTGCCGCCACCAGTCGTAGGCTATTGAGATAGGCATCCTGCAAAAGCTGGTCTTCGTTTTGTTCACCACCACGCCAGACTGGCCCGACGGTGTGCACTACGGCTTTAGCGGGAAGATCGCCTGCAAGCGTAATAACGGCATGCCCCGTAGGGCAATCGCCCTGCTGTTGCCTGACTTTTAAACAGGCATCCAGAAGGGCCGGACCCGCTGCGCGATGAATGGCTCCATCGACGCCGCCGCCTCCCATTAATGACGGATTAGCCGCATTCACAATCACATCAACGGCCAGTTTGGTAATATCACCCTGCACAACATGAATACGCGTTTTCATAACGCCTCCTTACACCTTCTTGTTTCTTAAGTGTACAGCAGGCTTTTTGGTTAAATCGCATTTTTCTGCTCAGCAAGGTGAGTTGTTCAGAAACTTAGTTATATTCGATGTTCATTACAGCCAGCTTTTTCTGTTTATCAAGATACTGCACTTTTACTGAGGCTATTTGCGCGTTTTTGACATTGCCGCTCATTAACGCTTTGCTGGAATAGGTTCTGCCCGGAACAGAGCCATTCTGTGGGCAGTTCATTTCTACGGGTGATGACTGGGTGCTGACGTCACATGCCGGTTCCACAATTTGGCCATAAAAATGGATCACGCCCCCTTGCGCGGTGCTTCCTGCGATGGCAATAAAAGGAAAAAACAA
This sequence comes from Escherichia sp. MOD1-EC6021, assembly GCF_002965245.1. Taxonomy (NCBI): domain Bacteria; kingdom Pseudomonadati; phylum Pseudomonadota; class Gammaproteobacteria; order Enterobacterales; family Enterobacteriaceae; genus Escherichia; species Escherichia sp. MOD1-EC6021. The sequence goes on along the minus strand of NZ_PTRU01000003.1, from coordinate 286,974 downwards.
ACTGCCGAGCATAAGAGAGTTTAAAAAAGGTCTGAACATTTATTCTATTTCCTCAATGATTAGTCATCCTTGAGGGTTGTGTTATCCATACTTTCAGGTTGGCTGATCCGCAGCAGACCATTCTCTCCAGATTCATCTTATGCTCGATATTTCAACAAATTAAGACTTTTCTGAAGAGGGCGGCCATTGTTGTGATAAATGAAGTGACTGTCCATCAGAAACAGTAACAACTATTTTCACCCGATCGTCCGGGGAAATATTTAAACTCAACTTCGTCAAAGCAATGGGTTGATTAGCAGGCAATGAGAGGGTCTTTTCTTGCTTCGTCTGACTTTGCCCTGAACTGCCTTCGCGCAGGGACAATATTTGTACTCTGCACAGACAAGATTGAGTAAGAGTGACTTCAGGAATAATGGTGTACATATCCCCTTGCTGGGTCGTATTAAAGGTTATCTGACTGGAAAGTGCCGCAAGGAGTAATAACGCATTCATATTCTTCTCCCGAAAAAAAACAGGGCTTGCGCCCTGTTTCTTTAATACAGAGGATGTATTAGTACTGATGAGCGGTCGCGTTGTTACCAAAGCCAACCTGAGTGACGTTAACGCTGGAGTTAGATGCAGTCTGGTCAACAGCAGCACCGTTACCGCCACCGAACTGTTTAACAGTCATAGTAGAATCTTTACCATTCCACTGATCAAGAGTAGCGCTGTTGCCGAAACCACGCTGAGTCAGATCGATTGAGCTGTCATCAGAGCCCTGACCAACATCTGCACCGTTACCGCCACCGTGCTGGGTAATCGTCAAGTCAGAGTTACGAGCATCAGTTTGCAGAGCAAGTGCAGAGTTACCACCACCGTACTGGTAAATATTCAGCTCTGAATTTGGGCCGCTATTATTACCGCCACCACCATGGTGACCACCACCGCCATACTGAGGAATAGAACCTGCCAGAGCGCTACCAGAGAATACGATTGCTGCAATTGCTGCTACTTTTAAAAGTTTCATGTAAAACCCCCATCGGATTGATTTAAAAGTCGAATGAAAATTAACGTTGTGTCACGCGAATAGCCATTTGCGACTGTCTCTGCACTACAATTGCCGTTTTTTGAGTACCATACTGTGTAATATTTGCTTTATTACCAGAACCTTTCTGGATAATCATCGCAGTATTACCATAAGCACCTTGCGAAATACTGGCATCGTTGGCATTGCCCGCCTGATCAATATATGCAAGGTTATAATCTCCTGTCTGGTCAATCTTTGCCCGGTTGCTACTACCTTCTTGCGCAACAACCGCCAAAAGTTTTGAGCCTCCCTGCCGTAACTGAGCACTATTATTAGTCCCAGCTTGACCAATTATGGCTGCCTGATTAAATGAAGACTTACTCAATTCATTTACCGCGAAGTTATATTCTGAATTAGCTAAATCATAACCTGCTGCGGCTGCAATCCCAGGCGCACCCAGTATTGTTAACATCATAAATAACAATTTGTTTTTCATGTTGTCACCCTGGACCTGGTCGTACATTTAAGAAATTAAATCATTTCAACTTGGTTGTTAACGCAACCTGTATTTTGTTAACGCTGCGTTACGATGGAAAGTATGTCTGCGGAAATATTTTTAATAACTCACCCGCGCGTTGTATTTTTCTTTTTTTGTTCATACCAAAGTATTAAAACCCACGTAAATACGCTGTTATCTACGCAAAAAAATATTTTGTTTTCTTTTAAATTTCGGTTTTCCGCAATCAAAAATCACCAGACAGTCATTCTTCTTGCCCGTCGCTGATTGCTGCGATATGTCTTGCGCACAAGCCGTGACAAACCTCGTCTTTTTGCAGTAAAAAATTGTCCACGGAGGTGTGGAGAAAAAACAAGAACGTTTTACATGACGAAAGGACTACACCGAAATATTTTTTATATGCATTATTAGAAAGTTAGCACCATTTGTATGATTTTTTAAAATTGTGCAAGAAAAACCAAATGTACAACTTTTCTATCATTTCTAAACTTAATAAAACCTTAAGATTAACATTTTAATATAACGAGTTACATTTAGTTACATGTTTAACACTTGATTTAAGATTTGTAATGGCTAGATTGAAATCAGATGTAATCCATTAGTTTTATATTTTACCCATTTAGGGCTGATTTATTACTACACACAGCAGTGCAACATCTGTCAGTACTTCTGGTGCTTCTATTTTAGAGGCAGCTGTCAGGTGTGCGATCAATAAAAAAAGCGGGGTTTCATCATGTTTAATGAAGTCCATAGTATCCATGGTCATACATTATTGTTGATCACTAAACCTTCTTTGCAGGCGACAGCTCTCTTGCAGCACCTTAAACAATCGCTGGCAATTACAGGAAAATTACATAATATTCAACGTTCTCTGGACGATATATCTTCAGGTTCTATTATTCTTCTGGATATGATGGAAGCGGATAAAAAGCTTATCCATTATTGGCAGGATACTTTGAGCAGGAAAAACAACAATATCAAAATATTGTTGCTAAATACGCCTGAAGATTACCCGTACCGCGACATTGAAAACTGGCCTCATATCAACGGCGTTTTTTATGCCATGGAGGATCAAGAACGTGTTGTCAATGGGTTGCAAGGCGTCCTGCGCGGCGAATGCTACTTTACGCAAAAGCTTGCCAGTTACCTGATTACGCATTCAGGTAACTATCGTTATAACAGCACGGAATCAGCCCTCCTTACTCATCGGGAAAAAGAGATCCTGAATAAGCTGCGTATCGGCGCGTCTAATAACGAGATCGCTCGTTCGTTGTTCATCAGCGAAAATACGGTTAAAACGCATCTTTATAATCTTTTCAAGAAGATAGCCGTAAAAAACCGGACTCAAGCGGTTTCCTGGGCAAACGATAACCTCAGGCGATAAAGCCATGAAACGTTATTTACGCTGGATTGTGGCGGCAGAATTCCTGTTCGCCGCAGGGAATCTTCACGCCGTTGAGGTAGAAGTCCCGGGCTTGTTAACTGACCATACTGTTTCATCTATTGGCCATGATTTTTACCGAGCCTTTAGTGATAAATGGGAAAGTGACTATACGGGTAACTTAACGATTAATGAAAGGCCCAGTGCACGATGGGGAAGTTGGATCACAATAACGGTCAATCAGGACGTTATTTTCCAGACTTTTTTATTCCCGTTGAAAAGAGACTTCGAAAAAACTGTCGTCTTTGCACTGATTCAAACTGAAGAAGCACTAAATCGTCGCCAGATAAATCAGGCGTTATTGAGTACGGGCGATTTGGCGCATGATGAATTCTAAATAAAAAATTGTTCGGAGGCTGCAATGCGTGTCAAACATGCAGTAGTTCTACTCATGCTTATTTCGCCTTTAAGTTGGGCTGGAACCATGACTTTCCAGTTCCGTAATCCAAACTTTGGTGGTAACCCAAATAACGGTGCTTTTTTATTAAATAGCGCCCAGGCACAAAACTCTTATAAAGATCCGAGCTATAACGATGACTTTGGTATTGAAACGCCATCAGCGTTAGATAACTTTACCCAGGCCATCCAGTCACAAATTTTAGGTGGGCTACTGTCGAATATTAATACCGGTAAACCGGGCCGCATGGTGACCAACGATTATATTGTCGATATCGCTAACCGCGATGGTCAATTGCAGTTGAATGTGACGGATCGCAAAACCGGACAAACCTCGACCATCCAGGTTTCGGGTTTACAAAATAACTCAACCGATTTTTAAGCCCCAGCTTCATAAGGAAAATAATCATGCAGCGCTTATTTCTTTTGGTTGCCGTCATGTTACTGAGCGGATGCTTAACCGCCCCGCCTAAAGAAGCCGCCAGACCGACATTAATGCCTCGTGCTCAGAGCTACAAAGATTTGACCCATCTGCCAGCGCCGACGGGTAAGATCTTTGTTTCGGTATACAACATTCAGGACGAAACCGGGCAATTTAAACCCTACCCGGCAAGTAACTTCTCCACTGCTGTTCCGCAAAGCGCCACGGCAATGCTGGTCACGGCATTGAAAGATTCTCGCTGGTTTATACCGCTGGAGCGCCAGGGCTTACAAAACCTGCTTAACGAGCGCAAGATTATTCGTGCAGCACAAGAAAACGGCACGGTTGCCATTAATAACCGAATCCCGCTGCAATCTTTAACGGCGGCAAATATCATGGTTGAAGGTTCGATTATCGGTTATGAAAGCAACGTTAAATCGGGCGGTGTTGGTGCAAGATATTTTGGGATCGGTGCCGACACGCAATACCAGCTCGATCAGATTGCCGTGAACCTGCGTGTCGTCAATGTGAGTACCGGTGAGATCCTCTCCTCGGTGAACACCAGTAAGACGATACTTTCCTATGAAGTTCAGGCGGGGGTCTTCCGCTTTATTGACTACCAGCGCTTACTGGAAGGGGAAGTAGGTTACACCTCGAACGAACCCGTTATGCTGTGCCTGATGTCGGCTATCGAAACAGGCGTCATTTTCCTGATTAATGATGGTATCGACCGCGGTCTTTGGGATTTGCAGAACAAAGCAGAACGGCAGAATGACATTCTGGTGAAATACCGCCATATGTCGGTTCCACCGGAATCCTGATAGATAAAAATGCCGGAATTATCATCCGGCATTTTACTGTTCAATCGAAAGCGTGAGTGCCCCTCACGCTTTATTTTTGATTTGCTGCTCACGGTGAGCCGTCTTTGCACTACGCGCCGCCAGCCACAAGCCGCTGTTTTTCATTGCGTAACCGAATACCAGTCCAAGCGCCAGCGAAGGTAACACCAGTTTCCAGTCACCCTGCCCGGCAAACGTCGCGCATGCGCCTATAAACGTCCCCGGAACAAATGAAAGCAGCAGCTGTTTCGCCTGAATACACATCAGAAACGCGACAATACCGGTTATGACATAACCGAGAATTTCCAGATGTGGTGCCAGTGCACTACCGTAAATAATGACCATCGCCCACACCACGCCACTAAGCAGGGTTGCAGCGGAGATCGCCAGCCCTTTCAGCCCACCTTGCGGGCAGGCAAAGTAGGCCGTACAGCCCAGGAAGCCCGCCCAGCTTAGTAAGCCCAGGGAAACAGCCACCCATCCCCAGATACCGGAGAGAATGCCTGTTGTGATTGCAATAGAGAGAAGTATGTTCATGCCGCGCATGATAGCAGAAAACGCGGCCATGAATGAGATCGAGCACACATTTTATGCAACAACAAATTATCTGTTGCAGTTATGAGTGATGGAGATCACATTTACTCTTCAGAATCTTCTTCCAGCTCGTCCCACATTGCACTAATAGCATCGCGGGTTAGCGGTGCCATGGTGCGCCAGAAAGGCGTAGTTGCATGGGCCTCCACTTTGCCAAGGAACGCACCACACCAGGGTAACAGATACTCACTGAACAGTGTTTCCAGTGCTTCGCTCTCATCTTCCGTTGACTGATCTTCCAGCCAGGAAGCCGCGAGCAGCAATGTACCGATGTGATCGGCTGGCGTATCCGCTAATGGCATCCCTCGTTCGGAAAGAAAAGCGCGCACTTCCGCTTCCGTCGCGCCCTCAACCCATGCGCTACGATATGGCGGCACAGCACATTCATCGCCGATAAACAACGCATTGTATTCGGCAGAGACTTGCGCCATATCACAGCTTTTCTGTAAACGTGTCAGTAACTCATCCTGCTCCAGTGGCCAGTTCGCAGCCAGTTTCCCCTCACGAATCAGGGTAAACAGCGGCACCAGTAAAGGATCTTGCGGTTGGCGGTAATAGAGCGAACCCAGCACACGACAGAGGATAGAAAACTCGTTCATTAATATATTTCCATGACTAGTAATTAAAGGTCTGCAAATTCCGCAATCGGTGCCATACCACGAGATTCAAGGAAGTTCAGTAAGCGGCGCGGAGAAACATTCAAAATGCGCTCTGGCGGAAAATCTACCGCGTCGAGGATTTTAAGACACTCTTCAAATTCACCCATGGTAAACGCGGTGTGAGAATCCGAGCCTAATGCCACCCAACCTCCAGCGTCACGTACCGCTGCGGCTACCGCACGACAGTTGTCTTCACTGCCCTTACGTGAGTGTAAAAATGAGGAATTATTGATTTCCAGCGCCACCTGATGTTTCGCAGCTGCTTCAGCAACGGCTTTAACATCTATTTCATATTTCGGATTTCCGGGATGGCTTATTATATGCACATTGCCGCTGGCGATAGTGGCGATCATCGCTTGCGTATTGGTCGCTTTGTCATGCGGCGCAAACACCGGCTCATGAAAACCGGCAATAATCAGATCCAGCGAATCAAACATTTTGCCGCTGCAGTCAATTTCACCATCAACATTTTTAATGTTAGCTTCGATGCCGCGCAGGATCCCTACCCCATCAACCACTCGCGGCCAGATACGCATGTTAATGAAGTGCCAGTGATGCGGCGCATCTTCCATATCCGGGCCATGATCGGTGATCGCAAAAAGTTTAATGCCCTTTTGTTTGGCCTGGGCAATGTAATCACTCAATGTGCTATATGCATGCGTGCTGGCAACGGTATGCATATGAAGGTCGACGGGATACATAACTCTCTCCTGTATTCAATTCCCGCCAAGGATAGCAGGAAACCTGATGCTTTATTAGTAGCCACGTGCGCGGTCGACTTGCCCGCAGACCCTCTCCCCTTTTTCGAGCTGGGCAATGTTGCGAGAAATGTACTCCACAGCTTCAGCGGGACGGGTAATCGCGGCGACATGTGGTGTTATCGCCACGCGTGGATGTTGCCAGAGCGGACTTTCCGGCGGTAAGGGTTCGCGATTAAAAACATCCAGCATTGCACCTTTAACTTTGCCGCTATCCAGCGCCGCGAGCAGGTCATCTTCCACGACATGAACACCACGCGCCAGGTTGAGGAGATACGCGCCATCCGGTAATTTTTCGATTAATTGTTGATTAATAATGCCGACGGTTTCAGGGGTATTCGGTAACAAATTAATCAATACCCGGCATTGGCTCAGAAATGCAGAAAGTTCTTCCCGTCCGGCAAAACTTTGCACGCCAGGCCACGATTTACGGGTTCGACTCCAGCAACGCTGCGGGAAGCGCCAGGTTTGCAGACTCTGTGCAACTTTACTGCCCAGTACGCCTGCGCCCAAAATGCCGATGGTAAAATCTTCCCGATGATATTCAGGCAGCGGTTGCCAATGCGAACTATTTTGCTGAATGCGATAATCGTCAAAACGTCGAAACCAATGCAGCACCTGACTGACAGCATATTCCTGCATTTGCTCGCCCATACCGGTATCTTCCAGGCGAAAAAGTGGAACAGAAGGTTTCAGCATATCAGGGTGAGCCTGTAACTTGCTCAAAATAGAATCAACACCGGCCCCGAGTGCAAACACCGCTTTAAGATCTCGCCCTGCCAGCATTTCAACAGGAGGATGCCAGACTAAAGCATAATCAGCAGAGTCATTATCTCCGCTTTTCCATGCTCTGACTCTTGCCTGAGGAATAGCTTTGCGCAGTGCCTCAATCCACCATTGGGTATCGAACGTTGGGTGATAAAAGATGATGTCCATACTGACTCCCGAAAAGCGTTGCGCGAAATTTATTCGCACTTATCGTTATGATCTACAAAGGCCACCAGCATAACAAATCCGTGGTCGGTGGCAAAAAAAGCAGATTTCGCTTATTAAAACTGCATATTGATTGAAGTTTGAATAAACGCGCGATTTTTTTAAAAAGTTTGTTGACCTCAGGTCATGATTTCCCTAAATTAGCGCCCGTTCCAGCAAGACAGGAACGACAATTTGGTGAGGTGTCCGAGTGGCTGAAGGAGCACGCCTGGAAAGTGTGTATACGGCAACGTATCGGGGGTTCGAATCCCCCCCTCACCGCCATCTTTAAAGAAGAGCTCGTACGAAAGTACGGGCTTTTTTTTCGTATATTGCACACACCGGGGGGATGAGAAGCCCCGACAGGGGTTCGACAACTGGCGACAGCCAGTTGGACAGACCGAGAACGCAGTGAGCGGGCTGCCCGCAGGGCGAGCGAAGCGAGTCAATCCCCCCCTCACCGCCATCTTTAAAGAAGAGCTCGTACGAAAGTACGGGCTTTTTTTTCGTATATTGCACACACCGGGGGGATGAGAAGCCCCGACAGGGGTTCGACAACTGGCGACAGCCAGTTGGACAGACCGAGAACGCAGTGAGCGGGCTGCCCGCAGGGCGAGCGAAGCGAGTCAATCCCCCCCTCACCGCCATATTTAAAGAAGAGCTCGTACGAAAGTACGGGCTTTTTTTTCGAATATTGCACACACCGGGGGATGAAAAGCCCCGACCGGGGTTCGACAACTGGCGACAAACTCAATCATCATCCTTGCAGTTGATAAGAATTTCTGCCTCTTTTACAACTATCTTATTACGTCCGGTTTCTTTCGCTTCATATAGTGCATTATCAGCCATTCGATAGATTTCATTCGGATTTAACGCACTTCCCTGAGTCACCACAGCGCCAATGCTAATCGTCACTTTTTGCGGTATGGCGTATTCAGGATTATCGCCTGTCAAACGCTCTACATTTGCCCTTATCCTTTCGGCTAAAACTTTCGCGCTTTCAGTATCGGTCTCCGTCAGCAAGACGCCAAACTCTTCGCCGCCAACGCGTGCTAAAAGGTCATTTGGTCGTATGCTTTTCCCAATGATGCTCACCACTGTTTTTATCACCTGATCGCCAACCGGATGCCCCCACGTATCGTTAACTTTTTTAAAGTGATCGATATCCATAATCATGACACAATAAGACGTTTTTTGGGCTGATGCTGATTGAGCCTTCAGTTCATTGAAAAAATAATTCCTGTTAAATATATTAGTTAATGGATCGCGATGGGCAATGTTCTTTGTTACTCGTAGCGCACTGAAAATATGGCACATAAATATTACCATAACGGTTAATTTACTGACTACTTCAATAGTGCGGCTAATATACCAAGTGGACACACTATACCTGCTCATAAATAACAGAGAGATATTATACAGCACGGCACAGAAAGCAATCACTGATACTCCATTCCAGATATCACAGCGTAAACCATTAAAGTATAGATTAACCAAAAGCAAGATTAACCACATGAAAATCATTATGGTAACATATGAGGTTTTCCAGACTACCTGACCATTTTCATTGGTTAACTCGGCAATATGTAAACTGTAGTCATCATAATGACTACTTAGCATGTGAGCAACTGCCGCCCCCCCAAAAATAAAAAACAGGCTTATACACAATGTCATTTTTTTGGAAAAAAAACAGCGTTTCTTATTGTTTTCACTAACTTTATTCACCAGCGCTAGCAATATTAACATGCACAAACTCATCTGACGAAACAAATAATAAATTGCAATATCATTTTGTACAACGCTGCTTATCAAATGCCCCTCAATAAATTGCTGAATGATAATGACAGTTTTAACAAAGTAAATCAAACAACTCAGAAACGCTAAACTAAGTATACAGTTTGAAAATTGCACACGATCATAAATGAAATACAATTGCATGAAAATAAATGCAACGGTATCGATAAAAAATAAAGCAATCATAACCATTAGATAGGTTGATCGTGGAACAACCTCCTCAACGGTTGGCTGATTAAACCAACTATTTACCAAAACGAATGCAAGCCCAAACAATAAGCTCACCAATACAGTACTACTAATTCCCAAATAGTCTTTTTCCATAAAGCTATACCAACCTATAAGTTGTAGATCCCTTTCTATTATTAATAGATATAAGAACTGTACTGTTGTCAATATTAAAATCCACCACAAACAATACCAATGATGATAGTTGCAGACCGCAATTATTATTACCTTAGTGCTTTATACATTCTTCGCGACAAGACAGGCTTGCAAATACATATAAATGGTTATAAGGAAATCCTTATAAAACATTAATTCATAGATATATTAGGAATAACAATTGAATCCGTGAGTACAGTAACGCTGCATTTCATCAGGACTTTCGAAAAATCCGATATCATGCATCGGAATTTACTGATTTAATTATTTTAATCCTAATTTATTTTGAAAAAGGCATTGGGATTTATGCCGTATTCCTGAAGTTCCTCATCATTGGAATGGATTTTCGGGCGAGAAAAGGATTTTATATGGATACTCTACTCATCATTTCTTCTTCTCATCATCAACAATTCACGTCTCTCTTCCGCGTTTAATAACGGATTATGATGTGCATAAAAAATATCTTTCGTTTCAGTTACCTGTAATTAGATACAGAGAGAGATTTTGGCAATACATGGAGTAATACAGGATGTATTCAAGTAGCAGAAAAAGGTGCCCGAAAACCAAATGGGCTTTGAAAATTCTTACTGCCGCATTTTTAGCAGCGAGTCCCGCGGCGAAGAGTGCTGTTAATAATGCCTATGATGCATTGATTATCGAAGCTCGCAAGGGAAATACTCAGCCAGCTTTGTTATGGTTTGCACAAAAATCAGCACTCAGTAATAACCAAATTGCTGACTGGTTACAGATTGCCTTATGGGCCGGGCAAGATAAACAGGTTATTACCGTTTACAACCGCTACCGTCATCAGCAATTACCAGCGCGTGGTTATGCAGCTGTCGCCGTCGCTTATCGTAACCTGCAACAATGGCAAAACTCGCTTACACTGTGGCAAAAGGCACTCTCTCTGGAGTCGCAAAATAAGGATTATCAACGGGGACAAATTTTAACCCTGGCAGATGCGGGTCACTATGATTCTGCGCTGGTTAAACTTAAGCAGCTTAACTCTGGAGCACCGAACAAAGCTAATTTACTCGCAGAAGCCTATATCTATAAACTGGCGGGGCGGCATGAGGATGAATTACGGGCGATGACAGGGTCATTACCTGAAAATGCCTTAACGCAACAATATCCCACAGAATACGTGCAGGCATTACGGAATAATCAACTTGCTGCCGCGATTGACGATGCCAATTTAACGCCAGATATTCGCGCTGATATTCATGCCGAACTGGTCAGACTGTCGTTTATGCCTACGCGCAGTGAAAGTGAACGTTATGCCATTGCCGATCGCGCCCTCGCCCAATACGCTGCATTAGAAATTCTGTGGCATGATAACCCTGACCGCACTGCCCAGTACCAGCGTATTCAGGTTGATCATCTTGGCGCGTTATTAACTCGCGATCGTTATAAAGACGTTATTTCTCACTATCAGCGTTTAAAAAAGACGGGGCAAATTATTCCGCCCTGGGCGCAATATTGGGTTGCGTCGGCTTATCTCAAAGAACATCAGCCAAAAAAAGCACAGTCAATAATGACAGAGCTCTTTTATCACAAGGAGACCATTGCCCCGGATTTATCCGATGAAGAACTTGCGGATCTCTTTTACAGCCACCTGGAGAGTGAAAATTATCCCGGCGCGCTAACTGTCACCCAACATACCATTAATACTTCGCCGCCTTTCCTTCGGTTAATGGGCACGCCTACGAGCATCCCGAATGATACCTGGTTACAGGGGCATTCGTTTCTCTCAACCGTAGCAAAATATAGTAATGATCTTCCTCAGGCTGAAATGACAGCCAGAGAGCTTGCTTATAACGCACCAGGAAATCAGGGACTGCGCATTGATTACGCGAGTGTGTTACAAGCCCGCGGTTGGCCTCGTGCGGCAGAAAATGAATTAAAAAAAGCAGAAGTGATCGAGCCACGTAATATTAATCTGGAGGTTGAACAAGCCTGGACAGCATTAACGTTACAAGAATGGCAGCAGGCAGCGGTCTTAACGCACGATGTTGTCGAACGTGAACCGCAAGATCCCGGCGTTGTACGTTTAAAACGTGCGGTTGATGTACATAATCTTGCAGAGCTTCGTATCGCTGGTTCAACAGGAATTGATGCCGAAGGTCCGGATAGTGGCAAACATGATGTCGACTTAACCACCATCGTTTATTCACCACCGCTGAATGATAACTGGCGCGGTTTTGCTGGATTCGGTTATGCCGATGGACAATTTAGCGAAGGAAAAGGGATTATTCGCGACTGGCTTGCGGGTGTTGAGTGGCGGTCACGTAATATCTGGCTTGAGGCGGAGTACACCGAACGCTTTTTCAATCATGAGCATAAACCCGGCGCGCGCCTGTCTGGCTGGTATGATTTTAATGATAACTGGCGTATTGGTTCGCAACTGGAACGCCTCTCTCACCGCGTTCCATTACGGGCAATGAAAAATGGTGTTACAGGCAACAGTGCACAGGCTTATGTTCGCTGGTATCAAAATGAGCGGCGTAAGTACGGTGTCTCTTGGGCTTTCACTGATTTTTCTGACAGTAATCAGCGTCATGAAGTCTCACTTGAGGGTCAGGAACGCATCTGGTCTTCACCATATTTGATTGTCGATTTCCTCCCCAATCTGTATTACGAACAAAATACAGAACACGACACCCCATACTACAACCCTATAAAAATGTTCGATATTGTTCCGGCATTTGAGGCAAGTCATTTGTTATGGCGAAGCTATGAAAATAGCTGGGAGCAAATCTTCAGCGCAGGTGTTGGTGCCTCCTGGCAAAAACATTATGGCACGGATGTCGTCACCCAACTCGGCTACGGGCAACGCATTAGCTGGAATGACGTGATTGATGCTGGCGCAACGCTACGCTGGGAAAAACGACCTTATGACGGTGACAGAGAAAACAACTTATACGTTGAATTCGATATGACATTCAGATTTTAAGGATAAATATGTTACGTAATGGAAATAAATATCTCCTGATGCTGGTGAGTATAATTATGCTCACTGCGTGCATTAGCCAGTCAAGAACATCATTTATACCGCCACAGGATCGCGAATCTTTACTCGCCGAGCAACCGTGGCCGCATAATGGTTTTGTGGCGATTTCATGGCATAACGTTGAAGACGAAGCTGCCGACCAGCGTTTTATGTCAGTGCGGACATCAGCACTGCGTGAACAATTTGCCTGGCTGCGCGAGAACGGTTATCAACCGGTCAGTATTGCTCAAATTCGTGAAGCACATCGAGGAGGAAAACCGCTACCGGAAAAAGCAGTAGTGCTGACTTTTGATGACGGCTACCAGAGTTTTTATACCCGCGTCTTCCCAATTCTTCAGGCCTTCCAGTGGCCTGCTGTATGGGCCCCCGTCGGCAGTTGGGTCGATACGCCAGCGGATGAACAAGTAAAATTTGGCGATGAGATGGTCGATCGAGAATATTTTGCCACGTGGCAACAAGTGCGAGAAGTTGCGCGTTCCCGGCTCGTTGAGGTCGCTTCTCATACATGGAATTCTCACTACGGTATTCAGGCTAATGCCACCGGCAGCTTATTGCCTGTATATGTAAATCGTGCATATTTTACTGACCACGCACGGTATGAAACCGCAGCAGAATACCGGGAAAGAATTCGTCTGGATGCTGTAAAAATGACGGAATACCTGCGTACAAAGGCTAAGGTAAATCCACACGTTTTTGTTTGGCCTTATGGCGAAGCGAATGGCATAGCGATAGAGGAATTAAAAAAACTCGGTTATGACATGTTCTTCACCCTTGAATCAGGTTTGGCAAATGCGTCACAATTGGATTCCATTCCGCGAGTATTAATCGCCAATAATCCCTCATTAAAAGAGTTTGCCCAGCAAATTATTACCGTACAGGAAAAATCATCACAACGGGTAATGCATATCGATCTTGATTACGTTTATGACGAAAACCGCCAGCAAATGGATCGCAATATTGATGTGCTAATTCAGCGGGTGAAAGATATGCAAATATCAACCGTGTATTTGCAGGCATTTGCTGATCCCGATGGTGATGGGCTGGTCAAAGAGGTCTGGTTTCCAAATCGTTTGCTACCAATGAAAGCAGATATTTTTAGTCGGGTTGTCTGGCAATTACGTACCCGCTCAGGTGTAAAAGTTTATGCGTGGATGCCGGTATTAAGCTGGGATTTAGATCCCACATTAACGCGAGTAAAATATTTACCAACAGGGGAGAAAAAAGCACAAATTCATCCTGAACAATATCGCCGTCTATCTCCTTTTGATGACAGGGTCAGAGCACAAGTTGGCATGTTATATGAAGATCTTGCCGGACATGCTGCTTTTGATGGCATATTGTTCCACGATGATGCTTTGCTTTCAGATTATGAAGATGCCAGTGCACCGGCTATCACGGCTTATCAGCAAGCAGGCTTTAGCGGGAGTCTGAGCGAAATTCGACAAAACCCGGAGCAATTTAAACAGTGGACCCGCTTTAAAAGTCGTGCGTTAACTGACTTCACTTTAGAACTTAGTGCGCGCGTAAAAGCCATTCGCGGTCCACATGTTAAAACTGCACGAAATATTTTTGCACTTCCGGTAATACAACCTGAAAGTGAAGCCTGGTTTGCACAGAATTATGCTGATTTCCTAAAAAGCTATGACTGGACCGCTATTATGGCTATGCCTTATATGGAAGGTGTCGCAGAAAAATCGGCTGACCAATGGTTAATACAATTGACCAATCAAATTAAAAACATCCCTCAGGCTAAAGACAAATCTATTTTAGAATTACAGGCACAAAACTGGCAGAAAAATGGTCAGCATCAGGCTATTTCTTCGCAACAACTCGCTCACTGGATGAGCCTATTACAACTGAATGGAATGAAAAACTATGGTTATTATCCCGACAATTTTCTGCATAACCAACCTGAAATAGACGTTATTCGTCCTGAGTTTTCAACAGCCTGGTATCCGAAAAATGATTAATCGCATCGTATCGTTTTTTATATTATGTCTGGTGTTATGCATACCCCTATGCGTAGCGTACTTTCACTCTGGTGAACTGATGATGAGGTTCGTTTTCTTCTGGCCGTTTTTTATGTCCATTATGTGGATTGTTGGCGGCGTCTATTTCTGGGTCTATCGTGAACGCCACTGGCCGTGGGGAGAAAACGCACCAGCTCCCCAGTTGAAAGATAATCCGTCTATCTCCATTATCATTCCCTGTTTTAATGAGGAGAAAAACGTTGAGGAAACCATACACGCCGCTTTAGCACAGCGTTATGAGAACATTGAAGTTATTGCCGTAAATGACGGTTCAACAGACAAAACCCGTGCCATCCTGGATCGCATGGCTGCACAAATTCCCCACCTGCGGGTCATTCATCTGGCGCAAAACCAGGGGAAAGCCATTGCGCTTAAAACCGGAGCTGCCGCGGCGAAAAGTGAATATCTGGTGTGCATTGATGGCGATGCGTTATTAGACCGCGATGCGGCGGCATATATTGTGGAACCGATGTTGTACAACCCGCGTGTGGGTGCCGTAACCGGTAATCCTCGTATTCGAACACGTTCTACCCTGGTGGGTAAAATTCAGGTTGGCGAGTATTCCTCAATTATTGGTTTGATCAAGCGAACCCAGCGTATCTATGGAAACGTATTTACCGTTTCTGGTGTTATTGCCGCATTTCGTCGCAGCGCCCTGGCAGAAGTGGGTTACTGGAGTGACGATATGATCACCGAAGATATTGATATTAGCTGGAAGCTGCAGTTGAATCAGTGGACGATTTTTTACGAGCCACGGGCGCTGTGCTGGATATTAATGCCTGAAACGTTAAAAGGGCTGTGGAAACAGCGCCTGCGCTGGGCTCAGGGCGGTGCAGAAGTATTCCTCAAAAATATGACAAGGCTATGGCGCAAAGAAAACTTTCGAATGTGGCCACTGTTTTTTGAATACTGTCTGACGACAATATGGGCCTTTACCTGCCTGGTCGGTTTCATTATTTACGCAGTCCAACTTGCAGGTGTACCGTTAAATATTGAATTGACACATATCGCTGCGACACATACTGCCGGAATATTATTGTGTACGTTATGTTTACTGCAATTTATTGTCAGCCTGATGATCGAGAATCGCTATGAGCATAATCTGACTTCATCGCTTTTCTGGATTATTTGGTTCCCGGTTATTTTCTGGATGCTGAGCCTGGCAACGACATTGGTATCATTTACACGAGTCATGTTGATGCCTAAAAAGCAACGCGCCCGTTGGGTAAGTCCCGATCGAGGGATTCTGAGAGGTTAATATGAACAATTTAATTATTACGACCCGACAATCGCCAGTACGTTTAATGGTTGATTATGTTGCCACAACCATCTTATGGACATTATTTGCTTTGTTCATATTCTTATTCACCATGGATCTGCTGACGGGTTATTACTGGCAAAGCGAGGCCAGAAGCCGACTTCAGTTCTATTTTTTGCTGGCAGTGGCGAATGCCGTCGTGTTAATTGTCTGGGCGCTGTACAATAAGCTGCGTTTTCAAAAACAGCAGCATCATGCAGCCTACCAATATACGCCGCAAGAATATGCAGAGAGCTTAGCAATACCTGATGAGCTCTATCAGCAACTACAAAAAAGCCACAGGATGAGCGTACACTTCACCAGCCAGGGGCAAATAAAAATGGTTGTTTCAGAAAAAGCGCTAGTCCGGGCATAAACACCCAAAACAAAGCCCGGTTCGCCCGGGCTCTGCGCCGATAATACACTTAACTGTATGCATGTAGCGTACGTTGGCAAAGTGCTGAACGTACGCAATCCTCTTTACCGAATCGGACGATCCCGACCATTTCATCTTCTTCGAAACGTTCCAGCGCGTCACTTAATCCGGAGCGCACGCCGCGAGGCAAATCGCATTGCGTGATATCACCGTTGACGATAACCGTCACGTTCTCCCCGAGGCGGGTTAAAAACATTTTCATTTGCGCGGCAGTCACATTCTGCGCCTCGTCAAGAATGACGACTGCATTTTCAAAGGTACGTCCACGCATATAGGCGAACGGCGCAATTTCCACCTTCCCTATTTCCGGTCGCAGGCAATACTGCATAAAGGAAGCCCCTAAGCGACGGACCAGCACGTCGTAGACCGGGCGAAAATAGGGAGCAAACTTTTCTGCGATATCACCAGGTAAGAAACCAAGATCTTCATCGGCTTGCAGAACTGGACGGGTGACGATAATCCTGTCGACATCCTTATGTATCAGGGCCTCTGCCGCTTTTGCGGCACTGATCCAGGTTTTTCCGCACCCGGCTTCGCCCGTAGCGAATATCAGCTGCTTACTCTCAATAGCCTTCAGATAGTGCAATTGCGCTTCATTACGCGCGAGGATGGGCGAGGTATCGCGACTGTCGCGGGCCATACCAATGGCTTCTACGCCGCTCATCTGCACAAGCGAGGTGACCGATTCTTCTTCACGCTGCTTATGGCTGCGCGAATCCCGTCTCAGCACACGTTTTGCCTCGCGACGAGCTTTGATCACTGCTTTTTGTCTTCCCATGGAGAGCACCTTGAGTTGTTTGTATTCATCACACGCGCCGTTGGCAGCGCGATTATGCGCACGAACATCAGAGGGTTGGCTTCCTTGTAAGCCATAGTTTGCTGTTGGATAAAATGCCGAAAAACGGCTACGCACACCGTTTGCGGCGTCGGTAACACGAGTAAAGAGAGGAAGTGAGAAAAATACAGAGTGACGAAGTTGCTACCGGAGGAGAAATCTCCGCGAGTGGTGGAGCCTTGCTTAACAAAACATTGTCCAGAACAGGACGTTACCATCCGCGATCTCCATAGTGACTGACTATCACTGCCGGGAACTTCCGCTGCTACTTAATAAGTACAACAGATCTCGCATTCATTGCAACAATATATTCACTTATATTTAACTATAAAACACCATTTCAGTGACATTAGTTTCTACTGGAAAGATGACAGAGTGATGACAGTGATGAAAAAAGCTGTGTGCTTTCAGCAGGATTCGCATCAGGCATCAACGCACGAACGCCGGATGCGGCGTGAACGCCTTATCCTGCCTACCGAACCCGCACCGATTGTAGGCATGATAAGACGCGCAAACGTCGCATCAGGCATCAGCGCACGAACGCACGAACGCACGAACGCCTGGTACGGCGTAAACGCCTTATACGCCTAAAAACATTAAACCCGCAGTAATGCGCTTCCGAGATAATCGTTCGCGTCCTTCACCCCCGGCAGCGCAAAAAAATAACCGCCGCCGATGGGTTTAACGTATTCCTCCAGCGCCTCGCCATTCAACCTTTTTTGTACTGTCAGGAAGCCCTTTTCCAGATCGTGTTGGTAGCAGACAAACAGCAACCCCATATCCAGTTGCCCGGAGTTGGTAACACCCAACGAATAACTGTAGCCACGACGCAGCATCAGACTAGACTCGCTCTCCGTCGTGCGGGGATTCGCCAGCCGGATATGGCTGTCCAGCGCGATCACCTTCCCTTCCGGATCACTGGCGTAATCGGGAACATCATGCTCATGCTGCATTCCCAGCGGCGCACCGGTTTGTTTGTCGCGACCAAAAATTGTCTGCTGTTCTTTCAGCGGCGTTCTGTCCCAAAATTCCACTCGAAACTGAATCAAACGCACCGCCTGGTAGCTGCCGCCGATAGCCCACGCAGGCTCCTGCTGATCTGCCGTCACCCACACTACTTTTTGCATCAATTTCGCATTTTGGCTGTCAGGATTAGCAGTGCCGTCTTTGAAACCCAGCAAATTTATCGGCGTCTCTTTGCCTTTACTACGCGCTGCGTGGTCGGAAATAAACCCTTCCCGCTTCCAGCGCACACTGAGCAAATCCGGCGTGTGTTTGATGATATCGCGCAGTGCATGGATCACCGTGTCCTGGGTATTGGCGCAAATCTGTAGCAACACATCACCATGACATAACGCCGCATCAAGCGAGTCGTTAGGGAAACGTGTCATCTTCTGCAACTTTTTCGGCATCTGCTGCGCAAGGCCAAAACGCTCATCAAACAATGAGTGGCCCACCGATAACGTGATGGTGAGATTATCGGGCGCAATGTAGCCGCCAAGAATGCCGGAATCGCGTGGCGGCAGGCGTGGATTTGACGTTTCTGGTGCCGCTCCGCCCTGAGTCAGAAAAGCAAAACGCTGAGTCAACAAGCGAAACAATCGCTCAAGATCAGCTTTATCGCTGGCAAGCACATCAAACGCCACCAGCATCATTGCCGCCTGCTGCGGCGTCAGAATACCCGCCTGATGTTCGCCATAAAACGGCTGCGCTTCACTGCGCGCATCCGGTGAAAGCGTCCCCGGCGCACTTAGTGGTTTTTGCGCATGCGCTACCGGGCAACTTCCCGCCAGTGCCAGCGCGCCAATCCCTTTTAGTAAACGTCGGCGTGACGGTTCATTCACGCCGTTTTCATCTTCATACTGCATAACGCTTAATCCAGCCCCAGCACACCGCGAAGTTGCGCCAGATCTTCCGCTAGCGCAGTAATCGGCCCTTTCAGCGCATTACGATCGGCATCGGTCAATTTGTCGTAGGTTTCAAAACCGTCTTTGGTACGGTATTTCGCCAGAATGGTATCGACCTTTTTGAAGTTAGCATCGACTTTTGCCAGCAGTTCCGGGTTGGCTTTTTGTAGTTGTGGACGCAGCAGATCGACAATTTTCTGCGAGCCTTCAACGTTAGCCTGGAAGTCCCACAGATCGGTGTGGCTGTAGCGATCTTCTTCACCGCTGATTTTGCTGGCTGCTACTTCCTCAATCAGTCCGGCTGCGCCGCCGACCACTTTTGAAGGTGGGAAAGCCAGTTCACTGATGCGTTTTTGCAAATCGACCACATCGGTATAAAGCTGGTCAGCATACTGATCCATTCCTTTGGTGGTATTGTCGCCAAACAATGCTTTTTCCAGACGGTGGAAACCGGTGAATTTCGGATCGGCGGCTTTTTGCTCGTAATCATCTTCACGGGCGTCAATGCTACCATCCAGATCAGAGAACAGCTCAGCAATCGGTTCGATGCGCTCATAGTGCTGGCGCGTCGGCGCATACAGTGCTTTCGCTTTTTCTATATCGCCTGCTTTAATAGCGTCGGTAAAGGCTTTGGTGTCGGTCACCAGTTGCGTGGTTTCCGCCATGACATACGCTTTATATGCAGTAATTGCACCACCAAGACTTAACAGCGCATCACTTTGCGTCGCATCCGCCGTTGCTTCACCTTTAACGATCAACTTCCCTTTCGGGTTAGTCAGCAGACCGCAGGTCATATCGTATTCGCCAGGCTGTAAATTCGCCGTCATTTTCTGGCTAAAACCAGGGGCGATATTTTCCCGCTCTTCCACCACCATCACGCCTTTGAGGATCTCCCACTCCAGCGCCTTCTGGCTGTGGTTCTGAATAATGAACTGTGTTTTCCCGGCGTTAACCGTAATGGTCATCGGTTCGCACTGTTTATCTGTCACAGTGACTTTGACCTGCGGAATATCAGCAGCGTTAGCCATAAAAGCAGAGGAGAACAGCGCAGCCACGCTTAATTGCAGTGCACTATGGCGGAAGTTAATGGTCATGACGAGACGATCCCTTTAAAGTATGTTGTAACTAAGCAAGAGTTTGCGTCATTTTCGTTACGCGGAGCGAGACGCTGTCGCCCCTGCGCGCGGCGGCAGAGCAAATGCCACCAGCGCCGGGATGAGATAAATAAACCAGACGGCGACTTCGCTGACGCTCGGCGCTTCCTGATAACCAAAGATACCTTCCATCAGCGTACCGAACAGCGAGTGAGTTGAGAGCACCGCGCTCATATCGAAGGCGATTTCCTGAAAGTGGTTCCACAGCCCGGCTTCATGAAACGCGCGAATAGCACCAGCAGCCAGCCCTGCGGCGACGAAGAGAATAAACAGGCTGGTCCATTTAAAAAACGCGCCAAGATTGAGGCGAATACCGCCCCAGTAGAGCAGGAAGCCGAGCACCACGGCTGTAGCAAGACCGAGCATTGCACCCAGCGGAGGCCAGATACCGACATCTTGTTGAAACGCCGCCAGCAGGAAAAAGACCGACTCCAGCCCTTCCCTTGCAACGGCAAAAAAGACCATCATCACCAGCGCCCAGCCATGATGATTCCCACGCTGCAATGCGCTATCGACTGCCTGTTCCAGTTGCACTTTGACGTTGCGCGACACT
This sequence comes from Escherichia sp. MOD1-EC6021, assembly GCF_002965245.1. Classification (NCBI taxonomy): domain Bacteria; kingdom Pseudomonadati; phylum Pseudomonadota; class Gammaproteobacteria; order Enterobacterales; family Enterobacteriaceae; genus Escherichia; species Escherichia sp. MOD1-EC6021. Next base: position 265,971 of record NZ_PTRU01000003.1, on the reverse strand, counting down.
TTACGCATCCAGAAAACCATCCAGGTGAGGATCACCACGGCAATCACCGCCACGATACCTTCGAACAATTCCTGCTCTTTTTGCGGAAATTCGCCGGTAGTTTCATTAATGAATATACCCAGCCCCAGGCACAACGCAGCGGCTAGCAACACGCCAATCCACATGACACCAATCCATCGACCTCGCTGGGTACGCTTAAGATAGCTGGCAATCAGGCTGACAATCAGCGCGGCTTCAAGTCCTTCGCGCAACATAATGAGAAACGGAACAAACATGCCACCCACCCTTAAACGTTTTTCTGAGTCAATCTATGCAAAGAAAAGTAAATCGCAGTGATAGCGATTATCATTACGGTGAAGAAAAACACAAGCGGAATGTAGTGATAATGATGAGGAAATGTAAATTTTTTTTGAGAGAAAATGCAGAGGGCAATCACTGATTGCCCTCTGCCTGCTTCTGATTATGACGTGGGATTTTCGGTAAAACGCCTTCCCTTACCCTTCCTGCAACCGTGACGGCGGCGCTGAATGATAGTGCGCATCGGCGTCAGCAAAGCGTTTTTGCATTGCCGCTGACGGTGCTTTACCCAGTAAACTAAACACCACAATCCCAATGCTACCGAAGATAAAGCCCGGAATAATTTCGTACAGACCCAGCCAGCCGAACTGTTTCCAGACAATAACCGTCAGCGCGCCAATGATCATCCCCGCCAGTGCACCGTTACGCGTCATGCGTGACCACATCACCGAGAACAGCACCACCGGACCAAACGCCGCACCGAAGCCTGCCCACGCGTAGCTTACTAAGCCCAGCACACGGTTTTCAGGATTCGCCGCCAGCGCAATTGCCACCAGCGCCACCACCAACACCATCACACGCCCTACCCACACCAGTTCTTTCTGGCTGGCATGTTTACGTAGAAATGCTTTGTACAGATCTTCGGTAATCGCACTGGAGCACACCAGCAACTGGCAACTTAACGTCGACATCACCGCCGCCAGAATCGCCGACAACAGAATCCCGGCAATCCACGGGTTAAACAATATTTGTGCCAGTTCGATAAACACGCGCTCAGAGTTCTGGTTTACCGCACCGGCAACCGCTGGATTATTGTTAAAGTATGCAATGCCGAAGAAACCGACCGCCACCGCGCCTGCCAGACAGAGGATCATCCAGGTCATGCTGATACGACGCGCATGGACAATGCTATAGTGAGAATCCGCCGCCATAAAACGCGCCAGAATATGCGGCTGACCGAAGTAACCCAGCCCCCAGCCCATCAGCGAGATAATGGCGACAAAATTCAATCCTTTGAGCATATCCACGTTTTCAATGCTCTTTTGTTTGATCACTTCCAGCGAGTCGCCAAACCCACCGACGCTAATGATCACGATAACCGGCGTCAGGATCAGGGCAAAAATCATCAGGCTGGCCTGTACAGTGTCAGTCCAGCTCACCGCAAGGAAGCCGCCAATAAAGGTGTAAAGGATCGTCGCCGCAGCTCCCGCCCACAGAGCCGTTTCGTAGCTCATGCCGAAGGTGCTTTCAAACAGACGCGCGCCAGCCACAATGCCCGAAGCACAATAAATGGTGAAGAACAGCAAAATTACCAGCGCGGAGATAATGCGCAAAATACGGCTTTTATCTTCAAAACGCCCGGTAAAATAATCCGGCAATGTTAAGGCGTTATTATTGTATTCGGTATGCACACGCAAGCGCCCGGCCACCAGCTTCCAGTTAATCCACGCGCCTAATGTCAGGCCAATGGCGATCCAGCTTTCGGAAATCCCGGAAAGAAAGACTGCACCCGGTAATCCCATTAACAGCCAGCCGCTCATATCCGACGCACCTGCCGATAATGCCGTCACGAATGGCCCAAGGCTGCGACCGCCAAGAATATAGTCGTCGAAGTTTTTGGTTGATCGCCAGGCGATGAACCCAATCAATATCATGCCAAAAATATAGACACAGAATGTCACCAACATCGGTGTGCTAATAGCCATCTAAAGTCTCCAAAAAATTATTATCGGCAATGTTGAAACTTGCCGTTATATCTGCCACCGGAACGGGGTAACAGAGTTTATGTTTTCCCAGGGCGACCGTATCCTGCCGGAAGCGCTGGTTATTCACAATCGATTTAACACACCATTTACATTAAATTTTAGTGCTCAGCGATACTATTTTTCATCAGGTTGCACTCCCTCACATTTTTTGTGGTTGCACCTTTCAAAAATGTTAACTGCCGCAGAGAAAAAGTCTGAGTTATTTTTTTAATCCCTGTCATATCGATTTCTTTTATTAACATTTCATTCATTTTTAAGCTTGCTACGCAGGTCACATTTAACATGGTTGCACAAAGTTGCAACATCATGGATATTTCACGATAACGTTAAGTTGCACCTTTCAGAACAACAGGAGTAATGGCATGGGAACCACCACCATGGGGGTTAAGCTGGACGACGCGACGCGTGAACGCATTAAGTCTGCCGCGACACGTATCGATCGCACACCGCACTGGTTAATTAAGCAGGCGATTTTTTCTTATCTTGAACAACTGGAAAACAGCGATACTCTGCCAGAGCTACCTGCGCTGCTTTCTGGCGCGGCCAATGAAAGCGATGAAGTACCGAATCCGGCAGAGGAACCACACCAGCCATTCCTCGACTTTGCCGAGCAAATTTTGCCACAGTCGGTTTCCCGTGCGGCTATCACCGCCGCCTATCGCCGCCCGGAAACCGAAGCGGTTTCTATGCTGCTGGAACAAGCTCGCCTGCCGCAGCCGGTTGCTGAACAGGCGCATAAACTGGCGTATCAACTGGCCGATAAACTGCGTAATCAAAAAAATGCCAGTGGTCGCGCAGGCATGGTTCAGGGATTATTGCAGGAGTTTTCGCTGTCATCGCAGGAAGGCGTGGCGCTGATGTGTCTGGCGGAAGCGCTATTGCGTATTCCCGACAAAGCCACCCGTGATGCGCTAATACGCGACAAAATCAGCAACGGTAACTGGCAGTCACACATTGGTCGTAGCCCGTCGCTGTTTGTTAATGCTGCCACCTGGGGGCTTCTCTTTACCGGCAAACTGGTTTCTACCCATAACGAAGCCAGCCTCTCCCGTTCGCTGAATCGCATTATCGGTAAGAGTGGCGAACCGCTGATCCGCAAAGGTGTGGATATGGCGATGCGTCTGATGGGCGAGCAGTTCGTCACGGGTGAAACCATCGCGGAAGCGTTAGCCAATGCCCGCAAGCTGGAAGAGAAAGGTTTCCGTTACTCCTACGATATGCTGGGCGAAGCCGCACTGACCGCAGCGGACGCGCAGGCATATATGGTTTCCTATCAGCAGGCGATTCACGCCATTGGTAAAGCCTCCAATGGTCGCGGCATTTATGAAGGTCCGGGCATTTCAATCAAGCTGTCGGCGCTGCATCCGCGCTACAGCCGCGCCCAGTATGACCGGGTAATGGAAGAGCTTTACCCACGTCTGAAATCATTAACCTTGCTGGCGCGTCAGTACGATATTGGTATTAACATTGATGCCGAAGAGGCCGATCGTCTGGAGATCTCCCTCGATCTGCTGGAAAAACTCTGTTTCGAGCCTGAACTGGCAGGCTGGAACGGCATCGGTTTTGTTATTCAGGCTTATCAAAAACGCTGCCCGCTGGTGATCGATTACCTGATTGATCTCGCCACCCGCAGCCGTCGTCGTCTGATGATTCGCCTGGTGAAAGGCGCGTACTGGGATAGTGAAATCAAACGTGCGCAAATGGACGGCCTTGAAGGTTATCCGGTTTATACCCGCAAGGTGTATACCGATGTTTCTTATCTCGCTTGTGCGAAAAAGCTGCTGGCGGTGCCAAATCTCATTTACCCGCAGTTTGCAACGCACAACGCCCACACGCTGGCGGCAATTTATCAACTGGCGGGTCAAAACTACTATCCGGGTCAGTACGAGTTCCAGTGCCTGCATGGTATGGGCGAGCCACTGTATGAGCAGGTCACCGGGAAAGTTGCCGACGGTAAACTTAACCGACCGTGTCGTATTTATGCTCCGGTCGGTACCCATGAAACACTGCTGGCATATCTGGTGCGTCGCCTGCTGGAAAACGGTGCTAACACCTCGTTTGTTAACCGTATTGCTGATACCTCTTTGCCACTGGATGAACTGGTTGCCGATCCAGTCACTGCAGTAGAAAAACTGGCGCAACAGGAAGGGCAAACTGGATTACCCCATCCGAAAATTCCCCTGCCGCGCGATCTTTACGGTCACGGGCGCGACAACTCGGCAGGGCTGGATCTCGCCAATGAACACCGGCTGGCATCACTCTCCTCTGCCCTGCTCAACAGTGCACTGCAAAAATGGCAGGCCTTGCCAATGCTGGAACAACCGGTAGCGGCTGGTGAAATGTCACCCGTTATCAACCCGGCGGAACCGAAAGATATTGTGGGCTATGTGCGTGAAGCCACACCGCGTGAAGTAGAACAGGCGCTGGAAAGTGCAGTTAATAACGCGCCAATCTGGTTTGCCACGCCTCCGGCCGAACGCGCGGCGATTTTGCATCGCGCTGCCGTACTGATGGAAAGTCAGATGCAGCAACTGATTGGTATTCTGGTACGTGAGGCCGGAAAAACCTTCAGTAACGCCATTGCCGAAGTGCGTGAAGCCGTCGATTTTCTCCACTACTACGCGGGACAGGTGCGGGATGATTTCGCTAACGAAACCCACCGTCCATTAGGGCCAGTGGTATGTATCAGCCCGTGGAACTTCCCGCTGGCGATTTTCACCGGGCAAATCGCTGCCGCACTGGCGGCAGGTAACAGCGTACTGGCAAAACCGGCAGAACAAACGCCGCTGATTGCCGCACAAGGGATTGCCATTTTGCTGGAAGCGGGTGTACCGCCAGGCGTGGTGCAGTTGTTGCCCGGTCAGGGTGAAACCGTAGGCGCGCAACTGACGGGTGATGATCGCGTGCGCGGGGTGATGTTTACCGGTTCAACCGAAGTCGCTACGTTACTGCAACGCAATATCGCCAGCCGCCTGGACGCTCAGGGCCGCCCAATTCCACTCATTGCGGAAACCGGCGGCATGAACGCGATGATTGTCGATTCCTCCGCCCTAACCGAACAGGTCGTCGTGGATGTACTGGCCTCGGCCTTCGACAGTGCAGGTCAGCGTTGTTCGGCGCTGCGCGTGCTATGCCTGCAAGATGAGATTGCCGACCACACGTTGAAAATGCTGCGCGGTGCAATGGCCGAATGCCGGATGGGTAATCCGGGTCGCCTGACCACCGATATCGGTCCGGTGATTGATGGCGAAGCGAAGACCAATATTGAGCGCCATATTCAGACCATGCGTAGCAAAGGCCGTCCGGTGTTCCAGGCGGTGCGGGAAAACAGTGAAGATGCCCGTGAATGGCAAAGCGGCACCTTTGTCGCTCCGACGCTGATCGAACTGGATGACTTTGCCGAATTACAAAAAGAGGTCTTTGGTCCGGTGTTGCATGTGGTGCGTTACAACCGTAACCAGTTGCCGGAACTGATCGAACAGATTAACGCTTCCGGTTATGGTCTGACGCTTGGCGTCCATACGCGCATTGATGAAACCATTGCCCAGGTCACTGGCTCGGCCCATGTCGGTAATCTGTATGTTAACCGTAATATGGTGGGCGCAGTGGTTGGGGTGCAGCCGTTCGGCGGCGAAGGGTTGTCCGGCACCGGGCCGAAAGCAGGCGGTCCGCTCTATCTCTACCGTCTGCTGGCGAATCGCCCGGAAAGTGCGCTGGCGGTGACGCTCGCGCGTCAGGATGCGGAGTATCCAGTCGATGCACAGTTGAAAGCCGCATTGACTCAGCCGCTAAATGCACTACGGGAATGGGCGGCAAACCGTCCAGAATTGCAGGCGTTATGTACGCAATATAGCGAGCTGGCGCAGGCAGGAACACAACGATTGCTGCCAGGGCCGACGGGTGAACGCAACACCTGGACGCTGCTGCCGCGTGAGCGCGTGTTGTGTATTGCGGATGATGAACAGGATGCGCTGACTCAGCTCTCCGCCGTGCTGGCAGTGGGCAGCCAGGTGCTGTGGCCTGATGATGCGCTGCATCGTCAGTTAGTGAAAGCATTACCATCGGCAGTCAGCGAACGTATTCAACTGGCGAAAGCGGAGAATATAACCGCTCAACCGTTTGATGCGGTGATCTTCCACGGTGATTCGGATCAGCTTCGCGCATTGTGTGAAGCCGTTGCCGCGCGGGATGGCGCAATTGTTTCGGTGCAGGGTTTTGCCCGTGGCGAAAGCAATATCCTGCTGGAACGGTTGTATATCGAGCGTTCGCTGAGCGTGAATACCGCTGCCGCTGGCGGTAACGCCAGTTTAATGACGATCGGTTAAATAGGTAGCCGGAGGATGTTACAACCTCCTCCGGCATCTTTAACGTGGTCGAATCCCCTCAATAATAATCCGCTGCACGTTTTCAACCGTTTGATTGAAAAACACCTCATCGCGCAACGTTGCGCCTGTCACCGCCTCCACCTGAGGGGCGAAATCGGCGTAATGTTGAGTGGAAGCCCAAATCATAAAAATCAAATGCTGCGGGTCAATCGGCGCGAGTTTGCCGCTTTTAACCCAACCGGCAATCAGCGCCGATTTCTCATCAATTAACGTTTTCAAATCGCCCGTTAGCTCATCCATTAATAACGGTGCGCCTGCCAGCATCTCCATACAGAACAGGCGCGAAGCCTGCGGATAATCGCGGGAGACTTCCAGCTTCAGACGGATGTACTCTTTAATCGCTGCCAGTGGGGCGAAATCTTCACGAAACGCCTTCAATGGTGCCAACCAGATATCCAGAATTTGTCGCAGCACGGCAATATACAGCGCCTCTTTAGACGGGAAGTAATACAGCAGATTGGTTTTTGAAACACCCGCCAACTCCGCGATCTGCTCCAGCCTTGTGCCGTGAAAACCGAATTGTGAAAAAGTGTCCAGTGCTGCGCTAAGAATCGCTTTTTTCTTCGCGTTTACTGCGCGCGAACGCTTACCCGTTGTTTTCACTGCGCCTTGCGTCATGCGCTCTCCCCTCTTGTTGATTGGCAACAGGATAGCAAAACCCCCGCCCGGCCTCGACCTTCTGCACTCTCATCGCGCACGAATGCATGTTTTATGTGCAACTGTTTTGACCGTTTAGTCCACTTTTTTCCAGACATTTTAGACAACTTAACATTAACATATTAATAACATTCACTTTTTAAAAACTGGCATCCGCTTTGCAAACAAACCATTACGCGGCTGAAAAGGATATGCAGGATGCAGCGCCCCGTCTGACTTTCACTTTTCGAGACGAAGAGAGGTTGATGATGAAAATTGGCGTATTCGTACCTATCGGCAACAACGGCTGGCTCATTTCGACCCACGCGCCGCAGTACATGCCGACCTTTGAACTGAATAAAGCCATTGTGCAAAAAGCGGAGCACTACCATTTCGATTTCGCCCTGTCGATGATCAAACTGCGTGGCTTTGGCGGCAAAACTGAGTTCTGGGATCACAACCTTGAGTCGTTCACCTTGATGGCGGGGCTGGCAGCCGTGACCTCGCGCATTCAGATATACGCGACAGCTGCCACCTTAACGTTACCTCCGGCAATCGTCGCCCGTATGGCCGCAACCATTGACTCCATCTCTGGCGGGCGTTTTGGCGTAAACCTGGTGACTGGCTGGCAAAAACCCGAGTATGAGCAGATGGGCATCTGGCCTGGCGATGACTATTTTTCCCGTCGTTATGACTATCTCACCGAATATGTCCAGGTGCTGCGCGACCTGTGGGGAACGGGGAAAAGCGATTTTAAAGGCGATTTTTTCACCATGAACGATTGCCGCGTCAGTCCACAACCGAGCGTACCCATGAAAGTGATCTGTGCCGGGCAAAGCGACGCTGGCATGGCGTTCTCCGCCCAGTATGCCGATTTCAACTTCTGTTTCGGCAAAGGCGTAAATACACCCACGGCTTTCGCCCCGACCGCTGCGCGGATGAAACAGGCCGCAGCGCAAACCGGGCGCGACGTTGGCTCTTATGTGTTGTTTATGGTGATTGCCGACGAAACCGACGATGCCGCTCGTGCAAAATGGGAACACTACAAAGCGGGCGCGGATGAAGAGGCGTTAAGCTGGCTAACCGAACAAAGTCAGAAAGATACCCGCTCCGGTACTGACACCAACGTCCGTCAGATGGCCGATCCCACTTCGGCGGTGAATATCAATATGGGGACGTTAGTCGGTTCTTACGCCAGTGTCGCGCGCATGTTAGATGAAGTCGCAAGCGTACCTGGTGCCGAAGGCGTGCTGTTGACCTTCGATGATTTTCTGTCGGGAATCGAAACCTTCGGCGAGCGCATTCAGCCGCTAATGCAGTGCCGCGCCCATCTCCCCGCGCTTACTCAGGAGGTCGCGTGATGAAAACCTTAACCGCTCGACCGGAAGCCATTACCTTCGATCCGCAGCAAAGTGCGCTGATCGTGGTGGATATGCAAAACGCTTATGCCACACCAGGTGGCTATTTAGATCTCGCCGGGTTTGATGTCTCAACCACTCGCCCGGTCATTGCCAATATCCAAACTGCCGTGACCGCGGCGCGAGCAGCAGGGATGTTGATCATCTGGTTTCAAAATGGCTGGGATGAACAGTATGTCGAGGCTGGCGGCCCCGGCTCACCTAATTTTCATAAATCGAACGCCCTGAAGACCATGCGTAAGCAGCCGCAGTTGCAGGGAAAATTACTGGCGAAAGGCTCATGGGACTATCAACTGGTGGATGAGCTGGTGCCGCAGCCTGGCGATATTGTGCTGCCGAAGCCGCGCTATAGCGGTTTCTTCAATACGCCGCTGGACAGCATTTTGCGCAGCCGCGGAATTCGCCACCTGATTTTCACCGGTATCGCTACCAACGTCTGCGTCGAATCGACGCTGCGCGACGGCTTTTTTCTGGAGTATTTCGGCGTGGTGCTGGAAGACGCAACCCACCAGGCAGGGCCGGAGTTTGCGCAGAAAGCCGCGTTGTTCAATATCGAAACCTTTTTTGGCTGGGTCAGCGACGTCGAAACGTTCTGCGACGCGCTTTCTCCCACGTCCTTTGCCCGTATCGCTTAAGGAGTTTAATGATGCCGAAATCCGTAATTATTCCTGCTGGCAGCAGCGCACCGCTGGCCCCCTTCGTTCCCGGCACGCTGGCTGATGGCGTGGTGTATGTCTCCGGCACGCTGGCTTTTGATCAACATAATAACGTGCTGTTTGCCGATGACCCAAAGGCGCAAACCCGCCACGTTCTGGAGACCATCCGCAAGGTTATCGAGACGGCGGGTGGCACGATGGCGGACGTGACCTTCAACAGCATCTTTATTACCGACTGGAAAAATTACGCCGCGATTAACGAAATCTACGCCGAGTTTTTCCCTGATGATAAACCGGCGCGATTCTGCATTCAGTGCGGACTGGTAAAGCCTGACGCGCTGGTGGAAATCGCCACGATTGCGCATATCGCTAAGTGAGGTGGCGATGAAACTTTCACTCTCACCTCCCCCTTATGCTGATGCGCCCGTAGTGGTATTGATTTCGGGTCTTGGCGGCAGCGGCAATTACTGGTTGCCGCAACTGGCGGTGCTGGAGCAGGAGTATCAGGTAGTCTGTTACGACCAGCGCGGTACCGGAAATAATCCAGATACGCTGGCGGAAGACTACAGTTTGGCGCAGATGGCAGAGGAACTGCATCAGGCGCTGATGAGTGTGGGGATTGAGCGTTATGCGGTGATCGGCCATGCGCTCGGGGCGCTGGTGGGAATGCAGCTGGCGCTGGATTATCCCGCATCGGTCACTGCACTGGTCAGCGTTAACGGCTGGCTACGAATAAACGCCCATACCCGCCGCTGTTTTCAGGTTCGCGAACGATTACTGCATAGCGGCGGCGCGCAGGCATGGGTGGAAGCGCAGCCGTTGTTCCTCTACCCCGCCGACTGGATGGCGGCCCGCGCCCCTCGCCTTGAAGCGGAGGACGCGCTGGCACTGGCGCATTTTCAGGGCAAAAACAATTTACTGCGTCGACTTAACGCCCTCAAACGTGCTGACTTTAGTCGCCATACGGATCGCATCCGCTGCCCGGTGCAAATCATCTGCGCCAGTGATGATCTGCTCGTGCCATCAGCCTGTTCCAGTGAACTTCATGCCGCCCTGCCCGATAGCCAGAAAATGGTGATGCGCTATGGCGGACACGCCTGCAACGTGACCGATCCCGAAACGTTTAATGCTCTGTTACTCAACGGGCTTGCCAGCCTGTTACATCACCGTGAAGCCGCCCTGTAAGGAATTGCTATGAACGAAGCCGTTAGCCCTGGTGCGCTTAGCACCCTGTTCACCGATGCCCACACTCACAACGGCTGGCGAGAGACACCCGTCAGCGATGAGACATTACGGGAGATTTATGCCCTGATGAAATGGGGGCCGACATCAGCTAACTGTTCTCCGGCACGGATCGTGTTTATCCGCACTGCAGAAGGAAAAGAACGTCTGCGCCCGGCGCTTTCCAGCGGCAATCTGCAAAAAACCCTGACCGCGCCCGTCACCGCGATCGTCGCCTGGGACAGTGAATTTTATGAACGGTTACCACAGCTGTTTCCTCACGGCGATGCCCGCAGTTGGTTTACCTCCAGCCCACAACTTGCCGAAGAAACAGCGTTTCGCAACAGTTCCATGCAGGCGGCCTATCTAATCGTCGCCTGCCGTGCGCTGGGGCTGGATACCGGCCCGATGTCGGGTTTTGACCGTCAACACGTGGACGACGCCTTTTTTGCGGGTAGCTCGCTGAAAAGCAACCTGCTGATTAACATCGGCTATGGCGATAGCAGCAAGCTTTATGCGCGCCTGCCACGTCTGTCCTTTGAAGTAGCCTGCGGGCTGTTGTAAGGAGCAAACTATGAACATTGTCGATCAACAAACCTTTCGCGATGCGATGTCCTGTATGGGTGCGGCAGTCAATATCATCACCACGGACGGTCCCGCCGGGCGTGCTGGCTTCACCGCCAGCGCCGTCTGTAGCGTAACCGACACACCGCCCACATTACTGGTGTGCCTGAATCGTGGGGCATCCGTCTGGCCGGTATTTAATGAAAACCGAACGCTGTGTGTAAATACACTTAGCGCCGGGCAGGAGCCGCTTTCAAACCTTTTTGGCGGTAAAACGCCCATGGAACACCGCTTTGCCGCCGCCCGCTGGCAGACTGGCGTAACCGGATGCCCGCAACTGGAAGAAGCACTGGTTTCATTTGACTGCCGCATCAGCCAGGTGGTGAGCATCGGCACCCACGACATCCTGTTTTGCGCCATCGAGGCGATTCGTCGTCACGCTACTCCCTACGGACTGGTGTGGTTCGATCGCAGTTATCACGCGCTAATGCGCCCTGCTTGTTAACCTCCTTAAGGAGACAGCTGATGGCAATGTTCGGTTTTCCTCACTGGCAGTTAAAATCGACCTCTACAGAGAGCGGCGTGGTCGCGCCGGATGAACGATTGCCGTTTGCTCAAACGGCAGTGATGGGTGTTCAACACGCGGTGGCAATGTTTGGCGCGACAGTGTTAATGCCGATTCTGATGGGGCTGGATCCCAACCTTTCCATTTTAATGTCGGGGATCGGCACGTTACTGTTTTTCTTTATTACCGGCGGGCGCGTCCCCAGTTATCTCGGTTCCAGCGCGGCTTTTGTCGGCGTGGTGATCGCCGCGACGGGCTTTAATGGTCAGGGAATTAATCCGAATATCAGCATCGCGCTGGGCGGGATTATCGCCTGTGGGCTGGTTTATACCGTCATTGGCCTGGTGGTGATGAAAATCGGTACGCGCTGGATTGAACGACTAATGCCGCCGGTTGTGACGGGTGCGGTGGTGATGGCGATTGGCCTGAACTTAGCGCCTATCGCAGTGAAAAGTGTATCGGCTTCGGCCTTTGATAGTTGGATGGCGGTAATGACGGTGCTGTGTATTGGGCTGGTGGCGGTGTTTACCCGTGGCATGATCCAGCGATTATTGATTCTCGTAGGATTAATTGTCGCCTGTCTGCTGTATGGCGTGATGACCAACGTTTTAGGGCTGGGAAAAGCCGTCGATTTTACTCTCGTCAGCCATGCTGCCTGGTTCGGTCTGCCACATATCTCCACTCCTGGTTTTAATGGTCAGGCAATGATGCTGATTGCGCCCGTGGCGGTTATTCTGGTGGCGGAAAACTTAGGTCATCTGAAGGCGGTAGCCGGGATGACCGGACGCAATATGGACCCGTATATGGGGCGGGCATTCGTAGGCGATGGGCTGGCAACGATGCTTTCCGGCTCTGTCGGCGGTAGCGGCGTAACCACCTATGCTGAAAATATCGGTGTGATGGCCGTGACCAAAGTCTACTCGACGCTGGTGTTTGTTGCTGCTGCCGTCATCGCCTTGCTGTTGGGCTTTTCGCCGAAATTTGGCGCGCTGATCCATACCATTCCTGCACCGGTGATTGGTGGTGCTTCAATTGTTGTGTTCGGGCTGATTGCCGTCGCAGGCGCACGGATCTGGGTACAAAACCGTGTGGATTTAAGCCAGAACGGTAATTTGATTATGGTCGCAGTAACCTTAGTGCTTGGTGCGGGTGATTTTGCTCTCACGCTGGGCGGTTTTACGTTGGGAGGGATCGGTACAGCAACCTTTGGCGCGATTTTACTCAATGCGTTGTTGAGCAGAAGGTTGGTTGACGTTCCTCCGCCAGAAGTTGTTCATCAGGAACCATAAACAGAAAACCGCCGGGGTAACCGGCGGTGATGGCTTTTTGACGAGCTACAGACAAAAATGCATGCGTCATTGATTAGCCCGGCTAGTTGTCGCTTTTACCGTGACTGCTCTTGCCACCTTTTTTACCTGCTTCAGATGCGCGCTGCGGGTCATTTTTGAAATTACCCCCGCTGTGCTGTCCACCTTTTTTACCTGCTTCTGATGCTCTTTCGCGGTCTTCTGCAAAATTGCCGGAACCGCCTCGATGGTTTGCCATTACTGACCTCCGTCTGGGTATAGACATCATATTGCATAGAATTAACGCGGCGTATGGCGGCTACCATATTTTCGCTACGTGGGACTAAGCTTAGTGAACTGACGCGGGCAGACCCGCATTTAGTAATATCCTGCAACAGCTTCTTAGCGAGAATAGATATCATCTCCAATAATTATCCATAAGCCGCTCTTATGATTAAAAAAACGCAATGAGATAAAAATGTGTCATTTTGCGACAAAATTACGTGCTTGTGAAAGTTGTTATAAATCAAATAAGTGGTTGTGAAATTTGCACTCTGAAAAGGACGTCTTATCTTTAAATAAGTGGTAGCGAATCGCTACGGAATAGAGATAACACGAGGAGTGGTTAGAAATGGCTAAAGTTCTGGTGCTTTATTATTCCATGTACGGACATATTGAAACGATGGCGCGCGCAGTCGCTGAAGGCGCAAGCAAAGTGGATGGCGCAGAAGTTGTCGTTAAGCGTGTACCGGAAACCATGCCGCCGCAATTATTCGAAAAAGCAGGCGGTAAAACACAAACTGCACCGGTTGCAACCCCGCAAGAACTGGCCGATTACGACGCCATCATTTTTGGTACACCTACCCGCTTTGGCAACATGTCCGGTCATATGCGTACCTTCCTCGACCAGACGGGCGGCCTGTGGGCTTCCGGCGCGCTGTACGGCAAACTGGCGAGCGTCTTTAGCTCCACAGGTACTGGCGGTGGTCAGGAACAAACCATCACATCCACCTGGACGACCCTTGCGCATCATGGCATGGTGATTGTCCCCATTGGCTACGCAGCGCAGGAATTATTTGACGTTTCACAGGTTCGCGGCGGTACGCCGTACGGCGCAACCACCATCGCAGGCGGTGACGGTTCACGCCAGCCCAGCCAGGAAGAACTGTCTATTGCTCGTTATCAAGGGGAATATGTCGCAGGTCTGGCAGTTAAACTTAACGGCTAATCTTCAACAGGAGGATACGCATGCCAACTCAAGAAGCGAAAGCTCATCACGTCGGTGAATGGGCATCTCTGCGCAATACGTCGCCGGAAATAGCCGAGGCCATTTTCGAAGTCGCCGGGTACGACGAAAAAATGGCGGAAAAGATTTGGGAAGAAGGTAGCGATGAAGTGTTAGTCAAAGCCTTTGCTAAGACCGATAAAGATTCGCTTTTTTGGGGCGAACAGACCATCGAACGTAAAAACGTTTAACCAGCGACTCCCCCGCTTCACGCGGGGGAGTTTTCTGTTATTTCACCGCTTCATTCAACACGCTATCAAACTTATCCATTGGGCAGAAACCATCAGCGTCTATCGGGCAGCCGGTTAATTCCAGCGTCACGCGCTGAGCCGGAGCCTGCAACGTTAACGCATCAGCATTACGCAACTGTTCCGCACTCTGGTACACATATTCAATTTTCATCAAATCGCGATTAGCTTTGCTGTCATGCCAACGCTGGAAAACGATTTTACCGCCAATCGGCGTGCGTTCGTTCTGGTCATGCAACTGATACGGTTTGAAATCCAGTGCCGTTAACAGAGAGGCAATGTTTGAGTCGTGCCCCACCAGCACCGTGATTTTCGGTGCACTGGCGCGATCTGTCACCAGCGCTTTGTCGATATAACTGACCAGTGGTTTCGCAACATTGCGCGCCACTTCCGGTGAGGTAAACAGGCTATCCTGGTAACCGTTTTTCAGCTTCGACAACACTTTCCACTGCTGGTCAGATTTGATTTCTCCCCACGCCACCTGATCCATCGGAAAACCTTCGTAGTATTGCAAAGTAAACGCATCTACCAGCGAGTTGCCGACTTTCAGCGGCCCGGAAACGCCCGGTTCTTGTTGATACTTCGCGCTAAAGGTGTTTTTTCCATCTACAAGCGAACACTGTTGCTTCTCTTTACAGGCAGGAGAATCTTTATAGTTAACGATTTTTTCCAGTAGCTTGTAGCTGTCGGTAAGCTGGAGTTTGCCGAGCTCTTTCTCCATTGCCGCCACCGCCTGTTCACTGAATGCGGCGGAATCATCGGTGATCACTGGGTTAAAGGTTGGGTCCATGGTGCCCATTTTTTCCTGGTGGTGGACTGGAATGTCACACCCAGGGAATGCGCCAGTAATAAAGAACTGCGCGGTTGCGACGGTACGTTGCAGGCTGTTGGCATAGGCATAAACGGTGTCCGGCGGCGGGCATTCACCCGATTTCACCATCCCCTGCTCTGCCAGCCACTCACGCATATAGTGGCCCATATACACTTCCAGCACACCGCCTTTGGTGGTGAGCTGCCCACCAGGGACGTCCCATCCTGGCCATTTATTCGGTGTGGATTGTTCCAGCACACTGCCATTGTTCGCCAGCGGCGCACGTAAGTTATGGCGGCTCATCATGAGCACTTGCTGCAACTGATAGCCTTCCGGTACGGTTTGTGCCTGAGCATTTGAAGCGAGTAAAACTATCCCTGCCACAGCTGCGGCGATTAGCGTTTTGTTCATTCCTGGCACCTCTTTTGTTATCAATCACCAAAGAGTGTGACAGAAATATGACATTTTTCCGGGAACAGGTTCGCAAAATGGCTTGTTGAGTGCCTGTTTTTCTATATTTGTCATTAAAAAAAGGCAAGATTTGACGCAACCTATGCATGATTGGCCCCTGCCTCGTGTACGCCGTTGATGATTTCACCATGGGCTAGACAGAATATCACCGACGTTATCGATACAGGGGCAATATTTACTAGTAAAAAGAGAATGTGAGACTAATAAAAACTATTTTAGCACATGTCTTTATCATTAGATGGCATAACGATTTAAATAGTCCAGTTGCGCTTTCATTTCCTTATGGTTTAACTGGTATGACTGAGCAAAAAGTTCAGTAGGGAGGTAAACGTCATAATGATTGCCAGTATTTATTAAATAACCATACTCAAGATCTTCATCTGTTGAAAAGGATTCACTCCCCAAGGAGATTGATCCCACATTACAGGTAACAATAAACAATGAACAAATGCTATCTGAAAGCACAGCAAGAAAATTCTTCACCGCTTTAACCTTTTCCGGAGAGTCGGTATTTAAAACAAGCGAACCCTTGTTATCATTAAATATAAACTCGGGTAAATGCAATATGCATCTTTCGTCATTCAAGCAACTACCAATGAATTCTTTTTTAAACTTAATAAAATTCGACGCTAAAGAATTACCCATGTCCTGAATTTGGTTGTCAGAATGCAGATCAACGCAAAATAATGTCTTAATATCTTCCCTGAGATTAAAGAATGCTGCATCAACAAAAGACTCAATCACTTGTTTATCAACAATTTTAATAAATTCGTCGTATACTTCTTTTTGCGTCTTTTGACTGCCAAGCGCCCATGAATAATCAACGTGTTTTATAACCAGTATGGCTCTTAACAAACAATATCCATCGCCATCTACAGGCGCGTATTTTAATCCATGCGCTTGATTAATTTCACTCTGAATAAAAGATATACCAGACAAATCAATACCAGTAACTGAATCATATATTCCCGGCGTATTTATCCGTTTTGGCTGGACACTCGTAATTTCATCATCATCAAAGCAATACTCAGAAAAAACATCATTACACTCATTTAAGATATCAACATATGCTATAAATTTATACCAACAGCTACTTTTAAAGCCTGCAATAGCCTGTGAAAACATACCCGGCAAGGATATATTAACAAGCTCTCTTTCTTGAAAATATTGTATAGTATAGGTAATGCCTCCTGAATCCCCTGAATAAGTGTTTGTATCATGAGTACGTAATGTTTTCATAAATGAAGATAAATCATTATCATTTTGCATTTCCTCTAATTCTGTTTCTAGTGATTCACACACCAGGCATGAAATACTTTCTTCTTTCCGCATGATTTCATTGTACAACCGCATAAAACACTCTAGTTTTTGTTCAAAAAGCGTGATTGAACATTTTTGATTTTCTTCGCGCCTGGTTTTTATATCGGCCCAGGCTGTTTTCAAATAATTATTAGCACTGCAACTTACTCCATGTATATTACTACCCATATATAGCGCCTATAAAATTTAATAAATAATGACGTCCTAGTTAAGCTTAAAGTGCCTGATTTAACTATCAAAAATCGCTCACCCTTTTACCTGTTTAAACTATGCTCAGCAATCCATCTTGACGCCACCTCCTCTCCACGATGATTTCAATAACATATTCTGTGTTGGCATATGAAATTTTGAGGATTACCCTACACTTATAGGAGTTACCTTACAGGGGTTCCTTCAATTTGTGTTGATTTACGCGAGATAACGCTATGGAACTAAAGGATTATTACGCCATCATGGGCGTGAAACCGACGGACGATCTCAAGACAATCAAGACCGCCTATCGTCGACTGGCCCGCAAATACCATCCAGACGTCAGCAAAGAACCGGATGCCGAAGCCCGCTTCAAAGAGGTCGCTGAAGCCTGGGAAGTGTTAAGTGATGAACAACGTCGCGCTGAGTATGATCAGATGTGGCAACATCGCAACGATCCGCAATTTAACCGTCAATTCCATCATGACGACGGTCAGAGTTTTAACGCCGAAGATTTTGACGATATCTTCTCGTCAATTTTCGGTCAGCATGCCCGCCAGAGCCGTCAACGCCCCGCCACCCGCGGCCACGATATTGAAATCGAAGTGGCGGTATTCCTGGAAGAAACGCTTACTGAGCACAAGCGTACCATCAGCTATAACCTGCCGGTTTATAACGCCTTTGGCATGATCGAACAGGAAATCCCGAAAACGCTGAATGTGAAGATCCCGGCGGGCGTCGGCAATGGTCAACGCATCCGCCTGAAAGGCCAGGGAACGCCGGGGGAAAATGGCGGCCCAAATGGCGATTTGTGGCTGGTGATTCATATTGCGCCGCATCCATTGTTTGATATTGTCGGCCAGGATCTGGAAATTGTGGTGCCGGTTAGCCCGTGGGAAGCGGCGCTGGGTGCTAAAGTCACCGTTCCAACACTGAAAGAAAGCATTTTGCTAACTATCCCGCCGGGCAGTCAGGCCGGGCAACGATTACGCGTTAAAGGCAAAGGCCTGGTGAGCAAAAAACAGACCGGCGATCTGTATGCGGTACTGAAAATCGTGATGCCGCCGAAACCGGATGAAAATACGGCCGCGCTGTGGCAGCAACTGGCAGACGCCCAGTCGTCTTTTGATCCACGTAAAGATTGGGGGAAAGCATGATGGCTAATGTTACGGTGACTTTTACTATTACCGAATTTTGCCTACATACCGGCATCTCTGAAGAGGAATTGAATGAAATTGTCGGTTTGGGGGTGGTTGAACCGCGAGAGCGCCTGGAAACAACCTGGGTATTTGACGACCATGCCGCCATTGTGGTGCAACGTGCGGTACGCCTGCGTCATGAACTGGCTCTGGACTGGCCGGGGATCGCGGTGGCGCTGACGTTAATGGATGATATTGCGCACCTGAAGCAGGAAAACCGCTTGCTGCGCCAGCGGCTTTCCCGGTTTGTGGCTCATCCGTGAGTTTGTTGCCTGATGCGACGCTTAACGCGTCTTATCAGGCCTACAAAGCGCACTGTCCCCGTAGGCCGGATAAGGTTCATGCCGCATCCGGCGGATCTGCCTTAATGTCTAATGCGACGCTCAACGCGTCTTATCTGGCCTACAAACGGCATTATCTGTTTTGGTTGTCGCACTCCACTAACGCCAGCAATAACTGGCTTAGTGCCGCGTAAAAACCAAAGCTATCATACTGATGGCAACGCGCCGCAAACTCCGGTAACCATTGCCGCAGCGCCATCAGTGTTTTTTGCCGCAAACTGTCGATTCTTCGCGCAGGGATAGTTTCCTCACCCAGCGAAAAATACAGATGACTGAGCAATTCGAGATAGATCGCCAGATGATCTGCCGGTTCGTTGAAATTGCCGCTGGTTTCCATCCCTGCCTCAACTAACAAGCGTTTAATCTCTTGCTCGTCCTGTTTGTAGGCCGATGCATACGGCAGCGCCGCTTGTTTGTCGGTCATCAGAAACAGGCCGCAAAAGTCAGCGGCCAGTTCCAGACGGGCGTCGTCACGCACTTTCAGAGCGGCAATTTTAGTTTCCAGCTCGTTTACCACCGCAGTGAGCGGCGGTTCGCTTTTTAGCAACGAAAACCATTCAGCCATCTGCGCACTGGCGATTTGCGTTAGTTGTTCATCGTCCAGCTCACGGGAGAACAACTGCGCCAGCCAGGCGTAGACACAGGCAATCTGTTGTGCTGTCAGCATGGTCATGATTTCACCTGCGACGCGGGAACATATTCGCACTGCGCCACCATCTCAACGGGGCCATTAAACGCCGTCACTTGTTCCACTGTTCCGTTGTACTTCTCAATTTCCACCAGCGTGGTATGTGCACTGGTCGCCTGCGCCAGCTGCGAAGTACCGATGTCAATGGTCAACACGTTGGGGTTACCGTATTTGCACAGCGCACCAGGCTCACCGCCTTTATCTGGATCGTACCATGCCCCTTCGTGAATTCGTGCCACGCCGGGTGCATAGCGGTCAGAAACCACTGCTCCAGCCAACACCTGACCACGAGCGTTAAAGACGCGCACCACATCACCGTTACGAATACCGCGCGCACTGGCATCCTGCGGGCTAATAAATACTGGCTCTTTGCCCGCTACCGTATATTGCTGACGCAACGTTTCTGATTCACATAACTGCGAGTGAAGTCGGAAATCCGGATGCACAGATTGCAGATGCAACGGATACTTCTGCGAGCCGGGCCCGCCGTGGGAGCGTTCGATTTTCTCAAACCACATCGGATGCCCCTGACAATCGTCGTAGTTCATATCAGCGATGGTTTTCGAGTAGATCTCAATCAGGCCACTCGGCGTGCCCAGCGGTTCGAGATCCGGATCTTCGCGGAATGCCTGGTGGCGAACAAACATCTGCGGATGGTCAAACTCGACGTACTCTTTGTTATTCCAGAAGTCATCAAACGCTGGCAGATGAACGCCGCGTCCTTTGCCCTGTTGTACACCTTCCTGCCAGATGCGTTTCAGCCAGCCCATTTCGTCCAGCCCTTCGGTAAAGGCTTCTTCGCGATTAAAGCGGCGGCACAGCTCGCGGAAAATATCAAAGTCGTTGCGCGCCTCGAACTGCGGCGGCACGACCTGTTTCATGGCGATAATGCCACGGTTGGAGTGGTTGCCATACTGGTCGAGATCGTTACGCTCAAACTGCGTGGTCGCAGGCAGCACGATATCGGCAAAGCGGCAGGTTGAGGTCCACTGGTTATCTATGGCGATAACCGTTTCCAGCTTGCGCCAGCCTTCAATAATGCGGTTGATCTGCTGATGGCGATGGAACGGGTTAGTTCCGGCAAAAATACACATTTTCAGCGGCGGCAGTTTTACCGATTTACCATTCCAGTTGATCACTTTTCCCGGTTCGAGGATCGCATCGACAAAACGGGCAATCGGAATAGTGCTGCTATAGCCTTGGTAGTCGCTGTTGTCGTGAACAGGTGGAATCGACGTAGAGCCGGAGAAACCACTCAAAATAACGCCTTTACGCCCCGGCGTGCCTGCGCCGTTATAGTGCCAGCCAAAACCAAAGCCACCACCTGGCAGGCCAATTTGCCCCAGCATCGCCGCCAGAACCACAATCATCCACGCCCACTGTTCACCGTGCTGCATACGCTGTACGCACCAACCAGCAATAATCTGCGTTCTGTTCGCCGCCATCTGCCGCGCCAGTCCACGAATGGTTTCGGCATCAATGCCGGTCAGTTTTTCAGCCCATGCGGCATCTTTCGGCTGACCGTCTTTCTCGCCCAGCAGATAGGGCAGGAACTGCTCAAAACCCACACAGTAGTTAGCGAGGAAGTTTTTGTCGTACAGGTTTTCGCTGTACAACGTATGCGCCAGCGCCAGTTGCAGCGGCACGTCAGTTTGCGGGTTAACCGCAATGTGCTTCACATGCTCGCGTCCCAGATACTCATGAGTGGATGTAACAACCGGATCGATGCTGATGACCTGAATTTCACCGGCGGCGACTTTCGCTTTCAACTGCGCGTAATATTCATAAACATCGTGATCCGGGCACCACCAGTTCGCTTGCTGGTTTTTCAGCAAATCGGAGCCCCACAGCACAATGGTTTTGCTGTTCTGCAATACCAGCGGCCAGGAGGTTTGCTGTTCATACACTTCCATTGAGCCAACTACACGCGGCAGGATCACCTGCGCAGCACCGGTCGAGTAATCCCCACCCGTACCAACGCTATTACCATGTAAGGCAATCGCTTTCGCCAACATCCCCGACGCGTTATGGAACATCCCCGTCGACTGCCAACCACTGGCGGTCAGTAAGGCACTCGGCCCGTGCGTTTTCTGCACACGTTCCAGCTCTTCATAGAACATGTCGAGGGCTTCATCCCAGCTCACGCGCACAAAACGGTTATCACCGCGCTGGGAGGTGTCGCTGAGATGGCGCTTACGTAGCCAGTCCACGCGTACCATCGGATAACGAATACGCGCCGCGTTGTGTACGTGGTCCGGCAATCCGGCGATCATTTTCGACGGATATTTATCCAGTTCGAACGGTTTTGCCGCCACAAAGCGACCCTCCTTCACCGTCGCGCGGATAGCCCCCCAGTGCGACCCGGTCAGAATGCCCTCTTTCGAGGTGACAGCCTCAGTCGCCGCTTGCGCCGCAGTCGCACGGCGCGGCGTTAACAGTGACGGCCCCAGCATCCCGGCGACAGTTAAGCCGCCGAGTTGTGCCAGAAAACGTCGACGTGATGCCTGAAAGAGATCGTTATTGTTCATTATTTTTCTTCCTTCTTATCGCCGTGAGCCTTACCTGCGGTATCAGACGCATTCATTTGCAGATATTTCAGCAAGGTGCGTTCTTCACGTTTATCGAGGCTGGTAAAGCCAATCATGCCGTTGAGCGTGCCAATCCAACCATTAGCGTCAAAGTGGGCGATTTCCGGTGCGCCGTGGCATTGATTACAAGTGCCGTTGTACAGCGAATCCGCATAAGCCCAGATCGGTTTGATATCGTTCACCATGTCGCCTTTCTTCATCCACGCGGTGGCCTGCAATTTGCTCCACTCGGTATTGGTGTCGGCAACGGTGGTTTTCTCCAACGTTTTCACCTGCTGCTGAACATCGCCACGAATCGAAGCAACAAAGATGCGTTTGCCAGGGAACTGGGTGAGTACACGCTGACGTCCTGCGCTTTCCGTCCAGCCAGTGATTTCAATTTGCAGCCAGTCGCCGTCACGTTTAAGGACTTTCACTTCCGAAGCAGGCAGCAGAGAACCAGACGCTTCTTTATCGCCTTTCGCCGCATAAATTGGCTTAATATCAATGGAGTACAGCGTATCACCACTATCATTTGCACTGGCGCGCAGCTCATCGAACTGCTTACGGAAGCCACTACTCATATCCGGCAACTGGTGGGCAATACCTTTATGACAGTCGATGCAGGATTGATTATCTTTCGCTGCCACCTTCATCTGACGCGCCGCTTCAGGATGCTGCTTCGCATGATCCATCGCGTCGTAGTTATGGCAGGAGCGGCAGGTTGCCGAGTTGTTTTCTTTCATTCGCGCCCATTCACGCTCGGCAAGTTCCGCGCGTTTGGCTTCGAATTTCTCAGGTGTATCAATGGAGTGGGCAATAAAGGTCTGGTAGATGTCGTTGCTCGCTTCCAGTTTACGCTTCACCATGCCTGGAATATCCGGCGGGATATGGCAGTCATGGCATTCAGCTCGCACGCCGGAGGCGTTCTGGAAATGCACCGACTGTTTATATTCTTCATACACCGGTTGCATACTGTGGCAACTGACACAAAATTCGGTTGTGCTGGTGACTTTGATCCCCACGTGAGGTAACACAATCAGCGCAATGCCAATCACAATCCCAATAGCGACCAGCGCCAGTACCGACCAACGAGCACTGGGTCGGCGTAACGCGTTCCAGAGTTTCCGCATAATAGCCCCTGTAAAATTATGGTTTAGTGAAGCGATCTTAATGAGCAAATATGAACAGCGGCACTGGTCAGGATGAACGGCTTACGGCAGAATATGAACAGATATGAACAGAATGAGTAAAACTCTCTGATGCCACATCACATTGTTATTGTTGAAGATGAGCCGGTTACCCAGGCGCGATTACAAACCTACTTCACTCAGGAGGGGTATACGGTTTCCGTTACGGCGAGCGGTGCCGGGCTGCGTGAAATTATGCAAAACCAGCCAGTGGATTTAATTCTGCTGGATATCAATTTGCCCGATGAAAATGGCCTGATGTTAACCCGCGCCCTGCGGGAACGTTCGACGGTGGGTATTATTCTGGTTACCGGACGCAGCGATCGGATTGACCGTATTGTTGGGCTGGAAATGGGCGCAGACGATTACGTCACCAAACCGCTGGAACTGCGCGAACTGGTGGTACGGGTGAAAAATCTGCTCTGGCGAATCGACCTCGCGCGACAAGCTCAACCGCTCACTCAGGACAACTGCTATCGCTTTGCCGGTTATTGCCTGAATGTGTCGCGCCATACGCTGGAGCTTGATGGCGAACCGATTAAACTAACCCGCGCAGAGTATGAAATGTTGGTGGCATTTGTGACCAATCCGGGCGAAATTCTCAGCCGTGAACGTCTGCTGCGTATGCTTTCTGCGCGCCGGGTGGAAAACCCCGACCTGCGCACCGTCGATGTGTTAATTCGTCGTTTACGTCATAAACTCAGCGCGGATTTACTGGTAACACAACATGGCGAAGGTTATTTCTTAGCCGCTGATGTGTGCTGATAAAAATAGACCGGACGAAATCCCCCTGGTGACAGCGAGCGGCGGATATGTTCGCGGTCGGCATTTTTCGGCGTCAGGACTAAAATCGGTGGGCTGACATTATCAGACACCGATAGTCCCTGTAATTGCCTGATCGCTTGCTCAACCGCCAGTTCCCCCTGCCAGACCATTTGATCGCTGGCAGCCATGATCACTCTTCCCCGCTTTAGTCCGCGATACACCTGATGTGAAAGATAAAATGACACCACGGTCAGCGGCGTTTTCAGGTTACGCCCTTCACCCATTGCCGCCTCTGCCGCAATCGCCGTTCCGGCCACAACGTCGATTTCTGGATGGCGCTCCAACATCTCCTGCAACAGGTTACGCTGGATTTCAATATCGTTGTCGCCGAGCGCAATATCGACAATACGCACCGGGCTTCCGGCAATGGCGGCGCGGAAACCCTCTACCATCTCCTTACTGCCCCCGGCGTTATCGGGGCCGGGCATCAACAGCACGTTCAGTGGTTTTCCGTGACTCCATTGCACCAGATATCGCCCTGGTTGATAGCCCATCTGAAACCACGGCACACCAACGCGGCTTTTCACCTGGGGAGCATCAATAGCATTTACCAGTTCGATCACCGGAAGACTTGCTACCTGCTTTTGCAGGTCGGGAAATGACGTCGTGCTACTTCCGAGCAAGATGGCCTCTGCACCCCACTGTTTGCACTGGTCGATTTGTGCTTGCTGGGTAGCCAACTGGCTGTAGCCGCCTGCCTCCAGCACTTTTAAATCCACACCGTAGCGGCGAGCAGCCTCCTGCATACCATAGTTCAACGATAACCAGTATGAATCTTTCAGGCTGGGATAAAGCGCGCACAGTTTCCATGCGCGTTTGGCTTTAAGCGGCATAGAGGCTTGCACCGTGAAATGCTGCGCATCATGCCAGCGCAACAAGTTATCAGCCGAAAAACCAGGCCACATGAAAAGGGAAAGAAGTAACAATAGCAGTACGCGCATGATAGCCTCATCAATAATAAGGCTTTATGCTAGATGCATTCCGCTTTGCGACTCAACCTTTTTCACCTTAAGTACACTGACCGTGAATTTAACCCTGACCCGAAGACTCTGGATGGGCTTTGCCCTGATGGCGCTGTTAACCCTGACCAGTACCCTGGTGGGATGGTACAACCTGCGCTTTATCAGCCAGGTGGAAAAAGACAATACTCAGGCATTGATTCCTACCATGAATATGGCGCGCCAGTTGAGCGAAGCCAGCGCCTGGGAACTTTTCGCCGCCCAGAACCTGACCAGTGCCGATAACGAAAAGATGTGGCAGGCGCAGGGGCGAATGCTCACCGCACAAAGCCTGAAGATTAACGCATTGCTGCAAGCGTTACGGGAACAAGGGTTTGACACTACCGCTATTGAACAACAGGAGCAGGAGATCTCCCGTTCGTTACGTCAACAAGGGGAACTGGTGGGGCAGCGTTTGCAACTGCGCCAGCAACAACAGCAACTCAGCCAGCAGATAGTCGCTGCTGCCGATGAGATCGCACGCCTGGCACAAGGTCAGGCGAATAATGCGGCAACCTCTGCCGGAGCGACCCAGGCCGGGATTTACGATTTGATCGAACAACATCAGCGTCAGGCCGCAGAAAACGCACTTGATCGGCTGATTGATATCGATCTTGAGTACGTTAACCAGATGAATGAACTGCGCCTTAGCGCCCTGCGGGTGCAGCAAATGGTGATGAATCTGGGGCTGGAACAGATCCAGAAAAATGCGCCAACGCTGGAAAAGCAACTCAATAATGCGGTTAAAATTCTGCAACGTCGGCAAATACGCATTGAAGATCCCGGTGTTCGTGCACAGGTCGCGACAACGTTAACTACCGTTAGCCAATATAGCGATTTGCTGGCGCTGTATCAGCAGGACAGTGAAATCAGCAATCACCTGCAAACTCTCGCCCAAAATAACATCGCCCAGTTCGCGCAGTTTAGTAGCGAAGTCAGTCAACTGGTCGACACCATTGAGCTGCGTAATCAGCATGGCCTGGCGCATCTGGAAAAAGCCAGTGCACGCGGGCAATACAGCCTGTTATTGCTGGGGATAGTTTCTCTTTGCGCACTGATTCTGATCCTCTGGCGCGTGGTTTATCGCTCAGTCACGCGTCCCCTTGCCGAACAAACGCAGGCGCTGCAACGACTGCTGGACGGTGATATCAACTCCCCTTTCCCGGAAACCGCTGGCGTGCGGGAGCTGGACACCATCGGGCGGCTGATGGATGCGTTTCGCAGCAGTGTTCATGCACTGAATCGCCACCGCGAACAGCTGGCGGCGCAGGTCAAAGCGCGTACAGCTGAATTGCAGGAGCTGGTGATAGAACACCGACAGGCACGGGCGGAAGCAGAAAAAGCCAGCCAGGCAAAATCGGCGTTTCTGGCGGCGATGAGCCATGAGATCCGCACACCGCTGTACGGTATTCTCGGCACCGCGCAACTGCTGGCAGATAACCCCGCACTTAATGCCCAGCGTGATGATTTGCGGGCAATTACTGACTCTGGTGAATCGTTGCTGACCATCCTCAACGATATTCTCGATTATTCGGCTATCGAAGCAGGCGGCAAGAATGTTTCGGTCAGCGATGAGCCCTTTGAACCGCGCCCGCTGCTGGAAAGTACCCTGCAATTAATGAGCGGACGGGTGAAAGGTCGTCCGCTTCGCCTGGTAACTGAAATTGCCGACGATGTACCGACTGCGTTAATGGGCGATCCGCGGCGTATTCGTCAGGTTATAACCAACCTGTTGAGCAACGCCCTGCGTTTCACCGACGAAGGGCACATTATCCTGCGTAGTCGCACTGATGGCGAACAATGGCTGGTCGAAGTGGAAGACAGCGGCTGCGGTATTGATCCCTCGAAACTGGCTGAAATCTTCCAGCCATTTGTTCAGGTTAGCGGCAAACGCGGCGGCACCGGGCTGGGGCTGACTATCAGTAGCCGTCTGGCCCAGGCGATGGGCGGCGAACTCAGCGCCACCAGCACGCCGGAGGTTGGAAGCTGTTTTTGTTTACGCTTGCCGTTACGTATTGCCACGGCACCCGTGCCAAAAACAGTCAATCAGGCGGTGCATCTGGACGGTTTACGTTTGCTGTTAATTGAAGATAACCCGCTAACCCAGCGAATTACCGTTGAGATGCTGAACAACAGTGGTGCGCAGGTCGTTGCTGTTGGCAATGCCGCGCACGCGATAGAGACGTTGCAAAATAGCGAACCGTTTGCTGGGGCACTGGTGGATTTTGATCTGCCGGATATCGACGGTATTACCCTTGCCCGACAACTGGTACAGCAATATCCGTCGCTGGTTTTGATTGGCTTTAGCGCCCATGTCATCGACGAAACGTTGCGCCAGCGTACCAGTTCGCTATTTCACGGGATTATCCCTAAACCGGTGCCGCGTGAAGTACTCGGTCAGTTACTGGCGCACTATCTTCAACTGCAAGTCAATAACGATCAACCGCTGGATGTATCGCAACTCAATGAAGATGCTCAGTTGATGGGGACGGAGAAGATCCACGAATGGCTGACATTATTTAAACAACATGCCCTGCCGCTTCTCGATGACATCGACATTGCCCGCGCCAGTCAGGATAGCGAGAAAATAAAGCGTGCTGCGCATCAGCTAAAAAGCAGTTGTTCGAGTCTGGGAATGCGTAGCGCCAGCCAGCTATGCGCACAACTGGAGCAGCAGCCATTATCTGCCCCCCTTCCACACGAAGAAATTACACGCAGTGTTGCCGCTCTGGAAGCATGGTTGAATAAGAAAGACCTGAACGCGATTTGAATCAATATCAGCCAGTTAAGAACAACTAGAATAGTGGCATTTGGTATGCAACTTAACGGACTGGCAAAATCATGGCAGAGAAAAGAAGAACCCGCTGGCAGCGGCGGCCAGGTACGACGGGCGGCAAATTACCGTGGAATGACTGGCGCAATGCCACGACCTGGCGTAAAGCGACGCAATTATTACTGTTGGCAATTAATATTTATATTGCCATCACGTTCTGGTATTGGGTGCGCTATTACGAAACGGCAGGTAGTACGACATTTGTCGCCAGGCCAGGAGGCATCGAAGGCTGGCTACCGATTGCCGGTCTGATGAATCTGAAATATAGCCTTGCAACAGGCCAGTTACCGTCCGTCCACGCCGCCGCGATGCTGTTATTGGTCGCTTTTATCGTCATCAGTCTATTACTAAAAAAGGCCTTTTGTTCATGGTTATGCCCGATTGGTACGCTTTCTGAATTCATCGGCGATCTCGGTAACAAACTGTTTGGTCGGCAATTTGTCCTTCCCCGCTGTCTGGATATTCCTCTGCGCGGCGTGAAGTATTTGCTGTTGAGTTTTTTTCTCTATATCGCGTTATTGATGCCCGCTCAGGCTATTCACTATTTTATGTTGTCGCCCTACAGCGTGGTGATGGACGTTAAAATGCTCGATTTCTTTCGTCATATGGGGACCGCGACATTAATCAGCGTGACCGTTTTGCTGATTGTCAGTCTGTTTATTCGCCATGCCTGGTGTCGTTATCTTTGCCCATATGGCGCGCTGATGGGCGTGGTTTCGCTATTGTCGCCGTTTAAGATTCGTCGCAATGCCGAAAGTTGTATCGACTGTGGCAAATGCGCAAAAAATTGCCCATCGCGGATCCCGGTCGATAAATTAATTCAGGTACGAACCGTGGAATGTACCGGTTGTATGACTTGCGTAGAGTCATGTCCGGTAGCCTCAACATTGACCTTTTCACTGCAAAAACCTGCGGCAAATAAAAAAGCCTTTGCGTTGTCTGGCTGGTTAATGACGCTACTGGTTCTGGGGATTATGTTTGCGGTGATTGGTTACGCAATGTATGCGGGAGTATGGCAAAGCCCGGTGCCGGAGGAATTGTACCGACGCTTAATTCCGCAAGCGCCAATCATTGGTCACTAAATTAGCAACAAGCGGAACATCACCTCGCACGGGGTGATGTTCACAAAATCACATTATTTTGATTTTGACATCATAGCTTTCAAGCCCGGTCATTTTTTCTCGTGCGGTGAAGCGAATTTCAGAGACTTCTTTCCCTGTATTCTTGTTCAGCTCGGCGATTTTTTGCGCGATAAAGTCAGCGATTTCCGTTTCGGCTTGTTTTTTTAACTCTTCAATATTCACTGTTAACCTCTTCTGGTCTTAAAAGACAGCAACACGCCAGTAAGGTGTTGGTTCCCGGTACCCTGGTCAGGTAAGAAATGTTATAAGCCATCTCCCCGAAAGATTCAATAATCAACAGGTTATCGCTTACTATACATACAGCGTTAAAGAAAAATAAGGCAGATATAAAAAAGGCTCCACGAGGGAGCCTGATCTTATTTTGTGAAATCCAGCGGCGCATGGTCAGTGCGTATTTGCAGCGCGACGTTATCAAAGGTGATCATCGTCGATTTACAAAAAATACACTTTGCCCCTAAAGGATTTCGCTCCGTCACATCGAATGCCGATGTGCGGTACTGTGAACCATGACAACATGGACAGCGGAAATGGAGATGTTGAGTAATAACGGCAACCTTAGAGCGTAACAACGTTCGCTGCCGCGGGACCACGTTGCCCCTGCTCAATAGAAAATTCAACTTTCTGATTTTCGTTCAGCGTGCGGAATTCATTGCTCTGGATGGCGGTGAAATGGACGAAAACGTCTTTGCTGCCATCATCAGGAGTGATAAAGCCAAAACCTTTATCTGCGTTAAACCATTTTACTAAACCAGTCATTTTATTAGACATATTTTACTTCCTTCATTTTGGGCCTTTCGGCAAACAGGGCTTTAATACAGAAACTACTTAGTGTTCAGGAGAGAGACTCAAAAGAAGGGGATAATGCCTGATAATGAGAACTGCTTTAGTAAACTACTTTGTATGCTGTCTGTCTTTCAAACCGACGCAGCTATTAACGCATGATAATTGAGATTAAGCAATTTTTATTTTAGCCGTCCGGCGGTCTTAAATATCGCTGGCTTTATTTTATTAACCCCGTATAGTGCAGCGCAGTATTTTCAGTAAGGAATTTGTTTGTCCCGTAAAATGACAGGAATTGTCAAAACCTTTGATCGCAAAAGCGGCAAAGGATTCATTATCCCCTCCGACGGTCGTAAAGAAGTCCAGGTCCATATTTCCGCATTCACTCCCCGCGACGCAGAAGTGCTTATACCAGGATTACGCGTGGAATTTTGCCGCGTAAATGGCCTGCGAGGACCAACAGCGGCAAATGTTTATCTCTCTTAATATGACGCTGCTTGTTTAAAGCTGACTGGTTTTATTGGAATAGCCCAATAGTCAACACCATAAATTATAACACAAGTTACTTTTTCACCGGGCAACAAATCCATTTAAGCGAAT
Source organism: Escherichia sp. MOD1-EC6021 (assembly GCF_002965245.1). Taxonomy (NCBI): domain Bacteria; kingdom Pseudomonadati; phylum Pseudomonadota; class Gammaproteobacteria; order Enterobacterales; family Enterobacteriaceae; genus Escherichia; species Escherichia sp. MOD1-EC6021. The sequence continues at coordinate 235,690 of NZ_PTRU01000003.1, read as the reverse complement.
ATCTCTGCACCTAATAGTTATAAATGCCACTTAACAGTCAATCATAGTACCGTTTGAAACTATATCACCAACAATAGTTAATAGCTTTCTTAACAATTTTCTTATCTTTAATTTGTATTTTTCTAAGATTTATCTTATGCTCACAAGTCGTATTTCCAGAGGGAAATCGTTAACAATCTTATATTTCTCTCTGCGCGCCTTTCCCACTCGCGGTATATAGTACCGACGGTATGCGGAAAGGGAGATTTCACAAGGATGTTATACTCAAAGTAGACAATCCTGATCTCAAGCGTACGTATTGTCCATGCGATGAATAAAGGAAAAGTTATGAAACACAAGCTTTCTGCAATCCTTATGGCCTTCATGTTGACGACGCCAGCTGCGTTTGCTGCACCAGAAGCAGCAAACGGGACCGAGGCAACGACGGGTACTACTGGCACCACAACGACCACTACTGGTGCCACTACGACTGCAGCTACCACCGGTGGCGTAGCTGCTGGCGCTGTCGGCACGGCGACGGTTGTCGGTGTGGCAACAGCTGTTGGTGTGGCGACTTTGGCAGTAGTTGCAGCAAATGACAGTGGCGATGGCGGTTCTCATAACACCTCAACCACCACGTCCACTACGCACTAATACTGCTTTAGCGCGTCAAAATTAAAGTTAAATGATACCCGGTTGCGATATTCGTACCGGGCTTTAGAGATTTGCATTTTTTTAATTAACCTTTCAAGGATTAAAGGTGCGCCCTCTTATTTTATCGATTTTCGCACTATTTCTTGCGGGATGTACACACAGCCAGCAAAGTATGGTCGATACATTTCGCGCCAGCCTTTTCGATAATCAGGATATCACCGTAGCGGATCAGCAGATCCAGGCGTTGCCTTATTCCACGATGTATTTACGCCTTAATGAAGGGCAACGAATCTTTGTGGTACTGGGATATATAGAACAAGAACAAAGCAAATGGTTATCCCAGGATAACGCCATGCTGGTTACCCACAATGGACGTCTTTTAAAAACCGTCAAACTTAATAATAATCTGCTGGAAGTGACAAATTCCGGGCAGGACCCTCTGCGTAACGCGCTGGCAATAAAAGACGGCAGCCGCTGGACGCGCGATATTCTCTGGAGTGAAGACAATCATTTTCGCTCTGCGACCCTGAGTTCCACTTTTTCCTTTGCTGGATTAGAGACGCTGAATATTGCGGGTCGCGATGTGCTGTGTAATGTCTGGCAGGAAGAGGTAACTTCCACGCTGCCAGAAAAACAGTGGCAAAACACATTCTGGGTCGATTCGGCTACTGGCCAGGTTCGTCAAAGTCGGCAAATGTTAGGCGCAGGGGTTATTCCCGTAGAAATGACGTTTCTTAAACCCGCACCATGAATAAATTACAGTCGTATTTCATTGCCAGCGTACTTTACGTAATGACACCCCATGCCTTTGCGCAAGGAACGGTGACTATTTATCTGCCTGGCGAACAACAGACACTTTCCGTTGGCCCCGTGGAAAATGTTGTCCAGTTGGTGACACAACCGCAACTGCGCGATCGCCTCTGGTGGCCTGGTGCCTTGCTGACCGACTCTGCGGCGAAAGCTAAAGCGCTTAAAGACTACCAACATGTCTTGGCACAGCTTGCTTCCTGGGAAGCAGAAGCTGACGACGATGTGGTGGCAACGATTAAATCCGTGCGCCAGCAGTTACTCAATCTCAATATCACTGGTCGCTTACCGGTCAAACTGGACCCTGATTTTGTACGAGTGGATGAGAACAGCAATCCCCCGCTCGTCGGGGACTATACGCTCTATACCGTACAGCGCCCAGTGACTATTACTCTGCTGGGTGCGGTTTCTGGGGCTGGGCAATTGCCCTGGCAGGCAGGCCGTAGCGTTACCGATTATCTGCAAGATACCCCCCGTCTTGCAGGCGCGGACAAGAATAACGTTATGGTGATTACGCCTGAGGGTGAGACTGTCGTCGCCCCTGTTGCCCTGTGGAATAAAAGACATGTGGAACCACCGCCTGGCAGCCAGCTTTGGTTGGGCTTTTCTGCGCATGTACTGCCCGAAAAATATGCTGATTTAAATGACCAGATTGTGTCTGTTTTAACGCAACGTGTTCCTGACTGATGAAGAAGAACTCTTATCTTTTAAGCTGCCTGGCCATTGCCGTCTCCAGTGCCTGTCATGCTGAAGTATTAACCTACCCGGATCCGCTGGGGTCGTCGCAATCAGACTTTGGCGGCACAGGATTGTTGCAGATGCCAAATGCGCGCATCGCACCGGAAGGTGAATTCAGCGTCAACTACCGGGATAACGATCAATACCGTTTCTACTCCACGTCCGTGGCGCTGTTCCCATGGCTGGAAGGCACCATTCGTTATACGGATGTGCGCACACGCAAATATAGCCAGTGGGAAGATTTCAGCGGCGATCAGTCATACAAAGACAAATCTTTCGATTTTAAACTTCGCCTGTGGGAAGAAGGTTACTGGCTACCGCAAGTGGCGTTTGGTAAACGTGATATTGCTGGTACGGGTCTGTTTGACGGTGAGTATCTTGTGGCCAGCAAGCAAGCGGGGCCATTTGATTTCACCCTCGGGATGGCGTGGGGCTACGCCGGTAATGCGGGCAATATAACCAACCCGTTTTGCCGGGTGAGCGATAAATATTGTCATCGCGCAGAGTCTCACGATGCGGGAGATATCAGCTTTAGCGATATCTTTCGTGGTCCGGCGTCCATCTTTGGCGGCATTGAGTATCAAACGCCGTGGAATCCTCTGCGTCTGAAACTCGAATACGACGGCAACAATTACCAGAATGATTTTGCGGGCAAATTGCCGCAGGCAAGTCATTTCAATTTCGGTGCTGTGTATCGTGCTGCCAGCTGGGCAGATCTTAACCTTAGCTACGAGCGCGGTAACACGTTGATGTTTGGCTTCACATTACGGACCAATTTCAACGATCTGCGCCCTGCCCTGCGCGATACGCCAAAACCGGCATATCAACCTGCGCCGGAATCTGAAGGATTGCAGTACACCACAGTAGCGAACCAACTTACCGCGCTGAAGTACAACGCAGGTTTTGAAGCACCGGAAATTCAGCTGCGCGATAAGACGCTGTATATGTCTGGTCAACAATACAAATACCGTGATTCTCGCGAAGCGGTCGATCGTGCCAACCGGATTCTGGTGAATAACCTGCCGCAAGGCGTTGAGAAGATTAGCGTGACGCAAAAGCGCGAGCATATGGCGATGGTGACGACCGAAACCGACGTAGCCAGCCTGCGCAAACAGCTCGCCGGTACCGCGCCTGGTAAAGCAGAGCCACTGCAACAACAACGTGTTGAAGCTGAAGATCTTTCTGCCTTTGGTCGGGGCTACCGTATTCGTGAAGATCGCTTTAGCTACTCTTTCAACCCAACACTTTCACAGTCGCTGGGCGGCCCGGAAGATTTCTATATGTTCCAGTTGGGGCTGATGTCCAGCGCCCGCTACTGGTTTACCGATCACCTGCTGCTTGATGGCGGTATTTTCACCAATATTTACAACAACTACGACAAGTTTAAGTCTTCGCTGTTACCCGCGGACTCTACCCTCCCCCGCGTGCGCACGCATATCCGTGACTACGTTCGCAATGACGTTTATCTCAACAACTTGCAGGCGAACTATTTTGCCGACTTAGGCAACGGTTTCTATGGCCAGGTGTACGGCGGTTATCTGGAAACGATGTATGCCGGTGTTGGTTCCGAGCTGCTTTATCGCCCGCTCGATGCCAGCTGGGCGCTGGGGGTGGACGTTAACTACGTGAAGCAGCGTGACTGGGACAACATGATGCGCTTCACCGATTATTCCACGCCAACAGGTTTCGTGACGGCTTACTGGAACCCGCCGACGCTCAACGGCGTACTGATGAAACTCAGCGTTGGGCAATATTTGGCAAAAGATAAAGGCGCAACGATCGACGTCGCCAAACGCTTTGACAGCGGCGTGGCGGTAGGGGTATGGGCGGCAATCAGTAACGTATCTAAAGATGACTACGGCGAAGGCGGCTTTAGTAAAGGTTTTTATATCTCGATTCCGTTTGACTTGATGACCATTGGACCTAACCGCAACCGCGCGGTGGTTTCGTGGACACCATTGACGCGTGATGGTGGACAAATGCTGTCACGTAAATACCAGCTCTATCCAATGACGGCAGAGCGAGAAGTACCGGTTGGACAATAACCTGACGTAATTCATAACATTACAATGACTGATAAATATAAACCAATGAAAAAGAACATTTTTAAGTTTTCGGTACTGACATTGGCTGTTCTGTCTTTGACAGCATGTACCCTTGTTCCTGGTCAGAATTTATCGACCAGTAACAAGGATGTCATTGAACTACCTGACAATCAGTATGACCTGGACAAAATGGTCAATATCTATCCCGTCACGCCAGGATTGATTGATCAGCTGCGCGCCAAACCGATTATGTCGCAGGCTAACCCGGAGCTGGAGCAGCAAATCGCGAACTATGAATATCGTATCGGCATTGGTGATGTGTTGATGGTGACGGTCTGGGATCACCCGGAACTAACCACACCCGCAGGGCAATATCGTAGCGCCAGTGATACTGGCAACTGGGTTAACGCTGATGGTGCAATTTTCTACCCTTATATTGGTCGCCTGAAAGTGGCCGGGAAAACGCTTACCCAAGTACGCAACGAGATTACAGCGCGTCTGGACTCAGTCATTGAAAGCCCGCAAGTCGATGTCAGCGTCGCGGCGTTCCGATCGCAAAAAGCGTACGTCACCGGCGAAGTCAGCAAATCGGGTCAGCAGCCGATTACCAATATTCCTCTGACCATCATGGATGCGATTAACGCCGCGGGCGGTCTGACCGCAGATGCAGACTGGCGCAACGTGGTGCTCACCCAGAATGGCGTAAAGACCAAAGTGAACCTCTATGCGCTGATGCAGCGTGGCGACTTGCGCCAGAACAAACTGCTGCACCCGGGCGATATTTTATTTATTCCGCGCAACGATGATCTGAAAGTCTTCGTGATGGGTGAAGTGGGTAAACAGAGCACGTTGAAAATGGACCGCAGCGGTATGACCCTGGCGGAAGCACTGGGTAACGCTGAGGGTATGAATCAGGATGTCGCTGATGCGACGGGGATTTTTGTTATTCGTGCAACGCAAAACAAGCAGAATGGCAAAATCGCCAATATTTATCAGCTGAATGCGAAGGACGCATCGGCAATGATACTCGGAACGGAATTCCAGCTTGAACCTTACGACATTGTTTATGTCACTACCGCGCCGCTGGCTCGTTGGAACCGTGTGATTTCTCTGCTGGTACCGACGATTTCCGGGGTGCATGACCTGACAGAGACTTCACGGTGGATTCAAACATGGCCCAACTAAAATTTAACTCAATCCTGGTGGTTTGTACCGGCAACATTTGCCGTTCGCCCATTGGCGAGCGCTTGCTGCGTAAACGTCTGCCAGGCGTAAAAGTCAAATCGGCAGGTGTTCATGGTCTGGTAAAGCACCCTGCAGATGCAACAGCGGCAGATGTTGCCGCTAATCATGGCGTATCTCTTGAAGGACATGCCGGACGTAAGCTTACTGCTGAGATGGCACGAAATTACGATCTGATTCTGGCAATGGAGTCGGAACATATTGCTCAGGTTACGGCAATCGCTCCCGAGGTCCGCGGGAAGACAATGCTGTTTGGGCAATGGCTGGAACAGAAAGAGATCCCTGATCCCTATCGTAAAAGCCAGGACGCATTTGAACATGTTTACGGCATGTTGGAGCGCGCCAGTCAGGAATGGGCGAAGCGCCTTAGCCGGTAATTTGAGTTTATAAAATACGATGACAACTAAAAATATGAATACGCCACCAGGCAGCACTCAGGAGAATGAGATCGATCTGCTTCGTCTGGTCGGCGAGTTATGGGATCACCGTAAGTTTATTATCAGCGTGACTGCGTTATTCACGCTGATCGCTGTCGCTTACTCGCTGTTAAGCACGCCAATTTATCAGGCAGATACTCTGGTCCAGGTTGAGCAGAAACAGGGCAACGCCATTCTCAGCGGCCTGAGCGATATGATCCCTAACTCATCGCCCGAGTCAGCACCGGAGATCCAACTGCTGCAATCGCGCATGATTCTCGGTAAAACCATTGCTGAACTGAATCTGCGCGACATAGTTGAGCAAAAGTATTTTCCGATTGTGGGTCGCGGCTGGGCGAGATTAACCAAAGAGAAACCAGGTGAGCTGGCGATCAGCTGGATGCACATCCCACAACTGAATGGTCAGGATCAGCAACTGACACTCACGGTTGGGGAAAACGGCCACTATACGCTGGAAGGTGAAGGGTTCACCGTCAATGGTATGGTCGGCCAGCGTCTGGAAAAAGACGGCGTTGCGCTGACTATCGCGGACATTAAGGCCAAACCAGGAACGCAGTTTGTCCTGAGCCAGCGTACCGAACTGGAAGCGATTAACGCGTTGCAGGAAACCTTTACCGTTAGCGAACGCAGTAAAGAAAGCGGGATGCTGGAACTTACCATGACCGGTGATGATCCCCAGTTGATTACTCGTATTCTGAACAGCATCGCTAACAACTATTTGCAACAGAATATCGCTCGCCAGGCGGCGCAGGATTCACAAAGCCTTGAATTCTTACAGCGCCAGTTGCCAGAAGTGCGCAGCGAGCTGGACCAGGCGGAAGAAAAACTCAACGTTTATCGCCAGCAGCGCGATTCGGTTGACCTTAACCTGGAAGCCAAAGCCGTTCTTGAGCAGATTGTTAACGTTGATAATCAACTCAATGAGCTGACCTTCCGCGAGGCCGAGATCTCCCAGCTGTATAAGAAAGATCACCCAACTTATCGTGCGCTGCTGGAAAAACGCCAGACGCTGGAGCAAGAACGCAAACGCCTGAATAAGCGGGTATCGGCAATGCCTTCCACTCAACAGGAAGTATTGCGTTTAAGCCGTGACGTAGAAGCGGGCCGTGCGGTATATCTGCAATTACTTAACCGCCAGCAGGAGTTGAGTATTTCGAAATCCAGTGCGATTGGTAACGTGCGGATTATCGACCCGGCAGTCACTCAGCCGCAGCCAGTGAAACCGAAAAAAGCATTGAATGTGGTGCTTGGTTTTATTCTCGGTCTGTTTATTTCGGTGGGTACCGTGCTGGCGCGTGCGATGTTGCGTCGTGGTATAGAGGCACCGGAACAACTGGAAGAACACGGCATTAGCGTTTATGCCACCATCCCGATGTCCGAGTGGCTGGATAAGCGTACCCGTCTGCGTAAGAAAAATTTATTTTCTAATCAGCAGCGCCATCGTACTAAAAATATCCCCTTCCTGGCGGTGGATAACCCGGCGGATTCTGCTGTGGAAGCCGTACGTGCGCTACGAACCAGTCTGCACTTCGCTATGATGGAGACAGAGAATAACATTCTGATGATCACCGGTGCGACGCCAGACAGTGGTAAAACGTTCGTCAGTTCAACTCTGGCGGCGGTGATCGCCCAGTCCGATCAAAAAGTGTTATTTATTGATGCCGACTTACGTCGTGGTTATTCGCATAACCTGTTTACCGTGAGTAATGAACATGGCTTGTCGGAATATCTGGCAGGGAAAGATGAGCTCAACAAAGTGATCCAGCATTTTGGCAAAGGAGGCTTTGATGTGATTACTCGCGGTCAGGTGCCACCTAACCCGTCTGAACTGCTGATGCGCGATCGGATGCGTCAATTACTGGAATGGGCGAACGACCATTACGATCTGGTGATTGTCGATACGCCGCCGATGCTGGCGGTGAGCGATGCTGCGGTCGTGGGGCGCTCTGTCGGCACCAGCCTGCTGGTTGCGCGTTTTGGCTTGAACACCGCCAAAGAGGTGAGCTTGTCAATGCAGCGTCTGGAACAGGCTGGCGTTAATATTAAAGGCGCAATCCTCAATGGTGTGATTAAACGCGCCAGCACCGCTTACAGTTATGGCTATAACTATTACGGTTATAGTTACTCCGAGAAAGAGTAAAACTGAAGGTAAGGTGGCCGGATGCGGCGTGAACGCCTTTTCCGGCCTACGCATCAGACAGTTCTTCGTTTGTCATCAGCTTCAGAGCATTCAGGTAACTGAATGCTCTTTTTTTATGCATTACAAACTGCACGCCGGTATGCGTGCTTCATTCACGATTTGCGTAAAACCGGCCAACGAACACATGCCCTGCGCGTTTCGCTCTTCACATCCTGCCAGGGTCAGTTTCACCTCTCCGGGCGGCGTATTTAATGATAGCGGCGTTTTATCACGCATCTGCTGTAAAGTCTGGAAGACCAGCGAAACCTGAATCCAATGGCTGTTATCGCTTAGCCTACGCCAGCGTTCAAACACCAGTTCACCACCTGGCGGTGTGTTATCCGGCTGACCTGGAAGCGTCCAGTTGAGCTCCAGTGCGCCGCCGAGATTTGCCAGATTAGTATCGTGTCCGGCGATAAACAGCACTGAAGTGGGTAATGTCACACCATACACCTGTTTTTGCGGTGGATGGGGCATCAACGCTGTCATGATCAAATCCAACAACGGGGTGGCACGACTGCGGGCAACCTCTGGCGTGCGTTGTAGCAAATAAAACTGCGCGTTATGCAGGCTTAGCAAGGTGTTCCACTGGTGTGAATCGGTGATCCTTCCCCACCCCGGCTCCGGCATTCCCTGTGCTTGTTGCAGGAGAAATATCTCCGTCAGCATTGACGCCAGGCTTACCGCACCGGTTAATGAGACATTGTCGGCGCTCACCTTGAGTTCCGATGGTAATACCTGCGTTAATGAACAGCTTTCGTCCTGTTTCTCACGGTTAAGGCACAAGTTTGATTGTGGGAAATTAAGCACCTGTTCCAGTTCGCGAAACGCCGTTTGCCGATGCCCGGTAAAGTCAGCAATTGACCCTCCTGCCCTGCTGAGGATCGCGTCAGTCACGTTCGCGTTATCCAGTTGGCAAATGCCAGTTTTTAGAGGATTAAATAACGGATCGGGACTGGACGTATCTGCCTGGGTATGTACGGTTATTGCACAGTCAGGTGCCAGCCCGGCGGCGAAGGCTTCGCCTGTTTTACGGGTACGCTCGTCGACATCAGCAATAATCGCGACCTGACCAGGCTGCGGGCAGCCCTTTTTCGCCAGCAATCCGTCAGCCACCAGACGCTGGCGTTGGTAATGCCCGAGATAAGTGATCAGCTCCCCCCCGCGCGGTGTCAGCCAACCCAATTTAACCGGCCAGGTTGGCCATGCGTCTGGGGTGACATCCTGCATGAGTTGCGTGGCTTTGGTTGGCGCACGCACACCATGACGACTGACAATCACCACACTTTCCAGTTTCAGCTCCGGCTCACTCTGAGCGAATGCAGATTGCGGGGTTAACGGAATCAGAAGAGATATAAATGGGATCAAGATCGCTTTCATCGATATGTTTCCGTTTTTCATATCCGACACTATTGTCTGATGCGACGCGAATACGCCGCACCAGGTCTACGTTCGTTAACCTTTTAGACGCGGGTCCAGCCATACCAACACAAGGGTGGAGAGCGAACACATCAACAAAATGCCGACGAACCAAAGTAAATACCACATTGTTCCTGCTCCTTAGTACAACTCGTTTTCGTTACGGCGGAGAGTTTCTGTTGTCATGCGCCCCCACATTTTGTAGTAGCTCCAGAGAGTGTAGAGCAACACAATGGGCAAAAATATCAGCACGATTACCAACATAATGCTCAGCGTCAATTGGCTGGAAGTGCTGTCCCACAACGTCAGGCTGGAGATCGGACTCACGCTTGACGGCATGACGAAGGGGAACAGCGTGATGCCTGCCGTGAAAATCACGCCAAATTGCATCAATGATGCCATCAAAAATCCCCAACCCGGGCGACCACGATAAATCGCCATCACCGTCAGCAATGGGCAGAAGAACCCCAGCAGCGGGAAGATCCACAAAACGGGCGATTCGACAAAATTATTCATCCAGGCACCAGGTAGCACTGCCACCAGTTTCATTAACGGATTGGAAGGACCGTTAGCATCCTGGGCGAGCAGTACAAAGCCATCAATACCGACCCACAGCCAGTAACCCGCCAGCAAAAAGCACAGCATCACTAACAGTGCAGCGCGTTTAGTCGCCAGCTGTGAACGCAGATGAATCACACCAACAGTTTTCAGTTGTAACCAGACGCCACCTTGCAAAATCACCATCCCAAGGCTGAGCAATCCGCACAATAAAGGGAATGGCGTCAGCAGTTGCCAGAAGGTGCCGAGATACTCCACGCGTAATTGCGGTGTGAAGGCAAACGGCACGCCGAGCAACAAGTTGCCGAAGGCGATACCGAAGACTACCGGCGGCACCAGACTGCCGATGACCAGTCCGGCATCCCACATTTTACGCCAACGTGCATCGGCGATTTTTCCGCGATAATCAAAGGCCAGCGGGCGGAAGAACAGCGAGCACAGCACCAGAATCATCGCCACATAAAAGCCGGAAAACGCCGCTGCATACACTCTGGGCCAGGCGGCAAATAATGCCCCACCTGCGAGGATTAACCAGACCTGATTGCCTTCCCAGTGCGCGCCAACGCTGTTTATCACTATCCGGCGTTCATCATCATTACGCGCCACCAGCGGCAGCAGACAGCCGATCCCCATGTCAAATCCGTCGGAGATCATAAAGACCACCAGGATCACGCCAATCAGCAGCCACCAGATGAAGCGCAATGTTTCATAATCAAACATGATTTTCTCCTTTACCCCTGTTGCTGCGTCGGTTGTTCACTCTGCATCGCGCTCGGCCCCAGACGGGCATATTTCTGCATCAGGTAGACTTCGGCGATTAAGAACAGGGTGTAAAGCCCTACGATCATGATCAGTGAGAAAGCCAGTTGTCCTGTGGTTAAAGCGGAGTGCGCGGAGTATGTCGGTAAGATGTCCTGTATCGCCCACGGCTGACGACCAAACTCGGTCATAAACCACCCGGCTTCAATCGCAATCCACGGCAGCGGCAAACTCCAGAGCGCCATTTTCAGTACCCAGCGATGCTGGTCGATTTTGCCACGCAGCGTCTGGACAAGCGCAATCAGCATCACCAGTAGCAGCAGAGAACCACAGCCCACCATGATGCGGAAACTCCAGAATACCGGCGCAACCTGAGGTATCGCGCCACGCATCGCCGCCTGGTACTGTGCAGCTGTGACATGGTTCATATCCGGCGCATAGCGGGAGAGCAACATGCCGTAACCAAGGTCGCCTTCCAGCTCCCGGAATGCCTGCAACACATGCGGCTCACGATTGCCTTGCGATATTTCCTGCATTAACAGCCAGGCCATACGTCCGCGTTGCAAGCGTGGGTAGGTTTCAGCCATCAAATTCTTCAGACCCGGCACGGGTTTATCTAATGAGTGAGTGGCGAGGATCCCTAGCAGCGCAGGAATTTTGATGGCAAAGGCGTTACGCTCTTGATCCTGTTCCGGCCAGGCAACTACATGGAACGGTGCAGGTGCAGGTTCCGTTTGCCACTCCCCTTCCATTGCCGCCAGTTTTACCGGTTGTACTTGCGCGACTTCATACGCAGAACTGTCTCCGAGTTGCAGCGTACCGATAATCGCCAGAGTACCGAAGACGGAACCGATGGCAAACGAGCGTAATGCAACATCGCGCTCCCGTCCGCGCAGTAAATACCAGGCGCTGATCGCCATAATAAACATGGCCCCGGTCACGTAGCCCGCCATTACGGTGTGCACAAATTTCACCTGGCTGACCGGGTTAAAGACCAGCTCGCTGAAGCTGGTCATTTCCATACGAAGGGTGTCGATATCAAAATGCGCACCGGTCGGGTATTGCATCCAACCGTTGGCATTCAATATCCACAACGCAGAGAGATTTGAACCGAACGCCACCAGCCACGTCACCAGCAGGTGCTGGTATTTATTCAGCCGTTGCCAGCCGAAGAAGAACAGCCCGACAAAGGTGGATTCGAGGAAGAAGGCCATTAATGCTTCCATCGCCAGCGGTGCGCCAAAAATATCGCCCACATAGTTGGAATAGAATGACCAGTTAGTACCAAACTGAAACTCCATCGTCAGGCCGGTAGCCACGCCAAGAGCAAAGTTGATACCGAAGAGCTTACCCCAGAAGCGCGTCATATCGCGGTAGATTGTTTTGCCGGTGACCACGTAAATGGTTTCCATGATAGCCAGCAAAAAAATCAGCCCCAGGGTAAGGGGTACAAATAAAAAGTGATACAGCGCGGTCAGAGCAAACTGCCAGCGCGATAAATCAATGACATCCCACATGCGCACTCCTGTAGGCGAAGAGAGAAAAATAACCCGTTAATGGTAGATCTCCCTCTTTATCCTGAAACTCTACGACCAGAGGTATTCGCCGATTGCGATATTCATAAGCCTGAAAGCGATACTTACCGTCTTTTTACGTCGGTGCACCTTCCGCCAGCCACTGACATACCTCGCTAAGCCGCTGCGCAGAGTCGACCAAATCTTCTGGCGCTGCCAGCACCACTTCCGGTATTGGGCAGATTTCATAACTCTCAAGTAACGGGCCTTTTAAGGTGTCCGTACAGCGTAAATGCCAGACATGCCGCAGGCCGGTCGCGTTGATATAGCTCTCGCCGTAGCCAATGGTGCGAATCTGAATATTTCCCGGCCCACAGAGACGTGAGAGAAAAAGCCGATCAGCCTCGCTGATAGGTAATTGCGTCAGATTAATGCTGTGCGGCTGCGCGTCAGGATTACGTACATGTGCCAGTAATTCATGAGCCAGCGGTAGGCCATTCATCAGGCCATCAATGGGCGGCGGTAACAGAGAATCTGTCGGCAAGACGTTTTGCGTTGCCGCCTGCCACAATGCCAGCGGCGCGCAGCCAGCCTCCAGTTTGTCCTCCAGCAACTGTTCGCCGCAACGTCTGCGCACCCGCCATAATCCGCAGAAGATCGCCTCCTGTATTTCACTTTCACTGTCGTCAGCCTGCTGAATGCGCACTGACACTTCCCCTTCCCCGAGAAGCGTATTGATAAAGTGACGATCGTCGGCGTTGAGATTGAACAGATCGACTGCCAGCACCTCGCCCAGCGGCGGCTGGCGCTCGCTTAGTTGATGTTGCAACTCGTTTAATAGCGCAATCACCTGCGGGCTATGCACACACTGTTCCAGGGCAGCCATGCTCGGTTCATCATTCACCTGACAGGTAATCGGCAGTGGATTCATGCTAAAACTATCATCATCAGGCTGCGTTCCTGGCCCCAGCAGATGGAAAAAAGTTTCGCTCATGAGGCACGCTCCTGTTGCGGTTCGACAAGCCCGCGCATCAGGTTTATCAGTTCCGCCCACGGGTGAATACCATTCAGCACGCCGCGATAGCTACCACCGGTAAACACCAGTGTGGCGGGAAAACGAAATACGCCAAAACGATCACCGATGGCTTCGCTTTGCTCAAGGTCGGCAATCGCTACCTGCCATGTATAATCAGGAAACTCGCGCAGTAATTCGCCAATCATTACCGGATTATCGCTGACCTCTGGCGTGCGTTTCAGGTCACTGCTTAATAACACCACACCGTCTGGCGCTTGCGTAAGCCAGTCGTCAAGACGGGATTCACTGATCGGCGTCCAGCCGCGCGCCAGCATACGTTGCCACAACGCATCAAATGGCGTGTCGTTGCTCATTCCTGCTCCTCCAGCGTCATCCGGTACTGGCGCAAGCGAACGCCTTCGTAGTTTTCCATCGACAGACAGTCATAATTGAGACAGCGCGATTCATTAGCCGGTTGCGGCTCAATTCCCCACGCAGCCAGTTGCGCCAGCGCCCCCTGTTCCGCGGCGGGCAGTTGCTCCCGAGCCAGTTCGCTCAGGCTACCGCCGTAGTCGTCGAGCATCGCGGGTTGCAGGCCGACGAGGGCAATATGTGCTGGCAGATTTCCGCGGATATCTGCCAGCGCCAGTACTTCGGAGAAACTGTTCTGGTGCAGGCTCATTTTCTTCGCGCTGAGATAGGCCGGAATGCGTTCTCCGGCATACGTTCGTAGCGTTCCGGGTTCCAGCCCGTAATCAATGGCGTCGAGAATCAGCAAGTGGCTGGCGCTTTCGACATACCCCAGCAAGTTCAGTCCCTGAGTGCCGCCATCAACAATCTCGACTTCATCGGGCCAGTGGTAATGGGCATACAACCGTTCCGCCACCCGCACGCCGAAGCCTTCATCGGCCCACAGCAGATTGCCCAGCCCCATTACCACCACGCGTTGCTCGCTCATGAACGCTCCTTGTTACTTATTTTGCCAAATTTGTGGCTACGGTAGCCGTTGACCATGGTGGAGATCACTGTGTCGTCGGACATGATGTCTTCACGCAGCGCCATGTAGACATGACCGATAACAAACGCGCCAATCAGCCACATCCCCAGCCGATGCCAGCTGTGAATGTCCATTGAGTTGCCGCCCGTCCAGTAGAAAAATTCCACCACATAACGGAACGGCGCAAAAATAGCGTACTGACTATGTTCGCTGTACAGCGCAAAGCCGGTGACGATCATAAATACCGACATCAGGAAATAGCCGAACATCGCCGCCTGGGCGATGGGGTTATGACCTATATCGGCACTCGGACGTTTTGCCAGAAACAGATACCAGCGGATTTCATACCACACGCCCTGCCACCAGCTTTTACGCCATACCGGCACGATAAACAGCTCGCGTGAGTAGCGATTGCCGACAAAAGCCCAGTAGATCCGCATCAGCAAGACCACGGTAAAAACCATCCCGGCGCTGAAGTGAATTAACCTGATGTAGCCCATATAAAACAGATACGTCGCCTCACCGCTGACCGAAGGCAGCGGCTTGCCGATAAAGTAACCGGTGACCATCAACACCGCCATGCATAACACCGTCAGCCAGTGCCATATTCGCACGGGTGCTTCAAAGACATAGTGACTGACAACGTTGTCGCTTTTCTGTTGCATGATGATTCTCCTTCGCTGTTAACGCACCTGCACGGAGATCAGCTCGCTACCGTCGTCGCCCAGCACGTGTGTTGAACAGGCGAGGCACGGGTCAAAGCTGTGCAGAGTACGCAGGATCTCCAGCGGTTGCTCGGGGATCGCCATTTTGGTGTTCATCAGCGCGGCTTCATAAGCGCCAATTTGCCCTTTGGGGTCGCGCGGGCTGGCGTTCCAGGTGGTCGGCACCACACACTGGTAGAGATCAATCTTGCCGTCACGAATGGCAGCCCAGTGGCCTAGCGCTCCACGCGGCGCTTCGGTAAAACCGACACCACGGCACTCTGTCGGCCAGGTTGCAGGTTCCCATTTTTCAGTGGACGCGGTGGCGAGATTGCCGTTTTTAAGGTTGGTCATCAACTTGTCGAAGAAATATTGCAACTTACCTGCGGCCCACTGCGCTTCGTGCGCGCGGCACAAAATGCGGCCCAACGTTGACTGGATGCCGGAAAGCGGCAGGTTCAACGCCGACATCATGCGATCGACCGACTCAACGGTCGCAGCATCGCCTTTGTGATAAGCGATCAATGTGCGTGCCAGCGGCCCCACTTCCATCGCGTTACCGCGCCAGCGTGGCGCTTTGATCCACGAGTAGCGTTCCTGTTCATTCAGCTGCTGAATGTTGGTATCGCTGCCTTTGACATCGCCGGGGTTGTACCACGGGTCGGTAATACCATCGAACGGATGACGCCCGATCTGATCGTTGGGATAACGATACCAGGCGTGATCGACAAATTCCTGCACCTGCTGCGGATCGACTAAATCCACTGGCAGCACATTGTTGAAGTCGCCGTTGATCACCGCGCCGCCAGGCATTAGCAGACTTTTCTCGCCAAAGTCGTTGGCAATATCCGGGAACGCCCCGTAACTGAGGACACATTTATCAGAAAGACCAGTGCCGATTTCGCTCCACGGTTTGTTGAATTGACCGATGGCTAAAGCGTCAGGGATCATCACGTTATTAATGAAATCCGCCGTGCGGGTAATGATCGACTGCACCAGATTCAGGCGTTCCATATTGACCGCCCCGACCGCGCCGCTTTCGTCAATGTTAATAGCGCAAGGCATTCCGCCGACAATCCAGTTTGGATGTGGGTTTTTACCGCCAAAGACCGCGTGGATTTTGACGATCTCACGCTGGAAATCGAGAGCTTCGAGATAGTGGGCAAAGCCCATCAGGTTGGCTTCTGGCGGCAGTTTGTACTGCGGGTGCCCCCAGTAGCCATTGCGGAAGATCCCCAATTGGCCGCCTTCAACGAATTTCTTCAGTCGGTTTTGCACATCGAAGAAATAGCCAGGTGATGATTTCGGCCATGAGGAGAGGCTTTGCGCCAGTTCGGAGGTTTTCCGCGGATCGGCTTTCAGCGCATCTAACACATCGATCCAGTCCATCCCGGCAAGCTGATAAAAGTGCACCAGATGGTCATGGCACCAGAGCGTCGCCAGCATAATGTTGCGGATGATATTAGCGTTGTCCGGCACTTTAATGCCGATAGCATCTTCGATGGCATAGACCGAAGCCAGAGCGTGTACGCCGGTACAGACGCCGCAGATACGTTCCACGAACGCCCACGCATCGCGCGGGTCGCGCCCTTGCAGAATGATCTCCAGCCCGCGAAACATGGTGCCGCAGGAGACGGCATTGGTGATCACATTCTGATCGTTAATATTCACTTCACAGCGCATGTGGCCTTCAATGCGCGTAATCGGGTCGACCACCAGGCGGCGTCCGGCATTGTTGATGGTGTATCCTTGAGTTTCGTACTGAGTGCTCATGCCTGTTTATCCTCATTGCCTGGCTGTTGTTCGGTTTCTGTAGGTTGCTGGTTATGACGTCTGCGCTGATCAACGGCGCTGGCGACCGCATGTACACCAACAGCCGCAGCCACCACGCCAAGCGCGGTTAAGCCGACGGTATCAGCGGTGGAATGGGTACCCATTTGTGGAATATCGACTACGCGGCTGTAGAATGAACCGCGATCCCAGAAACCATTTTCCGCACAGCCCAGGCAGCCGTGACCAGACTGGATTGGGAAAGAAACGCCATCATTCCAGCGTGTGGAGGAACAGGCGTTATAGGTGGTAGGCCCTTTGCAGCCCATTTTGTACAGGCAGTAACCTTTGCGGGCAGCGTCATCATCCCAACTCTGGACGAACTCTCCGGCGTCAAAGTGAGCGCGGCGATAACATTTATCGTGAATACGCTGACCATAGAACATCAATGGACGGCCCATTCTGTCGACATCCGGCAGACGATCAAACGTCACCATGTAAGTAATGATGGCGCTCATCACATCCGGGATCGGCGGGCAGCCAGGTACTTTGATAATGGGTTTGTCGGTGATGACTTTGTCGATAGGCGTTGCCTGCGTCGGATTGGGCCGCGCGGCCTGCACGCAGCCCCAGGACGCGCAGGTTCCCCAGGCGATAATCGCACTGGCTCCGGCAGCGGCACGTTTGAGTTTCTCAATAAACGGTCGACCACTGCTGATACAGAACATCCCCTGCTCGCCCAGCGGTGGATTACCTTCTACTGCGAGGATATATTTGCCATTGTATTGCGTGATGATGTCTTCAAAGACTTCTTCCGCCTGGGTTCCGGCAGCAGCCATCAAGGTATCGTCGTAATCGAGGGAAATCAGGGAAAGGATGACGTCCTTCGCCAGTGGGTGAGCGGAGCGGATAAAAGATTCGGTACAGCAGGTGCATTCAAGACCGTGGATCCACACCACAGGAATGCGCGGTTTATTCTCCAGCGCCCAGGCAATCTTCGGAGCCATTCCCGCGCCTAATCCCAGCGAGGTGGCAGCCAGACTGCAATATTTGAGAAAGCTGCGCCGGGTAACGCCCTGACGCCGCATGGCCTGGTAAAATGTTTCCTCATTATTCATATCGCACGTCTCTTCTCCTTGCGACACCGGCAGGACACCGGGCGCTTATGGTCGGCAAGCGACGTCCCTGTAGCAAGGCAAACCATCGCTTCACGTGAGATGCTGAAAACGAAAGCTCATCCTTCTGCACTGGCGCACGTCGCCAGAAAGTATTGTTAATAAAGCGTAGTGAAACTTTTGCACGAAACAATACAAACTGTGTGGATTTATCTTTTAGCGATAAAAATGGACCTATTTTTCTTTTTGCCGGGCAGTGGGGATGTTTAGCCGGTTGCTAAACGAGTAAAAGAGAAGGAATTCATGGTGATGAAATGATCAAACTGCTGTTATTTCACGCTATCAATGCGGTTTTGGCTGTTTTTCAGGCAAACGAACAAATTAGGGGTTTACACGCCGCATCGGGATGTTTATAGTGCGCGTCATTCCGGAAGTGTGGCCGAGCGGTTGAAGGCACCGGTCTTGAAAACCGGCGACCCGAAAGGGTTCCAGAGTTCGAATCTCTGCGCTTCCGCCAAATAAGATAAGGGGTTAGCTAAATGCTAACCCCTTTTTCTTTTGCCTGTCGAAATTCTCAGGGCGTTATATTTGCTTAATGACCTGATAATCCACTGTTAAACCTGTTCCAGATCAAATGC
Organism: Escherichia sp. MOD1-EC6021; assembly: GCF_002965245.1. Taxonomy (NCBI): domain Bacteria; kingdom Pseudomonadati; phylum Pseudomonadota; class Gammaproteobacteria; order Enterobacterales; family Enterobacteriaceae; genus Escherichia; species Escherichia sp. MOD1-EC6021. The sequence continues at coordinate 217,120 of NZ_PTRU01000003.1, read as the reverse complement.
GTAAAGATGGGTAAAACTTCTGGGTGCCCTTACGCATTATCATTATGCTGCTTAATTAATTACATCTGTCATAGAGAGTGACTCAATGGATCGTATTGTTAGTTCTTCACATGACCGTACATCGCTGCTTAGCACCCATAAGGTGCTGCGTAATACCTATTTTCTGCTGAGCCTGACGCTGGCCTTTTCGGCGATTACCGCAACTGCCAGTACGGTGCTGATGCTGCCATCTCCGGGTCTGATTCTGACGCTGGTGGGTATGTATGGTTTGATGTTCCTGACCTATAAAACGGCGAATAAGCCGACCGGAATTATCTCCGCATTCGCCTTTACCGGTTTTCTGGGTTATATCCTCGGACCAATTCTGAATACCTATCTGTCTGCCGGAATGGGTGACGTAATCGCTATGGCACTGGGCGGAACGGCGTTAGTGTTCTTCTGCTGCTCTGCGTATGTGCTGACCACCCGCAAAGATATGTCGTTCCTTGGCGGTATGCTGATGGCGGGTATTGTGGTGGTGCTGATTGGTATGGTTGCTAATATCTTCCTGCAGCTGCCTGCCCTGCATCTGGCGATCAGCGCGGTCTTCATTCTGATCTCCTCTGGCGCTATCTTGTTTGAAACCAGCAACATCATTCATGGCGGTGAAACGAACTATATTCGTGCCACGGTTAGCCTGTATGTTTCGCTGTACAACATCTTCGTCAGCCTGCTGAGCATTCTGGGCTTCGCCAGCCGCGATTAATCTCACCCGCTAACACTTTCATAGCCTCGCTTTATGCGGGGCTTTGTTTTTTGTTACACTGCCGCCAGTCTGATTAAGGTAGTAATAATTATGCTGATCTTCGAAGGTAAAGAGATAGAAACGGATACCGAAGGCTATCTCAAAGAAAGCAGTCAGTGGAGTGAGCCGCTGGCAGTGGTGATTGCAGAGAACGAAGGGATTACGCTGTCACCAGAACACTGGGAAGTGGTGCGTTTTGTGCGTGATTTCTATCTGGAATTCAATACTTCTCCGGCGATTCGTATGCTGGTAAAAGCGATGGCGAATAAATTTGGCGAAGAAAAAGGTAACAGCCGCTATTTATACCGACTGTTTCCGAAAGGTCCGGCTAAGCAAGCCACCAAAATTGCTGGCCTGCCAAAACCGGTAAAATGTATCTAACGAATACGAAAATCGGTTAATTCCCCCGAGGGATTATGCGGCTCGCTGAGCACCCGTTCCACACGTGCAGAACGCGGGCCGCCACTCTTTAACCACTGCATTAATTTTTCCACCTGCCCTTCTTCACCGCAGGCAACCACTTCCACGCTGCCATCGTCAAGATTTTTGGCGTAGCCGCTTAACCCGAGTTTTTTCGCTTCGTACTGCGTGGTATAGCGAAATCCTACGCCCTGAACTCGCCCGTAAACCCAGGCAATTATGCAGACTTTCGACATTGCTGCTCTCCTTATCCTTAATGGACGCGTTGCAAATCCATGGAAAACTCCGGACAATGACGCCCATTTCTTTGCATCGACAGAAAAGTAAATTATGAGTGTACGTTTAGTGTTAGCCAAAGGGCGCGAAAAATCATTACTTCGTCGCCATCCGTGGGTCTTTTCCGGGGCCGTTGCCCGCATGGAAGGTAAAGCCAGCCTCGGTGAAACCATCGATATTGTTGATCATCAGGGAAAATGGTTAGCACGCGGCGCTTATTCGCCAGCTTCGCAAATCCGGGCGCGCGTCTGGACGTTTGACCCCTCTGAATCCATTGACATTGCTTTTTTTACCCGCCGTTTGCAACAAGCGCAAAAATGGCGTGACTGGCTGGCGCAAAAAGATGGCCTCGACAGCTATCGTTTAATCGCCGGAGAATCTGATGGCCTGCCGGGTATTACTATCGATCGTTTCGGTAATTTTCTGGTACTGCAACTGCTAAGCGCAGGCGCGGAATACCAGCGTGCGGCATTAATTAGCGCCCTGCAAACGCTCTACCCGGAATGTGCAATTTACGATCGCAGCGACGTTGCGGTACGTAAAAAAGAAGGGATGGAACTGACCCAGGGCCCCGTTACCGGAGAGCTACCGCCTGCCCTGCTGCCGATTGAAGAACACGGCATGAAGCTGCTGGTGGACATTCAGCACGGGCACAAAACGGGCTACTACCTGGACCAGCGTGACAGCCGCCTGGCTACCCGCCGCTACGTTGAAAATAAACGCGTACTGAACTGTTTTTCCTATACCGGTGGTTTCGCCGTATCGGCATTGATGGGCGGTTGCAGCCAGGTTGTCAGCGTTGATACCTCCCAGGAAGCGCTGGATATTGCACGGCAGAATGTTGAGCTGAACAAACTGGATCTGAGCAAGGCTGAGTTTGTCCGTGATGATGTCTTTAAATTGCTGCGTACTTATCGCGATCGCGGTGAAAAATTTGACGTTATCGTGATGGACCCGCCGAAGTTTGTTGAGAATAAAAGCCAGTTGATGGGTGCGTGTCGTGGCTATAAAGACATCAACATGCTGGCGATTCAGTTGCTGAATGAAGGCGGAGTTCTCCTGACTTTCTCCTGTTCCGGTCTGATGACCAGCGATTTATTTCAGAAAATCATCGCGGATGCCGCAATTGATGCCGGTCGTGATGTACAATTTATAGAGCAGTTCCGTCAGGCAGCCGATCATCCGGTGATCGCTACCTACCCGGAAGGGCTATATCTGAAAGGGTTTGCCTGTCGCGTCATGTAACTTGAAATGTGGAATTTTACCCTTATATCAAAGGTAAAGATTTCCCGGGAGGTGACTATGATTGCCAGCAAATTCGGTATCGGCCAGCAGGTCCGCCATTCCCTGTTAGGTTATCTCGGAGTGGTCGTGGATATCGACCCGGTTTATTCGCTCTCTGAACCGTCGCCTGATGAGCTGGCGGTGAATGACGAGCTTCGCGCCGCTCCGTGGTATCACGTGGTGATGGAGGACGATAACGGCCTACCGGTTCATACCTACCTGGCTGAAGCCCAGCTAAGTAGCGAATTGCAGGATGAACATCCTGAACAGCCATCCATGGATGAGCTGGCGCAGACCATCCGCAAACAACTTCAGGCCCCGCGTCTGCGTAACTAATCCCTGAACAAATCCCCGGAAGGTTTTGGCCTTCCGGGGATTTTTTATTTGGCCAGGCCCAGGCGAGGGATCTCAATAGCCGGGCAGCGATCCATCACCACATTTAACCCGGCATCCCGTGCCAGTACTGCCGCTTGCTCATTAATCACCCCCAGTTGCATCCAGAGGGTTTTCGCGCCAATGGCGATCGCTTCCTGCGCCACGCCCCACGCCGCTTCTGAATTACGGAAAACATCGACCATATCGACTTTTTCCGGAACTTCTGCCAGCGTGCCATATCCCTGCTGGCCCAGCAGCGTTTTGCCGGCAACTTTTGGTGAAACCGGAATGACGTGATACCCCTGGTCGAGTAGATATTTCATCACGCGATAGCTGGGACGATCGGGTTTGTCGCTTGCCCCCACCAGCGCAATGGTGTGAGTGGACGTTAAAATGCCTGCAATATCGGTTTCTTTCATTATTTCCTCCAGACTGTTTAACAAAGTGTACGACAAAGCCGACATGCCAACCATGCAGCTAATACGAATGAATGAGAGCAAAAGCGGGAATTATGTCTATATGTTAGTAAGTATGATTAAAGAAAAATTTTGACACATTATTATTCGGGCGGTCTTTTGACAGGAGCTACCTATGAAAACCGGCATCGTGACCACCTTGATTGCATTATGTTTGCCGGTATCCGTTTTTGCCACCACGCTGCGGCTTTCAACCGATGTCGATCTTCTGGTACTCGACGGCAAGAAGGTTTCCAGCTCTCTGCTGCGCGGTGCGGACAGCATTGAACTGGATAATGGACCACATCAGTTAGTGTTTCGCGTTGAGAAGACGATTCATCTTTCCAATAGTGAAGAACGGCTGTATATCTCCCCACCACTAGTGGTCAGTTTTAATACCCAGCTCATCAACCAGGTCAATTTTCGCCTGCCTCGCCTGGAGAATGAGCGGGAAGCTAACCATTTTGATGCCGCGCCGCGCCTTGAATTGTTGGATGGCGATGCGACGCCGATTCCGGTAAAGCTGGATATTCTCGCCATTACCTCAACGGCAAAAACGATTGATTATGAGGTCGAGGTTGAACGTTATAACAAATCCGCGAAACGCGCTTCACTACCGCAATTTGCCACGATGATGGCAGATGACAGCACGCTGCTTTCGGGTGTTTCCGAGCTGGATGCTATTCCACCGCAGTCTCAGGTGCTCACAGAACAGCGGCTGAAGTATTGGTTTAAACTGGCTGACCCACAAACGCGAAATACTTTTCTGCAATGGGCGGAAAAACAACCATCTTCCTGAGATTTTTGTGCCTGTGCGCAGGCTTTTTCGGTCTTTCTCTTGCAGCGATAAGTGCTTACAGTAATCTGTAGGAAAGTTAACTACGGATGTACATTATGGAACTGACGACACGTACTTTACCTGCGCGGAAACATATTGCGCTGGTGGCACACGATCACTGCAAACAAATGCTGATGAGCTGGGTGGAACGGCATCAACCGTTACTGGAACAACACGTACTGTATGCAACAGGCACTACCGGTAACTTAATTTCCCGCGCGACCGGCATGAACGTCAACGCGATGTTGAGTGGCCCAATGGGGGGGGACCAGCAGGTTGGCGCATTGATCTCAGAAGGTAAAATTGATGTATTGATTTTCTTCTGGGACCCACTAAATGCCGTGCCGCACGATCCTGACGTGAAAGCCTTGCTGCGTCTGGCGACGGTATGGAACATTCCGGTTGCCACCAACGTGGCAACGGCAGACTTCATTATCCAGTCACCGCATTTCAACGACGCGGTCGATATTCTGATCCCCGATTATCAGCGTTATCTCGCGGACCGTCTGAAGTAATATTACACAGGTGGCAAACGCCACCTGTTTCCTACGGTTTTCTCGCCACCGGCACATCCAGATTTTTCAGTATTTCGACAAAGGGAGAGGGATTCTCTTTGTTAAACAATGCCCATACCCGATGGCGTGCCCGGGTCAGCGCCACGTACATTAACCGCCGTTCTTCAGCGTCCGGAAAATCCTCAACCGGGGGTAGTAGCGCCTCTTCCATAATCGACTCCCGCGCCGCAGCCGGAAAACCATCACTCCCCTCCTGCAAGCCAACGATGATGACGTAATCCGCCTGTTGCCCTTTGCTGGCATGAATGGTCATAAAATCGATTTGCAACTTCGGCCAGCGTGTTGCCGCTTTTTCCAGGCTGGCAGGCCTCATGTGATGGTAACGCGCCAGGATCAGAATGCGCTCTTCCGGTTTGGCATAACCAGAGAGCTTATCCAGCAAAGCATCAAGTTGACTCTCATCCAATAACGTGACGGCTTTTTTGTCTCCATTGGTTAAGCTGTTTAGCGGCTTTTTCAGCTGGCCAGGGTTCTGCTGAATAAAACGGTTTGCCACCTCACCGATACGACTGTTAAAACGGTAAGTCGTGTCTAAATCACAGCGATCGCCTTCACCAAAGTTTTCATGGAAAGCGGTGGTGAGCGACATTTGCGCACCGCTGAAACGGTAAATCGCCTGCCAGTCATCGCCAACGGCGAACAACGTCGTTTGACTGTTTTGCTTGCGTAATGCCGCTAACAACGCTGCACGCTGCGGCGAGATATCCTGAAATTCATCAACCAGAATATGCTTCCACGGGCTGATAAAGCGACCTTTCTCCAGAATCACAATCGCCTGGTGAATAAGGCCGGAAAAATCGACAGCGTTTTCTGCCTTCAGCGCACCTTTCCAGGCTTTTAATAACGGGGCCATCAACTTGATACGTTTACTGAACAAGTCGCGAATCTCTTCAGGTGCATTGGCAATCATTTCTGCCTGTGCACCGCCGTGCATTCGCATCAGACTTACCCAGCGATCGAGGCGAGAAGCAAGACGATGCTGTAATTTCTCATCATCCCAGAAGTTACCTTCTGGCACTGACCACTGCATTTCTTCCGTCAGCCATTGCCGCCAGCCCTTCGCCTGCGCTTTCTTTTCGCTGCATTGCTTACGCCACTCAGCAATAAAGAGTTCATGACGGGCAGCGGTATCATTTTCTAGTTTGCTGACTGTCGGAACTTTTTTGCTGCCCTGCTGAATAATATGCAGCGCCAGCGCATGAAATGTGCGTGCGGTAATGTCTTCGGTATGTAGTCGTTCTCGGATACGCTCGTCCATCTCTTCAGCTGCTTTGCGACCAAACGCCAGCAATAAAATTTGCTCAGGGGACGCTTCACCACGCGCCAGCAACCAGCCTGCACGGGCCACCAGCACCGACGTTTTTCCGCTTCCTGCACCGGCCAGCACTAACAGAGAATGCTCGCCGTTAACGACTGCCCGGGCCTGCGCCGGATTCAGCGGTGAAGACTCAACCTGACGGAAAAAATCCACATACTCGGTAAGCATAGCTTCGGTATACGCCTGATTATGCTGCAACCGAGCGCCTTCAATATCTTTTAACCAGGCCTGACATTTACGCCACGCCTCACGGCAGTTATCGAATTCTTCCAGTCGGTTGACCGGCAACGGCAACGCCAACAAAGCCTGGCGGATTTGTTGCTGCACGCCAGAAGTTTGCTCACGCGTCAGCCATTTATTTTCTCCGGTGCGCGTGGCAATCAAATCCAGTTGCTGGCGTAAAACACCAGCCGCAATTTCGCTCATCTCCGCACTCCACCGCCGCCAGTGAGCATCAAGATGATGGTAAAAACGCTGCGTCTCGCCCCATTCGGTGCCGTGCAGACGCACCACTTTTTCGTCCGGCAGTACAAATTCCAGCTCGCCCCATACCAGACCGCGCTTACAGTGAATTGCCAGTAATTGATTGAAAGGAATAAGGTATTCGTGGCGATCGCCGGAGACTTTAATCCCGGCATTGAGGATCACCGCCCGATCGTAAGGGTGCTGTGCCAGACGTTTTCCAAGCGTTGTCGCTTTCAGTTCCATGACTCTGTAGATCCACACGAAATGATTTCTTATCAGTGTAACCGTCAGAGAAAACGTGCTCCAGCCCAAAAAAACGTTACAATTGCCGCCCATTACTGAAAACCACAGTAAAGCGAGGTTTTATGCGTACCGTTTTGAACATTCTGAACTTTGTGCTTGGCGGATTTGCCACCACTCTGGGCTGGCTGTTGGCGACTCTGGTCAGTATTGTGCTAATTTTTACCTTACCGCTGACACGATCCTGCTGGGAGATCACTAAACTGTCTCTGGTGCCTTATGGCAATGAAGCTATTCATGTCGATGAACTGAACCCGGCTGGCAAAAATGTGCTGCTGAATACTGGCGGTACGGTATTGAATATTTTCTGGCTGATTTTCTTTGGCTGGTGGTTATGCCTGATGCACATTGCAACGGGCATCGCACAATGTATTTCCATCATTGGCATTCCTGTCGGCATTGCGAACTTTAAAATTGCCGCTATTGCACTATGGCCGGTCGGTCGTCGCGTGGTATCGGTAGAAACAGCGCAAGCTGCGCGTGAAGCCAATGCACGTCGTCGTTTTGAATAATCCACTAATATGGCCTTTATGCTAAGTCCTTTGCTCAAACGCTATACCTGGAACAGCGCCTGGCTGTATTACGCGCGTATTTTTATTGCGCTTTGTGGAACCACAGCGTTTCCGTGGTGGCTGGGTGATGTAAAACTGACGATTCCGCTGACGCTGGGGATGGTGGCAGCGGCGCTGACCGATCTCGATGACCGGCTGGCGGGACGTTTGCGTAACCTCATCATTACGCTGTTCTGCTTTTTTATCGCCTCGGCCTCAGTAGAATTGCTGTTTCCCTGGCCCTGGCTATTTGCAATTGGTTTAACGCTCTCTACCAGCGGCTTCATTTTGCTCGGCGGTCTGGGTCAACGCTATGCAACAATTGCCTTCGGTGCGTTACTGATCGCCATTTACACTATGTTGGGGACGTCACTGTATGAGCACTGGTATCAGCAGCCGATGTATCTGCTGGCCGGTGCCGTCTGGTACAACGTCCTGACACTTATTGGTCATCTGCTGTTCCCGGTCCGCCCGTTACAGGACAACCTGGCGCGTTGCTATGAACAACTGGCGCGTTATCTTGAGCTCAAGTCGCGCATGTTTGATCCTGATATTGAAGATGAAAGCCAGGCACCGCTGTACGATTTGGCTCTCGCCAACGGTCAGCTGATGGCGACATTGAATCAGACGAAACTCTCGCTGCTGACCCGCTTACGTGGCGATCGTGGTCAACGGGGAACGCGTCGCACGCTGCATTATTACTTTGTCGCGCAGGATATTCACGAGCGTGCCAGTTCTTCTCATATTCAGTATCAAACATTGCGTGAACATTTTCGCCACAGCGACGTGCTGTTCCGTTTTCAGCGACTGATGTCGATGCAGGGCCAGGCGTGCCAGCAACTGTCACGTTGTATTTTGCTGCGTCAGCCTTATCAACATGATCCGCATTTTGAGCGCGCTTTTACGCATATTGATGCTGCGCTGGAGCGGATGCGCGATAACGGCGCGCCTGCCGATTTACTCAAAACACTGGGATTTTTGCTGAACAATTTACGCGCTATTGATGCCCAACTGGCAACAATTGAATCAGAACAGGCCCAGGCACTGCCCCATAATAATGACGAAAATGAGCTCGCTGATGACAGCCCGCACGGATTGAGTGATATCTGGCTGCGTCTTAGCCGTCACTTCACACCGGAATCCGCCCTCTTCCGTCATGCGGTAAGAATGTCGCTGGTGTTGTGCTTCGGCTACGCCATCATTCAGATAACCGGAATGCATCACGGGTATTGGATATTGCTGACAAGTTTGTTTGTCTGCCAGCCAAACTATAACGCCACGCGCCACCGCCTGAAGTTAAGGATTATTGGTACGCTGGTAGGTATCGCCATTGGCATTCCTGTGCTGTGGTTTGTGCCGTCACTGGAAGGGCAGCTGGTGCTGCTGGTTATTACCGGCGTGCTCTTTTTTGCCTTCCGTAACGTGCAATATGCCCATGCAACGATGTTCATCACACTTTTGGTGCTACTTTGTTTTAACTTGCTGGGTGAAGGTTTTGAAGTGGCGTTACCTCGCGTAATCGATACGCTGATTGGTTGTGCCATTGCGTGGGCGGCGGTGAGCTACATCTGGCCTGACTGGAAGTTTCGCAATCTGCCGCGCATGCTCGAACGTGCCACCGAGGCCAACTGTCGCTATCTCGATGCCATACTGGAGCAATACCATCAGGGGCGTGATAACCGTCTGGCGTATCGTATTGCCCGCCGCGATGCACACAACCGTGATGCTGAACTGGCGTCGGTGGTATCAAATATGTCCAGCGAGCCGAACGTTACCCCGCAAATTCGCGAGGCCGCGTTTCGGTTGCTGTGCCTTAACCATACGTTTACCAGCTATATCTCAGCCCTCGGTGCTCACCGGGAGCAGTTAACTAATCCTGAAATTCTGGCGTTTCTTGATGACGCAGTTTGCTATGTTGATGACGCGCTACATCATCAACCTGCTGATGAAGAACGCGTCAATCAGGCATTAGCTGACCTGAAACAGCGGATGCAGCAACTTGAACCACGGGCAGACAGCAAAGAACCTCTGGTCGTACAACAAGTCGGGTTATTGATTGCATTACTGCCAGAGATTGGTCGTCTGCAACGCCAGATTACTCAAGTTCCGCAGGAAACTCCTGTTTCGGCGTAAGAGAGTCAGCCCATTCTGCAAGCTCCTGGCGGCGTGCCACCGGGAGCGCAGCTTCATGAATGCCGATAATGGCCCCTTCAAGCATAAACAGAATCTTTTCTGTCACCAGACTGTTTTGCTGCCGCAGTCGCAACCAACACATTTTTGCCCCAAGTATACGTAACGCCCGTACATCCTTAATCCCCACCTCCCCGAGTATCGCTTCCAGATGAAAAGACATATTGGGCAAATCTTTCAGTCTTTCCCGGGTATTGCGCGTGCTTTTCTCTTTCAGCGCTGCATCGAGAGAATATTTCGACAGACGCACCAGCTTCAGTTGATTTCGCCATAGACTTTCATCAACCCGATAGTAATTGAGGGTAACGGATCGGCCACACTTTTTATATGTCAGCCAGACAGGCGGATGTTTTACACAGTACTGTGCACTTTGCTCACAAGCCCGAAGATACAACTCACCATCAGAAACCATCGCAAACACCGTGTCGTCAACGGTCAGGCTGTAACTACCAAACAATGATCGGTATTCAATTGTGCCCAACGTTGCCAGGTATTCTTGTGATTTATAGATCCGCTTATAGGAGAGGCTTTTCATAAAATTCCTTTTAAAATCATAACATAAAAGAATGATTCACATTAACGGATCCGTTAACTACGAAAATAGGCAACTTATTCTTAAGGGGCAAGATTAATTTATGTTTTCCCGTCACTAACGACAAAATTTGCGAGGCTCTTTCCGAAAATAGGGTTGATCTTTGTCGTCACTGGATGTACTGTACATCCATACAGTAACTCACAGGGGCTGGATTGATTATGTACACTTCAGGCTATGCACATCGTTCTTCGTCGTTCTCATCCGCAGCAAGTAAAATTGCGCGTGTCTCTACGGAAAACACTACAGCCGGGCTTATCAGTGAAGTTGTCTATCGCGAAGATCAGCCCATGATGACGCAACTTCTACTGTTGCCATTGTTACAGCAACTCGGTCAGCAATCGCGCTGGCAACTCTGGTTAACACCGCAACAAAAACTGAGTCGGGAATGGGTTCAGGCATCTGGGCTACCCTTAACGAAAGTGATGCAGATTAGCCAGCTCTCCCCTTGCCACACTGTGGAGTCAATGGTTCGCGCTTTACGCACGGGCAATTACAGTGTGGTGATCGGTTGGTTGGCAGATGATTTGACTGAAGAAGAGCATGCTGAACTTGTTGATGCGGCAAATGAAGGTAACGCTATGGGGTTTATTATGCGTCCGGTAAGCGCATCCTCTCACGCAACGAGACAACTTTCCGGGCTAAAAATTCACTCTAATTTGTATCATTAAGTAAATTTAGGAGTAATCCTGGAACTTTTTTTGTCGCCCAGCCAATGCTTTCAGTCGTGACTAATATTCCTTGCGAAGTCTTGTCTGAAGCGGTTTCCGCGATTTTCTTCTGTAAATTGTCGCTGACAAAAAAGATTAAACGTACCTTATACAAGACTTTTTTTTCATATGCCTGACGGAGTTCACACTTGTAAGTTTTCAACTACGTTGTAGACTTTACATCGCCAGGGGTGCTCGGCATAAGCCGAAGATATCGGTAGAGTTAATATTGAGCAGATCCCCCGGTGAAGGATTTAACCGTGTTATCTCGTTGGAGATATTCATGGCGTATTTTGGATGATAACGAGGCGCAAAAAATGAAAAAGACAGCTATCGCGATTGCAGTGGCACTGGCTGGTTTCGCTACCGTAGCGCAGGCCGCTCCGAAAGATAACACCTGGTACACTGGTGCTAAACTGGGCTGGTCCCAGTACCATGACACTGGTTTCATCAACAACAATGGTCCGACCCACGAAAACCAACTGGGTGCAGGTGCTTTTGGTGGTTACCAGGTTAACCCGTATGTTGGCTTTGAAATGGGTTACGACTGGTTAGGTCGTATGCCGTACAAAGGCGACAACATCAATGGCGCATATAAAGCTCAGGGCGTTCAACTGACCGCCAAACTGGGTTACCCAATCACTGACGATCTGGACATCTACACTCGTCTGGGTGGTATGGTATGGCGTGCAGACACCAAGGCTAACGTACCTGGTGGCGCATCCTTTAAAGACCACGATACCGGTGTTTCTCCGGTCTTCGCTGGCGGTGTTGAGTACGCGATCACTCCTGAAATCGCTACCCGTCTGGAATACCAGTGGACCAACAACATCGGTGACGCACACACCATCGGTACTCGTCCGGACAACGGCCTGCTGAGCCTGGGTGTTTCCTACCGTTTCGGTCAGGGCGAAGCAGCTCCAGTAGTTGCTCCGGCACCAGCTCCGGCACCGGAAGTACAGACCAAGCACTTCACTCTGAAGTCTGACGTTCTGTTCAACTTCAACAAAGCAACCCTGAAACCGGAAGGTCAGGCTGCTCTGGATCAGCTGTACAGCCAGCTGAGCAACCTGGATCCGAAAGATGGTTCCGTAGTTGTTCTGGGTTACACTGACCGCATCGGTTCTGACGCTTACAACCAGGGTCTGTCCGAGCGTCGTGCTCAGTCCGTTGTTGATTACCTGATCTCTAAAGGTATCCCGGCAGACAAAATCTCTGCACGTGGTATGGGTGAATCCAACCCGGTTACTGGCAACACCTGTGACAACGTGAAACAGCGTGCTGCGCTGATCGACTGCCTGGCTCCGGATCGTCGCGTAGAGATCGAAGTTAAAGGCATCAAAGACGTTGTAACTCAGCCGCAGGCTTAAGTTATCGTCTGATAGAAAAACCCCGCAGCTGCGGGGTTTTTTTCGCCTTGCGTAAATTGAACTGACTCTCGACAGTTATTCCTTACCCAGTAATGCCTGCAGATCCTGCTTTAAAGAAGACATTTTATTCGCGTATTTCTCTTTGTTTTCCGCATCTTCAATCAGCTGAACAATCGTTTCGGAAAGTGTTTTACCGCGACGCTGCGCCAGACCAGCCAGACGTTGCCAGACAATAAATTCCAGATCGATCGATTTTTTGCGCGTATGCTGGTGTTCCGCATTAAAATGGCGCTTTCGTCTGGCCCGAATGGTCTGCTTCATGCGATTGACCAGTTCCGGATTCATATGCTTGTCAATCCAGCCATTTACCAGCACGGGTTCATTTTCCAGCGAGAGCAACACATCGACGGCTTCCTGGGCGGCACTGGCTTCTATGTAACGGGTGATTAACTCCCCTTCGCGGTGCTTCTTCACCAGATACTTCCATTTCCAACCGCTTTCAAGATTTTCAAGTTGTTGATATTTCATAGCGATCTCAATGTTACCGTGTAACTCTTTACAGAATATCAGCTTTTTAGGCCAGTGAAGAAAAGAATCTCCATCCTGTGAGCTTTAACGCCCATGCCAGGAGTATTGTCGGTGCTTTCTACGTGTGCTGCAGTGCCGGTTACGGTATAATCGCGGCTTTGACAACAGACTAAAAAACATCAACTTTGACCATTACGAAACTTGCATGGCGTGACCTGGTTCCTGATACCGATAGCTATCAGGAAATATTTGCTCAGCCACATTTGATTGACGAAAACGATCCTTTATTCAGTGATACTCAACCGCGACTGCAATTTGCGCTGGAGCAGTTGCTGCATACGCGAGCATCCTCCTCTTTTATGCTGGCGAAGGCCCCGGAAGAGTCTGAGTATCTGAATCTTATTGCCGATGCCGCGCGTGCGCTACAAAGCGATGCAGGCCAACTGGTGGGCGGTCACTATGAGGTTTCCGGCCACACCATCCGCTTACGTAACGCAGTGAGTGCAGATGATAATTTTGCGACTTTAACGCAAGTTGTCGCTGCCGACTGGGTAGAAGCGGAACAACTCTTTGGCTGCCTGCGCCAGTTTAATGGTGACATTACCCTGCAGCCAGGTCTGGTGCATCAGGCAAATGGCGGTATTCTCATCATCTCTTTGCGTACACTGCTGGCGCAACCTCTGCTGTGGATGCGGCTGAAAAATATCGTTAACCGCGAGCGTTTTGACTGGGTTGCGTTTGATGAGTCCCGCCCTCTCCCCGTCTCTGTGCCTTCGATGCCATTGAAGCTGAAAGTCATTCTGGTAGGCGAACGCGAATCATTAGCTGATTTCCAGGAGATGGAACCAGAGCTTTCAGAGCAGGCTATTTATAGCGAATTTGAAGACACTCTGCAGATTGTCGATACGGAGTCAGTAAGCCAGTGGTGTCGCTGGGTGACATTGGCCGCCAGACATAATCACTTACCTGCACCGGGAGCGGATGCCTGGCCGGTACTTATCCGCGAAGCAGCACGCTACACCGGTGAACAAGAAACACTTCCGCTTAGCCCGCAGTGGATCCTCCGCCAGTGTAAAGAGGTCGCCTCCCTGTGCGATGGCGACACCTTCTCCGGCGAGCAGCTAAACTTAATGCTGCAGCAGCGTGAATGGCGTGAAGGTTTCCTCGCTGAACGCATGCAGGATGAGATCCTTCAGGAGCAAATCCTGATTGAAACCGAAGGCGAACGCATCGGGCAAATTAACGCCCTTTCGGTCATTGAATTTCCGGGTCATCCGCGCGCTTTTGGCGAACCTTCTCGCATTAGCTGCGTTGTACATATTGGCGATGGTGAATTCACTGACATCGAACGCAAAGCGGAGCTTGGCGGCAATATCCATGCGAAAGGGATGATGATCATGCAGGCGTTCCTGATGTCGGAACTTCAGCTTGAGCAACAGATCCCCTTCTCAGCATCGCTGACATTTGAGCAGTCATATAGCGAAGTGGATGGCGATAGTGCCTCAATGGCTGAACTCTGCGCCCTGATAAGCGCCCTCGCCGATGTGCCGGTGAATCAGAGTATTGCTATCACAGGTTCAGTCGATCAATTCGGTCGCGCCCAGCCAGTCGGTGGTTTAAATGAGAAAATCGAAGGCTTCTTTGCTATTTGCCAGCAACGTGAGTTAACGGGGAAACAAGGTGTCATTATCCCCACTGCTAACGTTCGCCATTTAAGTCTTCACAGTGAACTGGTGAAAGCGGTAGAAGAAGGCAAATTCACCATCTGGGCAGTAGACGATGTGACTGACGCACTGCCGTTATTATTAAATCTGGTGTGGGATGGCGAAGGCCAAACGACGCTGATGCAAACCATCCAGGAACGTATCGCGCAAGCATCGCAACAGGAAGGACGTCACCGTTTTCCATGGCCATTACGTTGGCTGAACTGGTTTATTCCGAACTGATCGGACTTGTTCAGCGTACACGTGTTAGCTATCCTGCGTGCTTCAATAAAATAAGGCTTACAGAGAACATGGTAGATAAACGCGAATCCTATACAAAAGAAGACCTTCTTGCCTCTGGTCGCGGTGAACTGTTTGGCGCTAAAGGCCCGCAATTGCCAGCACCGAACATGCTGATGATGGACCGTGTCGTCAAAATGACCGAAACGGGGGGGAACTTCGACAAAGGGTATGTTGAAGCAGAACTGGATATCAATCCGGATCTGTGGTTCTTCGGATGCCACTTCATTGGCGATCCGGTTATGCCGGGATGCCTGGGCCTGGACGCAATGTGGCAGCTGGTAGGGTTCTACCTCGGCTGGCTGGGCGGCGAAGGTAAAGGCCGCGCACTGGGTGTTGGCGAAGTGAAATTCACTGGTCAGGTTCTGCCGACAGCGAAAAAAGTGACCTACCGTATTCACTTTAAACGCATTGTTAATCGTCGTCTGATTATGGGTCTGGCAGATGGCGAAGTGCTGGTTGATGGTCGTCTGATCTATACCGCCAGCGACCTGAAAGTCGGTCTGTTCCAGGATACGTCTGCCTTCTGATTGAAATCAGACAGAGTATAAAAAGGCGAAACCTCCGCATTGCGGAGGTTTCTTTTTAAAGAGACAGAATCAGGCCATTACTACCCTGTCCGCCATGGCTTCTCGCCAGCCTCCCAGCCATTGTGACCTTTGATTCAGCGTCTGATAGGGACACATTTCTTTTGAGCGTCCGGCGATGCCGGCCTGATAACCACGTTGATGTGCCCGTTCCAGGCGATCTCGTTTTTGTCTCTTCATGCCTCGTTTCCCTCATACTGGTTTCTGGTGGAAAAGAAAACAGTGATTACTAAATGTGCAATCACAGTTAAGCAATACCGCGAATCATAACTGCCGTCAATGCGCAAAATTCACGCCACTGTCATATTTGTGAGCTACACGGGCATGTCGGTTGTACAAAAAATGTGAAGAGGAACAACTTTTTCCGCACGTTAGAAACAAAAAAACCGCCTCAGGCTACATACCGGAGACGGTCATATTTACAAATCTTTATAATTAAGGTAGACGCTTTATCTCTTGCGCAATAGAAGCGGCTTCCTGACTCCAGACACTGGCCAGCACCTTAACCATCTCATCGTAACCATCCTGAGTTTGCACCCCTTCCAGACGGAACGGACGTTTGATCAGTTGTCCCTGGTGGTTCAACAGCCACTCACCACTGACAATGACCTTGCCATCATAGCGCCCGTTAAACTCCGTTACGGTAACATTGAGCGTATCCTGGGCGCTTCCCAGAGGCTGGGAGGCAACCACCCAGCCGGGCAGTTGCGTGCTCAGGTTGGCAACCAGAGTGTTGCGCAACTGTTGATCCAACGGGCTGGCCCACAAGTTGTTGTTGGCAATCACATACTTCACATCACTGGTTTGATAAACCACACCATTTCCGGCCAGATAGTCAGGAACAGCGACCTGCTCTACCCATAACAGGCGATTACCCTGGCTGGCGGTACTTTGTGTACCGCTCTGCACCACAGGTAACTGGTAATAGTTTTTATTGATCTCGCCGGAGCTGCATCCGGCCAGCCACAGTGCCGCAATCGTCACTAGCCACTTTTTCATTGTTTCGCCCTCTTCGGCTCTGGATCTTTTTTGTCCTTCGCTTCAAATACCAGCGCGTTACTCTTCTCGTTGAGCGTTTTCAGCACCGGCTGCAGTTCACGCAACACCTGATCAAGGCGCTGCATATCCGCCACCATCTTGTTGTAGGCTGCGGAGCCAGGCTGGAAGCCCTGCATACTGCGATTCAACTCACGTAATGTAGACTGCATATCGGTCGGCAACTGCTGCATCGACTGGCTGGCGAGGATCTTGTTCATGCTATCCAGCGTCGTTTGCAGGTTTTTCATGGTGCGCTGACTTTCAGAAAGCGTACTGGTCGCCTGCTCAATCATCGGATTCAATGGCAGTTTGTTGATCTTATCCAACGCTTCCATCAGACGCTGCTGGATTTGCGCCAGGCCACCGCTAACGGTCGGGATAATCTGATAACCATTAAACTCACGAATACCGGTAATAGCAGGGCTATTTGGATAGAAATCGAGATCAACATACAGTGCGCCAGTGACCAGATTTCCGGTCTTCAGCGATCCGCGTAAACCACGTTTCAACAATTCGCCAAGGTGCTCAACAACATCCGCATTTTCACCAAGCTGCATTTTCAGCCGCTCTGGTTCGATACGAATCAGTACCGGAATACGGTAATCATCGTTAAATGTCTGCCGCATATTCGGCGCAAAGAACGGTACTTTGCTTACGGTACCCAGGCGAATACCCCGGAATTCTACCGGAGCTCCCGGTTGCAGACCGCGTACCGAATCTTTAAAGAACATCAGATAATCAATGTGATCGGTGTACAACGAATCCTGAATGCTCTTCTGATCATCATACAAAACGAAAGCTGTTTTCGGTGCCACTGGCTGCCCTAAATCCAGACCTTCCGGCACATCAAAGCTGACACCGCCACTAAGCAGCGTTGTCAATGAGCCCATCTCCACACGCATTCCCGCTGACGTCAAATCAACCGCAATGCCACTATCTTTCCAGAAGCGAACATTGCTGGTCACCAGTCGGTCATAAGGTGCATTGATGAACAGTTGATAGCTGATATTGCGTTTTTGCGTATCGAAGGTGCTGGTTTCAACCGAACCTACCCGATAGCCACGGAACAGCACCGGATCTCCTGGCGAGAGCTGCCCGGCTTTTTTACTATCGAGAATCACACGGATACCTTTTGCATCAGGCGGGGCCAACGGTGGAGAATCCAGCAAATCGTATTTATCCATTTTGCTGCCTTTCGCACCTGGTTGCAGTTCGATATATACCCCAGACAGCAGCGTACCCAGACCGCTAATCCCTTCTCGACCAATCTGCGGTTTTACCACCCAAAAGACGGTATCTTTATGCAGCAATTTTTCCATACCGGAATTCAGCCGCGCTTTGATTTCAACGTGCGTCAAATCATCAGCCAGTGTGGCGCTTTCAACCACGCCGACGTCAACGCTACGGCTTTTAATGGTGGTTTTACCACCTTCTATTCCTTCCGCATTCGCGGTGATCAGGGTCACTTCCGGCCCCTGATGGCTGTAATGATAAAAAAGAACCCAGGCCCCAATGAGCGCCGTGACGATAGGAAATATCCACACGGGAGACCAGTTCTTCACTTTCTGGATTTTGGCTTCCCCATTATTAGATTCCATACTGTCAGGACTCCTCATGCTCTGATTCAGGTTGACGATCCCACGACAAACGCGGGTCAAACGTCATAGCAGAAAACATTGTCATTATGACGACTAAAGCAAACATTAATGCACCCATTGCCGGATAAATACTCATTAAACCTCCCATACGCACCAGCGCCGAGAGCACCGCGATGACGAAAACGTCAATCATCGACCAGCGGCCTACAAACTCAACAACTTCATAAATCAAATGCATTCTTTCACTGTCGCGCTTGCCATGTCCTTTAGCATCCCAACACAGCCACGCGATGGCGATCATCTTTAACGTTGGCACCATAATACTGGCCAGAAAGATAACCGCAGCGACGGGATAAGAGCCTTCGCTCCATAACAGAATAACCCCGGCGAGAATCGTCGACGGCATCTTCGAGCCTAATAAATCCGTCACCATGATGGGCAAAATATTCGCCGGCAGATACAACATGATGGACGTAACAAGCAGTGCGAGTGTCCACTGCAGGCTGTTTCTACGACGAACATACCCTTTGGTACTACAGCGCGGGCACACAGGTTCATCAGCAGGAAGGATTGCCGTGCAACAGGAGCACGAACGCAGCCCCTGGCGTATCCCCGTGACGCCCGGTTTTAGCGGCTGGCGCAGTTCTGGCATTGGGGCGATATCGTCCCATAACCAGCGACGATCAACGCACTGAAAGGCGCGCAGTTGCAGGACACAAAATAAACACCAGGGGAGAAAGCTACTGCCGACACCAATGCTGCCGTAAGCCATCAGTTTAACGAAACTCACCAGCACACCCGCGAGGAAAATCTCCGCCATTCCCCAGGTTTTGAGTTGAAAAAGCACCCGTGCCAGTTGCTCTTTTAAACGGACCGGTAATTCCGCGCGATTCACCAGTAACAGAATGGTTATCAGACAAAACGCGGGAACCAGTTGCACAAACAACAGGAAAAAGGTGCCGAGGCTGGCGTAGTCCTCAGAAAAAAGCACGCCGGGAATTTCCAGTAATGTAATTTCACTGGTAACTCCTGCAACGTTCATATTCACAAAAGGAAACAAGTTGGACAGCAACAGCATGAACAGTGCAGCCAACGCATAGGCGGTAGGACGCTGCCGAGGGGCATCCCACGCCACGGTTAACGTTGTGCCACACCGGGGACATGCCGCTTTCTGACCATGCTCAAGGCGCGGTAACGCCACCAGCATGTCACACTGCGAGCACAGGATGTGCTTCGCGGCATGATGATGTTCGCACATTGGTACTCCTTAATGATGCGCTATTTTACAGATGACGAACAAAGTGTTGGTTTTCATGCCTGATAAACCCAGTGCATCAGGCAATTTTACCGTTGTCAGCTGTCTCTGTTTAAATCGACTATTTTGCGATCAGCCACCATTTTTTAACGCTTCAAGATACTCCCAGCGTTCAAAGGCTTGCTCCAGCTCCTGCTCTGCAGCAGCCATATCGGCGAGCACTTTTTGTGTCTGCTCATGGGGCTGACTGAAGAAGGAAGCATCCGCCACCTGCGTCTGTAGGGCTTCCAGCTTCGCCTCCAGATCTTCGAGCAATTGCGGTAGCTGCTCCAGTTCGCGCTGCAATTTATAGCTTAGTTTGCTACTGCTGCGTTTTACAGTTTCTGCTTTTGGCACGGCGGTTTCTTCGGTTTTTTTCACCGCAGGCTGTTTAAGCGCCACATACTGTTCTTGCTGACCACGGGCATCATGATAACCGCCGACATAACGACCAATTTTACCGCCGCCTTCGAAGATCCAGCATTCTGTAACCGTGTTATCGACAAACTGACGATCGTGGCTCACCAGCAATACCGTGCCCTGGTAGCTGTCGATCAGTTCTTCCAGCAATTCCAGCGTTTCGACATCAAGGTCGTTGGTCGGTTCGTCAAGAATCAATAAATTGCTTGGTTTGAGGAACAAACGCGCCAGCAGCAAGCGGTTACGCTCACCGCCAGATAGCGCACGTACCGGCGTCATCGCCCGTTTCGGATGGAACAGGAAGTCCTGCAAATAACCCAGTACATGGCGTGGTTTGCCGTTAACCATCACTTCTTGTTTGCCTTCGGCCAGGTTATCCATCACCGTTTTATCGGGATCCAGTTCCGCGCGGTGCTGATCGAAATAAGCCACTTCCAGTTTGGTGCCAACGTGAATACGCCCGCTGTCCGCCTGAAGCTGACCGAGCATCAGTTTCAGCAGCGTGGTTTTGCCGCACCCATTCGGGCCAATCAGGGCAATTTTGTCGCCACGTAGAACCTGGGCAGAAAAATCTTTTACCAGTTGCTTACCGTCAACCTGGTAGCAAACGTCTTCCATTTCGAAAACGATCTTTCCGGAGCGGCTGGCTTCTTCCACCTGCATCTTTGCGGTACCCATCACTTCGCGACGCTCGCCACGCTCGCGACGCATTGCTTTCAGGGCGCGTACGCGGCCTTCATTACGGGTACGGCGTGCTTTGATCCCCTGGCGGATCCACACCTCTTCCTGCGCCAGTTTGCGATCGAACTCGGCATTTTGTAGTTCTTCCACGCGCAGGGCTTCTTCTTTTTCCAGCAGGTACTGGTCGTAATTCCCAGGATAGGTCACCAACTTGCCGCGATCGAGATCAACAATGCGCGTCGCCATATTGCGGATAAACGAACGGTCGTGGGAGATGAAAATTATCGTCCCATTGAAGGTTTTAAGGAATCCTTCCAGCCAGTCGATGGTTTCGATATCCAGGTGGTTAGTCGGTTCGTCGAGCAGCAATACGCGCGGATTGCTCACCAGCGCGCGTCCTAATGCCGCTTTACGCAACCAGCCGCCGGAAAGCGACGACAGCGCAACGTTAGGATCTAACCCCAGTTGCGCCAGCACTTCGTTAATGCGGTTTTCCAGCTGCCACAGGTTGTGGTGATCCAACTGTTCCTGAACCTTCGCCAGTTCGTTGAGATTTTTCTCGCTCGGGTCGTTCATCACCAGGCGCGAAATATCGTGATAGCGTTTCAGGTATTCCGCTTGTTCTTCAATGCCTTCGGCAACGAAATCATAAACGCTACCCTCAACGTTACGCGGCGGATCCTGTTGCAGACGAGCGACAATCAAATCTTGCTCGTAAATAATGCGACCGTCATCCAGCCCTTGTTCACGGTTGAGGATTTTCATTAACGTCGATTTGCCTGCGCCGTTACGGCCTACCAGACAAACACGTTCGTTATCTTCGATATGCAGTTCTGCGTTATCGAGAAGCGGCGCGTCGCTGAACGACAGCCATGCGCCATGCATACTGATTAATGACATTACTATTCCTTTCAGGCTGCGGTAATCAGCCAGCAGTTGTGGATCTGGCGGTTACGGGCGAAATCCTGGGAGAGCGTTTTTTGCGTAATTTCTTGTGCTTTCAGTCCCAGTTTTGCCAGTCCGTCAAGATCCATACGGAAGCCACGTTTGTTGTTCGAGAACATGATCGTCCCACCAGCACGCAGCAGACGTTTCAAATCTTTCATCAGCGCCAGATGATCGCGCTGAACATCAAACGCATCTTCCATTCGTTTTGAGTTAGAGAAGGTTGGCGGATCGATAAAGATCAGATCGAACTGTTCATTTGCCTCACGCAGCCACGCCAGGCAATCGGCCTGAATCAGGCGATGCGCACGCCCGGTTAGGCCATTCAGACGCAGGTTGCGTTCTGCCCACTCCAGATAAGTACGCGACATATCCACGGTGGTAGTGCTGCGTGCACCGCCTAATCCCGCGTGCACGGTGGCGCTGCCGGTATAAGAGAACAGGTTGAGGAAATCTTTGCCTTTGCTCATCTGACCGAGCATACGACGGGCGATACGGTGATCGAGGAACAGACCGGTATCGAGGTAATCCGTCAGGTTCACCCACAAGTGAGCGTTATATTCGGTGACTTCGAGAAACTCGCCCTTCTCGCCCAGTTTCTGGTACTGATTTTTGCCCTTCTGGCGTTCACGGGTTTTCAGCACCAGTTTGTTTGGCGCAATCCCCAGTACCGAAATGGTTGCAGCGATAATATCGAACAGACGCTGACGCGCTTTGTGCGCATCAATAGTTTTTGGCGGCGCATACTCCTGCACCACCACCCAGTCGGCATAACGATCAACGGCAACGTTATATTCCGGCAGATCGGCGTCATACAGGCGGTAACATTCAATCCCTTCCTGGCGAGCCCACTTCTCGAATTTTTTGAGGTTCTTACGCAGGCGGTTAGCGTAGTCTTCCGCTACCATCGCCGGTTTGCTGTCTGGAGTGCTTTCGGCAACGTGGTAATTTTTCTGTACGCAGTCCAGCGGGCCGTTTTTTGCCTTGTACTGTTTGTCTGCACGCAGCTGCAAGCAGCTGAGTAGATCCGGCGAGGCACTAAACAAAGAGAGATTCCAGCCACCGAACTGGTTTTTCATGATTCGGCCCAGCAGACTATGCAGCGCAATCAGCGCCGGTTCGCTGTCCAGACGTTCACCGTATGGCGGGTTGCTCAACACTGTACCGTACGGCCCTTTCGGCAGCGGATTGGTCAGTTGCGCAACATCTTTCACCTCAAAGGTAATCAGTTCACCAATCCCCGCAAGACGTGCGTTAGTGCGCGCACGTTGAATCACCCGGGCGTCGCTGTCCGAACCGTAAAAATGAGAGCTATACTCAGCCAGGCCTTTACGGGCGCGAGTTTGCGCTTCCGCTTTCACTTCCTGCCAGATAGCTTCATCATGCTGCGCCCAGCCGCTAAAGCCCCAACGCCCACGGTGCAAACCTGGTGCGCGAT
This sequence comes from Escherichia sp. MOD1-EC6021, assembly GCF_002965245.1. Lineage (NCBI taxonomy): Bacteria > Pseudomonadati > Pseudomonadota > Gammaproteobacteria > Enterobacterales > Enterobacteriaceae > Escherichia > Escherichia sp. MOD1-EC6021. The sequence continues at coordinate 194,085 of NZ_PTRU01000003.1, read as the reverse complement.
CGGTCGCCAGCATCGCAGCTTCAATCAGCAACGTACCAGAACCACACATTGGATCGAGCAGCGGTGTTCCCGGCTGCCAGCCGGATCGCATCACAATCGCGGCTGCCAGGGTTTCTTTGATCGGCGCAATACCAGCACGATCGCGATAGCCACGCAGATGTAAACCATCACCACTGAGATCAAGGGCGATACTGGCAGTTTCTTTATGCAGCCAGACGTTAACGCGGATATCCGGCGCATCGCGATCAACATTTGGACGCGGCAAATTTTTCCGCGTGAAAGCATCGACGATCGCGTCTTTCACTTTCATCGCGCCGTACTGGCTGTTGCGAATGGTGTCATTTAAACCACTGAAATGGACAGCGAAGGTCGCGCCAGGATTAAACATCTCTGTCCAGTTGATCGCCTGAACGCCGAGATAGAGGTCTAAATCACTGTAAACCTTACACTCGCCCAGCGGCAACATAATACGCGAGGCCAGGCGGCTCCACATCAGGCTCTGGTAAACAAGCCGTGTGTCGCCCTTAAAATGGACCCCACCCTGAACCACCTGGCATTCAACGGCCCCCAGGTTTTCCAGTTCAGTTTTTAACAGCTCTTCCAGCCCACGGGCCGTACTGGCAAACAGAGAATTCATATCGTCACTTTTACTCTAAGAAAATTGTTGCGCATTATAGCTAATAAGCGCGTCATGTCATAAAGTTGAGGGCTTATTTTCATTTGAGGACCGCACCGTGGCGACATTAACCCGGCTTTTTATTCATCCTGTTAAATCGATGCGCGGCATTGGTCTTACACATGCTCTGGCAGATGTCAGTGGTCTGGCCTTCGATCGCATCTTTATGATCACGGAACCTGACGGTACGTTTATTACCGCTCGCCAGTTTCCCCAGATGGTACGGTTTACTCCTTCACCTGTGCATGATGGCTTGCATCTCACCGCACCAGATGGCAGTAGCGCATATGTTCGTTTTGCTGATTTCGCAACACAAGACGCACCAACCGAAGTTTGGGGCACACATTTTACCGCGCGAATTGCGCCAGACGCGATCAACAAATGGTTAAGTGGATTTTTCTCCCGCGAAGTGCAATTGCGCTGGGTGGGGCCACAAATGACCCGGCGCGTGAAACGCCACAACACTGTACCTCTGTCATTTGCTGATGGCTATCCTTACCTTCTTGCTAACGAAGCCTCGTTACGTGATCTCCAACACCGTTGTCCGGCCAGTGTAAAAATGGAGCAATTCCGCCCCAATCTGGTGGTTTCCGGCGCGTCAGCCTGGGAAGAAGATAGCTGGAAAGTGCTTCGTATTGGTGATGTGGTGTTTGATGTGGTTAAACCTTGTAGCCGCTGTATTTTCACCACCGTCAGCCCAGAAAAAGGGCAAAAACATCCGGCAGGCGAACCATTAAAAACATTGCAATCTTTCCGAACAGCCCAGGATAACGGCGATGTCGATTTTGGTCAGAATTTAATTGCCCGTAATAGTGGCGTGATTCGCGTTGGCGACGAGGTGGAAATTCTTGCAACGGCTCCGGCGAAAGTTTACGGCGCAGCTGCCGTGGACGATACCGTCGACGCCGCGCAGCAACCGGACGCAAATGTAGATATTGACTGGCAAGGGCAGGCATTTCGTGGAAATAACCAACAGGTTCTGCTGGAGCAATTAGAAAATCGGGGAATTCGTATCCCTTATTCTTGCCGCGCGGGCATTTGTGGAAGCTGCCGTGTTCAGCTTTTAGAAGGCGAAGTCACCCCGCTCAAAAAATCAGCAATCAGCAATGATGGCACCATTCTTTGCTGTAGTTGTGTGCCGAAGACTGCGCTTAAACTAGCGCGTTAAACTGCCTGTTCGAGGCTGAAACTGTCAACATTAACCTGCGGTTTCAGCCTGTCATTCATGATTTTGATGGCGTCCCCCAACTGCATCGCGCGACCCGCAATAACAACGCAGGGTTGTGCCAGCAGGCACAGTGCGGCATTTTCGCCAGATTCAACGACCAGCAAATTGACCTGCTCGTAAGTGTCGCTCAACCAAACGCAGGCCGCATCGCCCGGCATGGGCACCCACATTTCACCATGGGAAACAAAATGCCAGCTTTTCGGCATTTGCGGTTTGAGATAACGAATTGCTACCAGCGCATTAAGCACCAGTTCGGCTTTTTGTTCTTTAGATAAATTAAAATCGCGGCATTTTTCTTCAAATGAGAAATAGAGCGCGGCGTCGTCAACGCAAAAGCCTGCGGGAGAAAAGGCATCTGGAGTCAACATTTTGCGCGCAAAACGTGAGCGAAATAGCATACCATTGGCTAAATCGAGCATCATTCGATCGTGCTCTTCATCGTAATACCAACGCCAGTTATCGTCTGGTTTAATTCGCATTTGCCTCTCCCCTACCCTATAAAACCGCAGCAACACAATCCATTGTCGCTTCGCTTAATAACCTCAACAATAAAAGTACAAAATGTCTAAATAAGCAACAGCGATGAATATAAAACAACCAGGGCTTAAAATAAAGCCCTGATTATCTTATAAAGAGGAATTCGAAGAAATAATTAGATATGGGTAACGATTTCTTTAATCAGCGGCGGACCTTTAAAAATAAAACCAGAATAAATTTGCACCAGTGAGGCCCCCGCAGCAATCTTTTCACGCGCAGCGATAACCGAGTCAATGCCGCCAACACCGATGATCGGTAAGCGACCGTTTAATTCCTGTGACAAGCGGCGAATAATTTCTGTGCTTTTTAACTGAAGCGGACGACCACTTAAGCCACCGGTTTGATCACAATTTTTCATTCCCTGAACCAGAGAACGATCGAGCGTGGTATTGGTTGCAATAACGCCATCAATATTATGGCGAACTAAACTATCGGCAACCTGGATCAATTCTTCTTCAGAAAGATCCGGCGCGATCTTCACGGCGATCGGCACATATTTATGGTGCATCGCTTGCAAATCATTTTGCTTATTTTTAATCGCGGTTAAGAGATCATCCAGCGCTTCGCCATATTGCAGTGTGCGTAGTCCTGGGGTATTCGGCGATGAAATATTGATAGCGATATATCCCGCATAGGCATAGATTTTTTCCATACAAATCAGATAGTCATCTTTACCCTGCTCCACCGGCGTATCTTTATTTTTGCCGATATTAATCCCCAGAACACCATCGTAATGAGCTTTTTTTACGTTCTCAACGAGGTTATCAACGCCGAGATTATTAAAGCCCATACGGTTGATCAAACCTTCGGCATCAACCAAACGAAAGAGACGCGGCTTGTCATTACCTGGTTGTGGACGTGGTGTGACGGTACCGATCTCGATAGATCCAAACCCCATCGCGCCTAACGCGTCAATGCACTCCCCGTCTTTATCAAGACCGGCTGCCAGACCAAGCGGATTTTTAAACGTCAGGCCCATGCAGTTAACAGGTTTCGCAGGCACTTTCTGCCGCACCAGTGCTTCAAACGGCGTTCCTGTAATACGGCGTAATTGCTGAAAAGTAAACTCATGAGCGCGCTCTGGATCGAGCTGGAAAAGGGCTTTACGAACGAAGGGGTAGTACATGAACTCTCCTGGATTCCCGGTGTGCAAACCGGGGGCGTATTATGTGCGAGTTCGGACCAAAAGGGAATTGACCTGCGGCAATAAATAGCAAACGTTTTCTTATTGCGCTTTTTTTATGCTTTTTTTGGCTTTGCTTCGTCAGATAAATCATTTCGACTCGCGGACGCCCTCTGTCAGACTGACCAAATTGTTATCAATTTTAACAAAACAAGAACAATTGGTTATAAGGAGAGAGTATGCGTGTCATCACCCTGGCGGGTAGTCCTCGCTTTCCTTCTCGCTCCAGCTCCTTGCTGGAATATGCGCGGGAAAAACTGAATGGCCTGGATGTAGAGGTTTATCACTGGAATCTGCAAAACTTCGCCCCGGAAGATCTGCTTTATGCTCGTTTCGATAGTCCGGCACTCAAGACCTTCACCGAACAGCTGCAACAGGCTGATGGACTGATAGTCGCTACACCTGTGTATAAAGCCGCCTATTCCGGTGCGCTGAAAACCCTGCTCGACCTGCTGCCAGAGCGCGCTTTGCAAGGCAAAGTGGTGCTGCCGCTGGCGACGGGCGGCACGGTGGCTCACCTTTTGGCGGTCGATTACGCCCTTAAACCGGTTTTAAGCGCACTGAAAGCCCAGGAGATCCTGCACGGCGTGTTTGCCGATGACTCACAAGTAATTAATTACCACCACAAACCCCAGTTCACGCCAAATCTGCAAACCCGTCTTGATACCGCGCTAGAAACTTTCTGGCAGGCACTTCACCGCCGTGATGTTCAGGTTCCTGACCTTCTTTCTCTGCGAGGTAATGCCCATGCGTAACATCATTAAACTGGCGCTTGCGGGATTGCTTAGCGTCTCTACACTCGCAGTTGCCGCGGAATCTTCGCCAGAAGCGTTAAGGATTGGCTATCAGAAAAGCAATATCAGTTCGGTACTGGCGAAAAATTACCAAATGCTGGAAAAACGCTATCCGCAAACAAAAATCTCGTGGGTGGAGTTTCCCGCGGGTCCGCAAATGTTGGAGGCGTTGAACGTTGGCAGTATTGATCTCGGCAGTACCGGGGATATTCCGCCAATCTTTGCCCAGGCTGCCGGGGCTGATTTGGTATACGTGGGCGTCGAGCCACCGAAGCCCAAAGCCGAAGTGATTCTGGTGGCAGAAAACAGCCCGATCAAAACCGTAGCCGATCTTAAAGGTCACAAAGTTGCCTTTCAGAAAGGTTCCAGCTCGCACAATCTTTTACTGCGCGCACTACGCCAGGCCGGGCTTAAATTCACGGATATTCAGCCCACTTACCTGACGCCTGCCGATGCCCGCGCCGCGTTCCAGCAAGGTAACGTTGACGCCTGGGCTATCTGGGATCCCTACTATTCCGCCGCGTTATTACAGGGCGGCGTGCGGGTGCTAAAAGACGGCACCGATCTTAATCAAACCGGCTCGTTTTACCTGGCAGCTCGTCCCTATGCAGAAAAAAACGGCGCATTTATTCAGGGCGTACTGGCAACCTTTAGTGAGGCCGATGCGTTAACCCGCAGCCAGCGCGAGCAAAGCATCGCTTTACTGGCAAAAACGATGGGCTTACCAACGCCGGTGATTGCCTCTTATTTAGATCATCGCCCCCCTACCACCATCAAACCGGTTAACGCCGAAGTTGCCGCCTTACAGCAGCAAACGGCAGATCTGTTTTATGAAAACCGTCTGGTGCCGAAAAAAGTCGATATTCGCCAGCGCATCTGGCAGCCCACTCAACTGGAAGGAAAACAATTATGAGTCTGAATATGTTCTGGTTTTTACCGACCCACGGTGACGGGCATTATCTGGGAACGGAAGAAGGTTCACGCCCGGTTGATCACGGTTATCTGCAACAAATTGCGCAAGCGGCGGATCGTCTGGGCTATACCGGTGTGCTAATTCCCACAGGGCGCTCGTGTGAAGATGCGTGGCTGGTGGCGGCGTCGATGATCCCGGTGACGCAACGGTTGAAGTTTCTTGTTGCCCTGCGCCCCAGCGTAACCTCACCTACCGTTGCTGCCCGCCAGGCCGCCACGCTGGATCGTCTCTCTAACGGACGCGCGTTGTTTAATCTGGTCACAGGCAGCGATCCGCAAGAGCTGGCAGGCGACGGCGTGTTCCTTGATCATAGCGAGCGTTACGAAGCCTCGGCAGAATTTACCCAGGTCTGGCGGCGGTTGTTGCTTGGCGAGACAGTGGATTTCAACGGCAAACATATTCATGTGCGCGGAGCCAAACTGCTCTTCCCGCCGATTCAACAGCCCTATCCTCCGCTTTACTTTGGCGGCTCGTCAGACGTCGCCCAGGATCTGGCCGCTGAACAGGTTGATCTCTACCTCACCTGGGGCGAACCACCGGAGCTGGTAAAAGAGAAGATCGCGCAAGTGCGGGCGAAAGCTGCCGCGCATGGACGCAAAATTCGTTTCGGTATTCGTCTGCATGTGATTGTTCGTGAAACCAACGACGAAGCGTGGCAGGCCGCCGCGCGGTTAATCTCGCATCTTGATGATGAAACTATCGCCAAAGCACAAGCCGCATTCGCCCGAACGGATTCCGTAGGACAACAGCGAATGGCGGCGCTACATAACGGCAAGCGCGACAATCTGGAGATCAGCCCCAATTTATGGGCGGGTGTTGGCTTAGTGCGCGGCGGTGCCGGGACGGCGCTGGTGGGCGATGGTCCTACGGTCGCCGCGCGAATCAACGAATACGCTGCACTTGGCATCGACAGTTTTGTGCTTTCGGGCTACCCGCATCTGGAAGAAGCGTATCGGGTCGGCGAGTTACTGTTCCCACATCTGGATGTCGCCATCCCGGAAATTCCCCAGCCACAACCGCTGAATCCGCAAGGCGAAGCGGTGGCGAATGATTTTATCCCCCGTAACGTCGCGCAAAGCTAAGGAAGAAATAATGGCAACGCCAGTGAAGAAGTGGTTATTGCGCGTTGCCCCCTGGTTTTTACCGGTGGGCATCGTGGCGGTGTGGCAACTGGCCTCCTCGGTTGGCTGGCTGTCGACGCGTATTTTGCCCTCTCCGGAAGGGGTGGTAATGGCGTTCTGGACGCTCTCCGCCAGCGGCGAATTGTGGCAACATCTGGCGATCAGCTCCTGGCGGGCGCTGATTGGTTTTTCAATTGGCGGATCGCTGGGCTTGATTCTGGGACTGATTAGCGGGCTGTCACGCTGGGGAGAAAGGCTGCTGGATACCTCAATTCAGATGTTGCGCAACGTGCCGCATCTGGCGCTGATCCCGCTGGTGATTTTGTGGTTTGGCATTGATGAATCCGCAAAAATCTTTCTGGTGGCGCTCGGCACGCTATTCCCCATTTATATCAACACCTGGCACGGCATCCGTAATATCGATCGCGGTCTGGTGGAAATGGCGCGTAGCTATGGATTATCCGGCATACCGCTGTTTATCCATGTGATCCTGCCTGGTGCCCTGCCCTCAATTATGGTCGGCGTACGTTTTGCGTTGGGCCTGATGTGGCTGACGCTGATTGTTGCCGAAACCATTTCTGCCAATTCCGGCATTGGTTATCTGGCGATGAATGCGCGGGAGTTTTTGCAAACGGATGTGGTGGTAGTCGCCATTATTCTCTACGCCCTGCTCGGCAAACTTGCTGACGTCAGCGCGCAGCTGTTAGAGCGCCTCTGGCTGCGCTGGAATCCGGCTTATCATTTGAAGGAGGCCACGGTATGAATACTGCTCGTCTGAACCAGGGCACACCCTTGTTACTCAATGCAGTAAGCAAACATTACGCAGAAAATATCGTTCTGAACCAACTGGATTTACATATTCCGGCAGGTCAGTTTGTGGCGGTGGTGGGCCGCAGCGGTGGTGGCAAAAGTACCCTGCTGCGCCTGCTGGCAGGTCTGGAAACGCCAACCGCAGGCGATGTGTTAGCGGGTACCACGCCGCTAGCTGAGATTCAGGAAGACACGCGAATGATGTTTCAGGATGCGCGTCTGCTACCGTGGAAATCGGTGATTGATAACGTTGGGCTGGGCCTTAAAGGCCAGTGGCGCGATGCCGCGCGTCGGGCGCTGGCTGCGGTAGGGCTGGAGAATCGCGCGCGGGAATGGCCTGCCGCACTTTCTGGCGGGCAGAAACAGCGTGTGGCGCTGGCAAGAGCGTTGATTCATCGACCGGGTTTATTATTGCTTGATGAACCGCTCGGGGCGCTGGACGCCCTGACTCGGCTCGAGATGCAGGATTTGATTGTGTCACTTTGGCAGGAGCACGGCTTTACCGTACTGTTGGTGACGCATGATGTGAGCGAAGCGGTAGCAATGGCGGACCGGGTGTTGTTAATTGAAGAGGGAAAAATTGGTCTGGATTTGACGGTGGATATCCCCCGTCCGCGCCGGTTAGGGTCGGTGAGATTAGCGGAGCTGGAAGCGGAAGTGTTGCAACGGGTGATGCAGCGTGGGCACTCTGAACAACCGATTCGGCGTCATGGTTAATATGCCGGATGTGGCGCACAAAAACAGCGGTTTCAACGGATTGTAGGCCTGATAAGACGCGTCAAGCGTCGCATCAGGCATTTGGGCACGGCTGCCGGATGCGGCGTGAACGCCTTATCCAGCCTACAAAACCAGCATTTTCAACGGACTTGTAGGCCTGATAAGACGCGTCAAGCGTCGCATCCGGCATTTGGGCTCAAAAGTATCAAGCCAGTGCTTTAGTTATCTTCTCGTACAGATCGCCAGAGAGATTTTCCAGCCCTTTCAACTGCTCCAGCGCCGCGCGCATTTTCTCCTGACGTTTGGCATCGTAACGCTTCAGGCGAATCAGCGGTTCAATCAGGCGCGATGCCACCTGCGGGTTACGGCTGTTGAGGTCAGTAAGCATTTCCACAAGGAACTGATAACCGCTGCCATCTTCGGCATGGAACGCTGCCGGGTTGCTGCCCGCAAACGCGCCAATCAACGAACGAATGCGGTTCGGGTTGCTCATGGTAAATGAGCGATGCTGCAACAGACCACGCACCGTCTCCAGCACATTCGCCGCCGGGCTGGTGGCTTGCAGGATAAACCATTTATCCATCACCAGACCATCCTGATGCCACTTGTCGTCGTACTCCTGCATCAGCGCGTCACGGCATGGCAGCTGTGCAGCAACCGCCGCAGAAAGCGCGGCCAGCGCATCGGTCATATTGTTTGCTTCATGGAACTGCTTGCTTACCAGCACGTCAGCCAGATGCGTTTCACCAAAAGCGAGGAAGCGCAGGCAGGCATTTCGCAGAGTGCGTTTTGCAATATCTTCATGCTCAACGCGATACTCGCTCTGGTAATTCGCGTTGTAAATAGCCAGCAACTCATCCGCCAGTTCAGTCGCCAGAGTACGGGTGAGTGCTTCACGCACTTCGGCAATAGCAATCGGATCGATGATATCGAACAGCTCTGCCATTTCATTGACGGAAGGCAGCGTCAGAATTTCTGCCGCCAGCGCCGGATCAATCTTCTCATCGAGCAGCACCGCGCGGAAAGCGTCAGCCACATGCACCGGCAGAGACAGCGGCTGCCCTTGCTGATGACGGGCGACGTTCAGTTTGATGTAGGTTGCCAGCAGGCTTTGCGCCGCATCCCAGCGGGAGAAATCATTACGCGCATGACGCATCAGGAAGGTCAGTTGCTGATCGCTCCACTTATATTCCAGTTTCACTGGCGCAGAGAATTCGCACAGCAGTGCGGGCACCGGCTGGAAGTAGACATTATCAAAGACAAAGGTCTGTTCCGCCTGGGTGACGTTCAGCACCGAATTGACCGGATGACCGCCTTTCTGCAACGGGATCACTTTGCCTTCGTTATCATACAGTTCGATGGCAAACGGAATATGCAGCGGCTGTTTTTCTGCCTGATCCGGCGTAGCTGGCGTGCGCTGGCTGATGGTCAGGGTGTACTGCTCAGTTTCTGGATTGTAGTCGTCTTTGACGGTCACAATCGGCGTACCGGACTGGCTGTACCAACGGCGGAAATGGGAGAGATCGACATTTGACGCATCTTCCATCGCCTGAACAAAGTCGTCGCAGGTTGCCGCACTGCCATCATGGCGCTCGAAATAGAGCTGCATCCCTTTCTGGAAGTTTTCTTCGCCCAGCAGAGTGTGGATCATGCGAATCACTTCCGCGCCCTTCTCATAAACGGTCAGGGTGTAGAAGTTGTTCATTTCAATAACCATATCCGGGCGGATCGGGTGCGCCATCGGGCTGGCATCTTCCGCAAACTGCAACCCGCGCATGGTGCGCACGTTGTTGATACGGTTTACTGCGCGGGAACCAAGATCAGAGCTGAACTCCTGATCGCGGAACACGGTTAAGCCTTCTTTCAGGCTGAGCTGGAACCAGTCGCGGCAGGTCACACGGTTACCGGTCCAGTTATGGAAATATTCATGACCAATAACGCGCTCAATATCGAGATAATCTTTATCGGTCGCAGTGTCGGTACGGGCCAGCACATATTTGGAGTTAAAGATATTCAGACCTTTATTCTCCATTGCGCCCATATTGAAGAAATCCACCGCGACGATCATATAGATGTCGAGGTCATACTCCAGGCCGAAGCGTTCTTCATCCCATTTCATGGAGTTTTTCAGCGAGGTCATCGCCCACGGCGCACGATCAAGGTTGCCGCGATCGACGTACAGCTCCAGCGCCACTTCGCGACCAGAACGCGTGGTGAAGGTGTCGCGCAGTACATCAAAGTCACCTGCCACCAGCGCAAACAGGTAGCACGGTTTCGGGAACGGGTCCTGCCACTGTACCCAGTGACGTCCGTTTTCCAGTTCGCCTTGCGCAACGCGGTTACCGTTGGAAAGCAGGAAGGGATATTTGGTTTTATCGGCAATAATTTTGGTGGTAAAACGCGCCAGCACGTCCGGGCGGTCAAGATAATACGTAATATGGCGGAAACCTTCGGCTTCACACTGAGTGCAAAGCGCATCGCCTGACTGATAAAGCCCTTCCAGCGCGGTATTCGTCGCCGGGCTAATTTCATTAACGATCTTAAGCGTAAAACGCTCCGGCAAATTACTGATGACCAGTGCGCCCTCTTCTTCTTTCCAGGCGGTCCACGGCTCATCATTAATATGAACAGAAACCAGTTTAAGATCTTCGCCATCAAGACGAAGCGGAGCATCTGATGCACCATGACGGACAGCCTGGCTGACCGCGGTAACGACCGTCTTTTGCGCGTCCAGGTCAAAGGTCAAGTCAATATCAGTAATCTGGTAATCCGGCGCACGATAATCGTGACGGTATTTGGCTTGTGGCTGTTGAGTCATAAATAACCTTTAGCATCTTTTATAGAGTCTGGTGTTCAGTCTATTCCTGTTGCGTAAATCGCGCTATGCAGAATCTTCATCTTTTCAGGTACAAACGCCTTTATTGCTACATTTTTATAACATACGCAGCGCAATACCATCGACCAGAAAGGTGACATATGGTGTGATCGGGGTTCAATAAATTACGAAACAAGGTATACTCCAGCAGTTCCTGAAGATGTTTATTGTACTAAACGCTCCTGTACGAGGACGCTACTGCGCACCTATGACACAATTCGCTTCTCCTGTTCTGCACTCGTTGCTGGATACAGATGCTTATAAGTTGCATATGCAGCAAGCCGTGTTTCATCACTATTACGATGTGCATGTCGCGGCGGAGTTTCGTTGCCGAGGTGACGATCTGCTGGGTATTTATGCCGATGCTATTCGTGAACAGGTTCAGGCGATGCAGCACCTGCGCCTGCAGGATGATGAATATCAGTGGCTCTCTGCCCTGCCTTTCTTTAAGGTCGACTATCTTAACTGGCTACGCGAATTCCGCTTTAACCCGGAACAAGTCACCGTGTCCAATGATAATGGCAAGCTGGATATTCGTTTAAGCGGCCCGTGGCGTGAAGTCATCCTCTGGGAAGTTCCTTTGCTGGCGGTTATCAGTGAAATGGTGCATCGCTATCGCTCACCGCAGGCTGACGTCGCGCAAGCCCTCGACACGCTGGAAAGCAAATTAGTCGACTTCTCGGCATTAACCGCCGATCTTGATATGTCGCGCTTCCATCTGATGGATTTTGGCACCCGCCGCCGTTTTTCTCGCGAAGTACAAGAAACCATCGTGAAACGTCTGCAACAGGAATCCTGGTTCGTAGGCACCAGCAACTACGATCTGGCGCGTCGGCTTTCCCTCACGCCAATGGGAACACAAGCACACGAATGGTTCCAGGCGCATCAGCAAATCAGTCCGGATCTTGCCAACAGCCAGCGAGCTGCACTTGCTGCCTGGCTGGAAGAATATCCCGACCAACTTGGCATTGCGTTAACCGACTGTATTACCATGGATGCTTTCCTGCGAGATTTCGGCGTAGAATTTGCCAGCCGCTATCAGGGCTTGCGTCATGACTCCGGCGACCCGGTTGAATGGGGTGAAAAAGCCATTGCACATTATGAGAAGCTGGGAATTGATCCGCAGAGTAAAACGCTGGTTTTCTCTGACAATCTGGATTTACGCAAAGCGGTTGAGCTATACCGCCACTTCTCCTCCCGTGTGCAATTAAGTTTTGGTATTGGGACTCGCCTGACCTGCGATATCCCCCAGGTAAAACCCCTGAATATTGTCATTAAGTTGGTTGAGTGTAACGGTAAACCGGTGGCGAAACTTTCTGACAGCCCTGGCAAAACTATCTGCCACGATAAAGCGTTTGTTCGGGCGCTGCGCAAAGCGTTCGACCTTCCGCATATTAAAAAAGCCAGTTAATATCATCAGGGAGCTAATCGGCTCCCTTTTTTTACCTTTAATTCCGAAATCTTTCGCTGCATTTGCGAATTCTGCTTGTCTGATTGCAGATGCCAGGTAACATAGGTATCCCCCCATTTACGGGTGGACAAGTGTTTATTTTTTCCGACTATTAACAGAGAGAATATTATGAGCGTTGTGCCTGTAGCCGACGTACTCCAGGGCCGCGTAGCCGTTGACAGCGAAGTCACCGTGCGCGGATGGGTACGTACCCGCCGAGATTCAAAAGCTGGCATCTCCTTCCTCGCCGTTTATGACGGTTCCTGCTTTGATCCTGTACAGGCTGTCATCAATAATTCTCTGCCCAATTACAATGAAGACGTTCTGCGTCTGACCACCGGTTGCTCGGTCATTGTGACGGGTAAAGTCGTGGCGTCGCCAGGACAGGGGCAACAATTTGAAATTCAGGCCAGCAAGGTTGAAGTTGCTGGTTGGGTTGAAGATCCAGACACTTACCCGATGGCGGCAAAACGCCACAGCATTGAGTATCTGCGTGAAGTCGCTCACCTGCGTCCGCGCACAAACCTGATTGGTGCCGTCGCGCGCGTTCGCCATACGCTGGCGCAGGCGCTGCATCGCTTCTTTAACGAGCAGGGATTCTTCTGGGTTTCAACGCCACTGATTACTGCGTCTGATACCGAAGGGGCTGGCGAAATGTTCCGCGTTTCTACGCTGGATCTGGAAAACCTGCCGCGTAACGATCAGGGCAAAGTGGATTTCGACAAAGACTTCTTTGGTAAAGAGTCTTTCCTGACCGTATCTGGCCAGTTGAACGGCGAAACCTACGCTTGCGCATTGTCCAAAATTTATACCTTCGGCCCGACTTTCCGTGCTGAAAACTCCAACACCAGCCGTCACCTGGCGGAATTCTGGATGCTGGAGCCGGAAGTGGCGTTTGCTAACCTGAACGATATCGCGGGTCTGGCTGAAGCCATGCTGAAATATGTCTTCAAAGCGGTTCTCGAAGAACGCGCTGACGACATGAAATTCTTCGCTGAACGCGTAGATAAAGATGCCGTTTCACGTCTGGAACGTTTTATTGAGGCCGATTTCGCGCAGGTGGATTACACCGACGCAGTGACCATTCTCGAAAACTGCGGCAGGAAGTTTGAAAACCCGGTTTACTGGGGCGTCGATCTCTCTTCTGAGCATGAGCGTTATCTGGCAGAAGAACACTTTAAAGCACCGGTAGTGGTTAAAAACTATCCGAAAGATATTAAAGCGTTCTATATGCGCCTTAACGAAGACGGTAAAACCGTTGCGGCTATGGATGTTCTGGCTCCGGGCATCGGTGAAATCATTGGTGGTTCTCAGCGTGAAGAGCGTCTGGACGTGCTGGACGAGCGTATGCTGGAAATGGGCCTGAATAAAGAAGATTACTGGTGGTATCGCGATCTGCGTCGCTACGGTACTGTTCCGCATTCCGGTTTCGGTCTTGGTTTTGAACGCCTGATTGCTTACGTAACTGGCGTTCAAAACGTGCGTGATGTGATTCCGTTCCCACGTACTCCGCGTAACGCCAGCTTCTAATTTAGCGTCTTCAAGAGCCAGCACCCGCTGGCTCTTTTTTTATCCTTTCTGTCAAGTTATCTGTTTGTTAAGTCAAGCAATCTATTTGCAACCCCGCCATAACGATCATCCTGTTACGGAATATTACACTGCAACATTTGCGCACAAAAAATAATCCGCATTCTTATTGCGGATTAGTTTTTTCTTAGCTGATAGCACAATTTTCATACTATTTTTTGGCGTTCTGGATGTCTGAACGAGGATTTAGTGTCAGGTCGATAAAGTTTCTATCAGAAACAAAATTTCCTTTTAGTTAATTTAAATATAAGGAAATCATATAAATAGATAAAAATTGCTGTAAATATCATCACGCTTCTATGGAAATATGACGGTGTTCACAAAGTTCCTTAAATTTTACTTTTAGTTACATATTTTTTCTTTTTGAAACCAAATCTTTATCTTTGTAGCACTTTCACGGTAGCGAAACGTTAGTTTGAATGGAAAGATGCCTGCAGACACATAAAGACACCAAACTCTCATCAATAGTTCCGTAAATTTTTATTGACAGAACTTATTGACGGCAGTGGCAGGTGTCATAAAAAAACCATGAGGGTAATAAATAATGATGAAGCGCAATATTCTGGCAGTGATCGTCCCTGCTCTGTTAGTAGCAGGTACTGCAAACGCTGCAGAAATCTATAACAAAGATGGCAACAAAGTAGATCTGTACGGTAAAGCTGTCGGTCTGCATTATTTTTCTAAAGACAATGGTGTAAACAGTTACGGCGGAAACGGCGACAAAACTTATGCCCGTCTTGGTTTTAAAGGGGAAACACAAATCAATTCCGATCTGACCGGCTACGGTCAGTGGGAATATAACTTCCAGGGTAACAACTCTGAAGGCGCTGATGCCCAGAAAGGTAACAAAACTCGTCTGGCATTCGCAGGTCTGAAATTCGCTGATGCGGGTTCTATCGACTACGGTCGTAACTACGGTGTGGTTTACGACGCACTGGGTTACACCGATATGCTGCCTGAGTTTGGCGGTGACACGGCATACAGCGATGACTTCTTCGTTGGTCGTGTAGGCGGCGTTGCTACCTATCGTAACTCCAACTTCTTCGGTCTGGTTGACGGCCTGAACTTTGCCGTTCAGTACCTGGGCAAAAACGAACGTGCTGGTATTCCTGAGCGTTCCAACGGCGACGGCGTCGGTGGCTCTATCAGCTACGAATTCGAAGGCTTTGGTATCGTAGGTGCTTACGGTGCAGCAGACCGTACCGACGCCCAGGAAGCCGAATTCCGCGGTCAGGGTAAAAAAGCTGAACAGTGGGCAACTGGTCTGAAGTATGACGCGAACAACATCTACCTGGCAGCGAACTACGGTGAAACCCGTAACGCTACGCCAATTGAAGGCGGCTTCGCCAACAAAACGCAAGATGTTCTGTTAGTTGCGCAATACCAGTTCGATTTCGGTCTGCGTCCGTCCATCGCTTACACCAAATCTAAAGCGAAAGACGTAGAAGGTATCGGTGATGTTGATCTGGTGAACTACTTTGAAGTGGGCGCAACCTACTACTTCAACAAAAACATGTCCACCTATGTTGACTACATCATCAACCAGATCGATTCTGACAACAAACTGGGCGTAGGTTCAGACGACACCGTTGCTGTGGGTATCGTTTACCAGTTCTAATAGCACACCTCTTTGTTAAATGCCGAAAAAACAGGACTTTGGTCCTGTTTTTTTTATGCCTTCCAGAGCAATCTCACGTCTTGCAAAAACAGCCTGCGTTTTCATCAGTAATAGTTGGAATTTTGTAAATCTCCCGTTACCCTGATAGCGGACTTCCCTTCTGTAACCATAATGGAACCTCGTCATGTTTGAGAACATTACCGCCGCTCCTGCCGACCCGATTCTGGGCCTGGCCGATCTGTTTCGTGCCGATGAACGTCCCGGCAAAATTAACCTCGGGATTGGTGTCTATAAAGATGAGACGGGCAAAACCCCGGTACTGACCAGCGTGAAAAAGGCTGAACAGTATCTGCTCGAAAATGAAACCACCAAAAATTACCTCGGCATTGACGGCATCCCTGAATTTGGTCGCTGCACTCAGGAACTGCTGTTTGGTAAAGGTAGCGCCCTGATCAATGACAAACGTGCTCGCACGGCACAGACTCCGGGTGGCACTGGCGCACTACGCGTGGCTGCCGATTTCCTGGCAAAAAATACCAGCGTTAAGCGTGTGTGGGTGAGCAACCCAAGCTGGCCGAACCATAAGAGCGTCTTTAACTCTGCAGGTCTGGAAGTTCGTGAATACGCTTATTATGATGCGGAAAATCACACCCTTGACTTCGATGCACTGATTAACAGCCTGAACGAAGCTCAGGCTGGCGACGTAGTGCTGTTCCATGGCTGCTGCCATAACCCAACCGGTATCGACCCTACGCTGGAACAATGGCAGACACTGGCACAACTTTCCGTTGAGAAAGGCTGGTTACCGCTGTTTGACTTCGCTTACCAGGGGTTTGCCCGTGGTCTGGAAGAAGATGCTGAAGGACTGCGCGCTTTCGCGGCTATGCATAAAGAGCTGATTGTTGCTAGTTCCTACTCTAAAAACTTTGGCCTGTACAACGAGCGTGTTGGCGCTTGTACTCTGGTTGCTGCTGACAGTGAGACCGTTGATCGCGCATTCAGCCAAATGAAAGCGGCGATTCGCGCTAACTACTCTAACCCACCAGCACACGGCGCTTCTGTTGTTGCCACCATCCTGAGCAACGATGCGTTACGTGCGATTTGGGAACAAGAGCTGACTGATATGCGCCAGCGTATTCAGCGTATGCGTCAGTTGTTCGTCAATACGCTGCAGGAAAAAGGCGCAAACCGCGACTTCAGCTTTATCATCAAACAGAACGGCATGTTCTCCTTCAGTGGCCTGACAAAAGAACAAGTGCTGCGTCTGCGCGAAGAGTTTGGCGTGTATGCTGTTGCTTCTGGTCGCGTAAACGTGGCCGGGATGACACCAGATAATATGGCTCCGCTGTGCGAAGCGATTGTGGCAGTGCTGTAAGCGTTAAAAACAATGAAGCCCGCTGAAAAGCGGGCTTTTTTATGCGCCTTTACCAGACGGGCATTTCGTCTTGCAGGAAGGGATTATGCAGGCGCTCATAACCAAGTGTGGATAATGGTCCGTGACCCGGAATAAATGTCACATCATCCCCCAGTGGCAGCAATTTATCTTTGATTGAAGAAATCAGTTGATTATGATCGCCACGCGGGAAATCACTGCGCCCTACTCCGCCTTTGAAAATAACATCGCCAGAAATCAGCAGTTTTGCCCGATCATCAAAAAACACCACATGACCCGGCGTATGACCAGGGCAATGTAACACCTGTAAAGTCACATTCCCTATGCTGATGGTATCGCCTTCGTTCAGCCAACGATCTGGCGTCAGCGGCTGGCACTCTTCCAGACCAAACATACGACTTTGCGCAGGCAAGCCTTGCAGCCAGAACTCATCTTCTTTTTCCGGGCCAAAAACCGGCACGCCGTAATGTTGCGCCAGTTCCGCCGCTGCGCCAACGTGGTCCAGATGACCATGAGTCAGCAGGATCTGCATCAGTGTCAGGCCGCTGGCATCAACTTCCTGTTTGATTTTTTCCGCATCGCCGCCAGGATCGACCAGTGCGGCCAGACGGGTTTGTTCACACCAGATCAATGAACAGTTCAGGGAGAATGCGGTGACCGGAATAATACGATAGTTCATACTGCCCCTGTTTCGTTAAGCGATTACTACCAGTGCCGTGCTGGCCCGGTATCAATATGCACAAAGTTACTACGTGGGTAATATCCTACACCACCTGCGCGCATAGATAACGCGGCTTTGCGAATATTGCTTAACGCGATACCTTCAATGTGGAAATCCATCGCCTGGCCTTTAGTGTGATAGCTTTTCTTCGCTACTCCACGGCTGCGGGCGCGTAGTTCATTGTTGGTATCAATGGAACGATAACCGGAAATGAGTTGCACCGGTTTGCGGGTGCCTAACAACCCTTGCAGGCGATACAACTGGTCGAATAATCCTGGGTCGATGGACTTTATTTTGTTCGCGCGGTAATCGCGGAAAAAATGGTTAAGTTTTGCCAATTCTTCCTGAATATAGCCTCTGCCATCGAAAAACTCCGCTTTGATTGACTCTCCGGTATGAAGATTATTGAGTGTCAAAATGCGCGGGCGTGGGGTAGAGAGTGTTGCAAATGCCGGGGTCGGCAGGATGGCGGCACCGAGTGCAACGCCACCAAGCGCCAGCAGTTTGCGGCGATTAGCGTCGAATTTGTCCATGATAATCAAGTCTACAGGTCAATGTTATCGTTTATATGCACTTCTGGCGCACAAGAGGCACCTTAACCGCCTGTAAAGCAGACGTCAAGATGACTCAACCCCAGCAGTGACGGGGGCTGCAGAGAATTGCCCCCAATCATGCTAATTATTACGACAACTGATTTCCCCGAACTACTTCATTTACCTGATTAATTGTTCCGCTTTCGATACGATTTGCGAGCTGGATCGCGCAGGCAGATCATAATTGTAAATATCTGTACGATACTGGGTACGACCATCTGCACCAACAAAGGCCGTCAGATAGTAGAGATTCACCGGAATCGACTGCCGAATATTGACGTAACGCGTATCGCCCTGCTTCAGCGCATCAGAAATACGTTTGTCATTCCAGCCTGCATCCTGCAACAGCATATTCGCCAGATCGGAAGCTTTATTCACTCGTACACAGCCTGAGCTCAATGCGCGTGTATCACGCTTGAACAGATTGTGGTTCGGCGTGTCATGCAAATAAATGGCCTCTGAACTCGGCATATTGAATTTATAGCGCCCCAGCGAGTTCCGTGGGCCTGGAGCCTGCTGGAAGCGGAACGGTAAATTCGAGGCCGTGATTGTAGACCAGTCAACCTGCCATGGGTCAATCGCTTCTCTGCTGTTCCAGCCGCGCATCACCGTATAGCCATGGCTTTCGAGATACCCAGGATCATTGCGCACTTTCGGCAGAATATCTTTGCGTGCCAGAGTTGGTGGTACGTTCCACGGCGGGTTTACCACCACGTTGTTAAGGGCACTACTCATCATCGGCGTTTTGCGATCGGGGCGACCGACAATGACTCGCGAATCCAGCACCTGATTGCCGTTCTGATAGTAGACCAGCGAATAGGCCGGAATGTTAACCATGATCCCGGTAGAAAGCTCTGTTGGCAGCAAGCGCAATCGCTGGATGTTGAGTGCCAACACGCCAGCACGCTGGGCGGGCGTTACGTTTAACCAGTCACGCGTTGCCGGGCCAATAGCACCATCTGCCCCCAATCCTTGCCATGCCTGAAAACGTTTAACGGCTTCCACCAGTTCATTATCGTAGGCGGCACGAACGACAGGCGCAGGTTTACTACGAGACGTAGTTTGCTGGTCCATCGGCTTAGTTTCTGCTGTTTCAACAGTAACAGCGGATGGGCTGACTACCGCGTCAGTTGGCGTGTCATCGCCAGGTAGAGTAATTTTCGGCCCCCCGTCCAGCATGCCTGTACGCTGCAATATTTCGCGCAACGCCGGTACGTCGTTACTCCACTGCCCTGGGCGCAACGTTGCTTTGCCGGTCAGTTGGGGCCACGGTTTGGTGTCACTGAGTAAGGCCAGTAACGATTCATGCATCGCCGCATATTGCGGATGCTGCGGTGCCAGTCCTGCAACAAACGTCGGCAATTGACCTTTATCCAGCGCCAGCTGCCATTGGTTAATCACCGAGAGCGGCGGCGTGGAAAGCGCATAAGGTTTACTGCTGTATAGCCAGCGAGTGCCTTTGACCGGAATATTTGCAATGAAATGGAGATAGCCCATCATCGCATCAGAGAGCACCACATCGCGTGCCATCCCGTTAATACCAGGATCGGTCAGCAACTCTACCCATTTATTAAACTGCGGCTGGAAACCGGCAATCGCCACCTCTGCCAGCTGTTGCTGGAAGGCTTTAACAGCATCACGGTTTTCCCACATGGGTTGCATATCGCGTGCGGCATACAACAGTTGAAGCTGGTTAAGATAAACCGGCTTATAGCCTGCAGGTAATTGAGATTCGATTTGCGTGCGGGCTTTTTCTGCCGCACCTTCAGGCAATGGCTGGATCCCCGCCATTATTGCCGTGGCCTGCGCCTGCGGCAGTGCCTCGCCCTGTTCGCTGACAGCCACCGGGCTGTCGCCAGGGATTACTTCAGGCTCATCGGCCTGAGCATTGAACAGTGGAGCGAATGTTACGGCCACGCACAAACTGATTGCCGACAGCCGACGACCACACATCATATTAAGCAACATCCCTTGCCCCCTGTTTTTATCATACTCTGAATAGCCAGGCTGTTATTTTACGACTTGCCTGTACAACGCCAATACTCACGAAAGTATGACGAGCAAGCCTGTTACTCATCAGGCTTATCTTCAGTATATAAACGCCGATACGTTTTTACATAACCTAATGTAAAGAAGTTTAAAGAAAAGCGCGCCAGAATGTGGCACTTTTTTAGTGCAGAAACGGAGTTTTCAGAAACAGGAAAGGCGGCATCGCTGCCGCCTCAATCTTAACTCGCCTGGGAAGGCGCTTCGTCAGTTCCTGGAAGCGTTTCAGGGAGTTGCGGTGCAAAACCACGCAGACCGACTACGTGAACGTGTTCGGTATTCTGGAAGACTTTACGCACCAGTTTATAGGTGGTGCCTTTTTCCGGGCTGATATTTTCCGGCGCTGCGATGATGAGCTGCATTTGCAAACGCTCACACAATTCAAACAGCGTGGCGATGGAACGGGCATCCAGTCGCGCTGCTTCATCAAGGAACAGCAGACGGCAAGGAGAGATATCTTTACCGCGCAAGCGGCGAGATTCATCTTCCCAACTCTGTACCACCATCACCAGAATCGACATACCGGTACCAATAGCCTCACCGGTCGACAATGCACCAGACTCCGCGCGCAACCAGCCATCGGAACCACGGTTAACCTCAACTTCCATTTCAAGATAGTTACGGTAATCCAGCAGTTCTTCACCGATGGTCTGCGGCGTGCGCTGCCCCATATCAATCTGCGGATTAAGGCGCTGATACAGTTTCGCCAGCGCTTCCGAGAAGGTCAGACGGTTGCTGTTAAACAGATCCTGATGTTGTTCGTGCTGTTCAGAGAGCACATCCAGCAGCATGGCGTGCGTTTCACGCACGTTCACGTTGAGGCGCACGCTGTTCACCTGACCGAACGATACGTTCTGCAAGCCCTGGTTGAGCATACGGATGCGGTTCTGCTCGCGCTGAATGGTTTTACGGATGATGTTCGCCACGCTGCGGGAACTGATCGCCAGTTTCTGTTCGCGGGACGTTAACTCTTCAGTCAGACGGCTAAGTTCGATCTCCATCTGCTCGATAGCTTCAACCGGATCATCGGTACGAATAATATCCTGACGAATACGCTCGCGCAGATGCTGATAAACCGCCACGAAGAACTGAATTTTACGTTCCGGACGTTTTGGATCTTCCGACATACGCAGCACGTCGCGCAGATGTTCGTTATCCGCTACCGCGAGACGCAACGCACCCAACGCCTTATCCGACATGGAACGCAAATCATCCGCGGAGAGATAAGCCAGCTCACGGCGGTGTAAGCGGCGCTCAACACCGTTATCTTTCACCATGCGCATCACTGCACACCAGCCCGCTTTCGCGGTCACTACCTGCTCGCGCATCTCAAAGTAATCACGCTCCAGCTTGCGCAGTTTGCGGGTCAGGTTGTCCATCTCCGCTTCGCAGAAGGTAAGCGCTTTTTCCAGTTGGTTGCGACGTGAACGGTTATTGCTCAGCTGCGCATGTAACTCATCACGGCGAATACGCGCCCGCTCTTCTGCCCCGCTATCAGCACGCACGCCGATATCCTGCAATTCACGTTGCAGATCGTTGAGTAGCTCTTTTTTGGTGTCATACGAACTTTTCAGCGAAGCCAGTACCTGGTTGTACTGACTCAACTGCGCTGCGTGTCCGCGCAACGCTTCACGTGCGCGGGTACGCTCCGCTTCCGCCTGTTCCAGACGTTCACGCAGTTTTTCGTTGAGATCGCTGTTACCGCTAAGCATTTCTGCCGAGTCAGAGTAGCTAAAGTGCGCACGACGCTGCACCACTTCCGTCAGGGCAAACGCCTGCTGACGGGCATCGCGCTGCATCTGCTGAGAGTACGCGTAATCTTCTTTTAACTGTTCGAACTGTTCCGGGTCACTCTGCAATACCGAAACGATCGGTTCCAGTTTCGCCAGTTGATTACCGAACTGCTGAACAAAACGCGCGGCTTCCTGGGCTTCATCCAGACGTTCGCGGATTTCATCGACGCGATCTGCCAGGCTGTCATCAGCCAGCAGGTTAAGACGCGGCAGAATGCGGTTCAGCGCCGTAACGCCCTCTTTCGCCTGCTCAAACTGAATACGCTGCTGCTGGTTATCATTTTCATGATTACTCAACGCCCGCTCCAGTTCGACGCGACGGCTGTTCAGTTGACGGATTTCTGCTTCCGGATCAGGCTCAAACGCTACCGCCAGATGGCTACCAATAAAGCGGCTGAACGCCTGATGCAGACGCTGGGTTTTCTGTACATCAAAGGAGAGCGTGGCGAAGCGTTCGGAAAGCACTTCACGTTCCGCATGGAGGCTTTCAATACGGCTTTCACGCGCAGCACGACCAAACAGCGGCACTTCCGGGAAACGTGAATAACGCCACTGACGATCGGCGATTTTCACCACTACCGCTTTTTCCAGCTCATCAACGCTGAACACGCTGTCATCGAATGACTGCGGATCCCCTTCGATCAGATAGAGATCTTCCGGGCAATCGGTCAAGCCTTCCAGATGCTCGGTTACCTGTGACAGGTCCGGCACCACGATAGCGTGGCGTGACGGGCCGTACAACGCCGAGAAGTACGGCGCATCTTCCAGGCTAACGTCGTCATAAATTTCTGACAGCAACACGCCGCCAAAACGCTCCGCCAGCGCATTCAGACGCTGGTCTTCAGAGCCGCCTGGCTGGCTTAAACGTTCGATCTCTTCATCGACGGCGTTTTTGCGTGCGCCAACTTCGTCACGTTCAACAATCGCTTCGCGCTCACGCTCAAGCAACTGTTGCAGATATTCGGTGACGTCCTGGCTTGAGGAGAATTCTTCGCCGCACTGTTCGCTCAACTGGTTGAGACTGTTTTGCGCTGCCAGCCAAACCGGCGCACGCTGCATCAAACTCTGAATGCGAGACTGCAGCTGTTCCTGCTCCTGGCGCAGTGCCATCCGCTCTTCTCGGGCGTTAGAGACGCTATCGGAAAGAGAGGCAATGCGTGCTTCCAGCTCCTGATGCAGAGCTTCCAGTTCATCAATATCAAAATTCTTGCCCTGACGTTTGCAGAAATCTGCCAGCAGACGCTCAGCTTCTTGCTGTTCACGCAGACGCTGTTCCAGTTCGCTTAAGCGCATCCGCAACGGCTGAACCTGCTCTGCCAGGTGACGCTGATCGACCCCTTCGCGCAATAGTTCGCGAGCGACATCCCACGCCTCGTTACGCGCCAGCGGGCCGTTGATTGCCACCACCAGCTGATAAGCCTGCTCAAACTGGCTGTGCGCGGTTTGCGCCATGCTCATTTTCTGCTCAAGAGAGAGCATTTTTTCGGTCGCTTCCAGCTCTTTCGCCTGGAAGGTTTCCAGCCATTCGGCGGCGCTGTCGGCGGTTAAGTCCGGCAGATGGCACAGTTCTTTGGCACGATTAAGCGCAGCAATCGCCTGGTTATACTGGATCGCGCGCGTTTGCTGGACGTCCAGCGCCTGCTGGTAGTCAGCAAGCTGGCTTTTCAGCTCGTCCACTTCCAGTTCGGCAGCTTCCGCACGAGCCTCGTTCTCTTCCTGGCGTTCGATGGCTTCTGCCACCACTTCGTTTTGCTCTTCCAGACGGATCTGCAGCTCATCGAGATCCGCTTCGTAGCGTTCGATCTTCTCCTGCTGACGTAGTGCGGTTTGCACCAGGTTCAGGTGATCGCTGGCCGCCTGATAATCCGCTTCCAGATCGCCTTCGGCACCGTTGTGCTCAGCCAGCTCTCGCGCCATGTCGACGTGTTTGTACTGCTCAGCCGCCAGTTGCTGACGCGAAGTATGTAGCTCGCGACGAAACTCCAGGGCCTTATCGAGATGAACACGGCGCTCGTTGGCGTGACGCATGTAGTCCGCCGCCACGTAGTTAGTCGCTTCGCTGATCAGATGCTTGAACAAGTCACGGTCAGACTGGGTAACACGAATCGCTTCCAGCGTCATGCGGTTTTCACGCAGCGCCGCTTCCATGTCCTGAAACGCTTTACGCACGCCGCTATTTTCTGGCAACAGGTAGTCGCGCAGAGAACGGGTGATGGCGCTGGAAATCCCGCCGTACAGCGAAGCTTCAATCAGACGATAGAATTTACTACGATCAGACGCTGAGCGCAGACGACGTGCGATGATGCCCAGATCGAACATCAGCGAGTGGTAATCGGTAATAGAGTTGAACTGCTTAAACTGCACGCCTTCCATCGCTTCGAGCTTGTCTTTCAGCTCGTTAAGCGGCAGTACACGCGCCTGACGTTCATTCAGAGTTTCGGTCACCAGTTGTGTCGGCTGCACCGACATCGGCAAGCCCTGAATGGCAAATGGTTTGATATCAACTTTACGATCGCGCCCGGCAACCTGTTGCAGACGCACGCCGACCACCACGCGCTGATGGCGCGAGTTAATGGTGTCGAGCATCGAATAGCAGACACCCGCTTTCAGCTTACCGTGCAGACCTTTATCGCGCGAACCGCTGGTGGCCCCGGCTTCCGTGGTGTTACGGAAATGCAGCAGGGTCAGGTCGGGGATCAGCGCCGTAACGAACGCCGCCATGGTAGTAGATTTACCCGCACCGTTACCACCGGAGAGCGTCGTAACCAGCTCATCGAGGTCAAAAGTTCGGGCAAAAAAGCCGTTCCAGTTAATCAGCGTCAGTGAGCGAAATTTACCGCGTTCAATCATTATTCTTCCTCTCCGCTATCTGGCTGATTCTCTTCGGTTTCATCGTTGAGTTGCAGATGATTTTCAATCGGCATTGCTTCGCCATCACGAATCAGGCGACGCTGTGCTTCACGGGGATCGTCGCCAGCACGCACATCGGCTCCGAAGCGGAACACCGATTCGGTAATGCGGAACTTGCTGCTGTCGTGGCCCATAAACCACACCATGCCTAAACGACGCAGACGGTTGAGCGAAGAACGTACTTTCTCCTGCAACTTCTGCCGGTCAACGTCTGAACCGGTTGAACGGTTGTTCACCAGTTTCAGCAGTTTCGCTTCATCGGCCAGGGTGAGCAGTTCATCGTACAGTTCCTGCTGGGTGAAAATCCCCTCATTCGCCAGCCGTTCCGGGCTGAGATAAAGATAACAGAGGATTTTCCCGACCATCATATCCAGTTCCGACAAGACGGAACGAGGGATCAGCGTGGTGGAACGTGGGCGTAAATAGAAGAACCCCTCCGGTGCGCGAATAAGCTCAACGTTATAACGCGCGTAAAATTCTTCCAGATATTCCTGAAAATCCATCAGGAATGCATGATTATCCAGTTCGTCAAGGCCAATATGGCGGCCTGAACGTAAGGCGCTATCCAGCGCCGGAAATAACGGATTCGCCAGCGCCTGCGCCAGCTTAACCGGCATCACTTGTTCAATATTTGTCGATGACATGCGCCTGTACCTTGGCTCCGTAATCATTAATCGGCTGCCATTTCGCTGGCAGTCCGGTGAAATCTGCTTGCGCTACGCCAAGACGTACCGCCTGATCAATAACAATGCGCGCAACGTCAAAGTGACGTGCACGCGGATACTGTGACAGATATTCGCGTACCACCAGACCAAGATCCAGCGGCACTTGTCTGGTTTTGTACACGGCAAGTTGTTCTTCGATGATCGCCGCCAGCTGTTCGCGGATCTCGTTAAACTCTTCGTACTCCAGATCCTCAGGAAGTTCCCCAGTCACTTCTTCATCGCGCAGTGCCATCTCTTCGTCACGCATATCCAGCAGACGATCGGCATTGGCATAAGTTAGCGCCCACGGTTCATCAAAATAGGTTTGTACCGACTGACGTAACCGCTGAGCAAAGACGCGGTTTTTATCCATATCGATAGCGGTACGAATAAATTTGTGTACGTGGCGGTCGTAGCCAATCCATAAGTCGATGGATTGCTGGCCCCAGCTGATAATACGGTCAAGTTTGCTTTGCAGATCGAACACCAGACGATCGACGAAATGCAGATCATCATGAGTCATCGTCGCATCCTGAATGCGTAACAGATTAGCCTGCAATTTATCACCTGCCGCTTCCAGCGTATCCTGCAATTCACGCAGCGTTCCGGAAGTTTCCGAAAGCAACAATTCGCAGCTGGAAATCGCCGCCCGCCAGTCTTTGTTCAGCAACTGGGCGATATCATCTTTCACCTGCTGCTGCTGTTCGTCCATCAGACGTTGCGTCAGGTCGATGCTGTCGAAAATTTCTGCTACCGAATATTTCAGTGGCGCATAGACATTACGGTGCCAGTGAAACTCATCACCGCCCTCTTCGGCGGCATCTGCCGCGCGTTTCAGTTCGCCCGCCACAATCGACAACTGCATAGAAAGGCGCA
Organism: Escherichia sp. MOD1-EC6021; assembly: GCF_002965245.1. Classification (NCBI taxonomy): domain Bacteria; kingdom Pseudomonadati; phylum Pseudomonadota; class Gammaproteobacteria; order Enterobacterales; family Enterobacteriaceae; genus Escherichia; species Escherichia sp. MOD1-EC6021. The sequence continues at coordinate 167,480 of NZ_PTRU01000003.1, read as the reverse complement.
GCGTCGAAAACTCGCGCTGACGGATGTAGTAATCGGTAATACCGATGCCAAGCGGCGTCAGACGGTAAATTGCGTTCCCTTCAGCCTGCTCGCTGGTAAAGCGGTTCAGCAGACGTTGACGAACCATGTCGTTGATCGCGTTGTTGGCGCGCACGCCGATGGTTTCGCTGGTTTGCTCAAACGCATCACTCACATGGCGGAATGCATCCACCAACTCGCCTTCGCTCATCTCACCATCCAGACGCTCGCCGTTCAGCGTGGCAACTGCCAGCAGAAAAGAGAGTCGGTCTACCGGCAGCGAGATGGAGAAGTCATTTTTTCTGGCCCAGGCAACCAGTTCGGGGACTGTCTGGGAAAATTCACTCATACTTTATCCTTGCTCTGCGGTTTGCGCGCGGTGACATGAATATAACGCCCCAGGGTAATATACGGTTCCTGACGGCAATAACGCGTTTCTAATTCAAGTAATGCTTCATAGCAGTCGCGCTGCTGGTGCTTCTCGCGCAGGTAATCATGAAACACGCGAACGCCGGTCTTACCCATAATTTGCCAACCAGCTTCTTCCAGCCACAGATAAACCTGCGCCGGGTCGCGTGGATAATCTGGCGAAAGCGTCCGTTTTTTCTTTTTCGGCATTCCCGCCTGCACGTAATCAAAATTCCCTGCAACCATGTTATGCATCAGCAAGCCGTGCGCATTGTAGAACATTAACGACAACACACCGCCTGGACGCAACACTGACCACAGGGTCTGCAATACGCTGCGGGGATCGGCCACCCACTCGAGCACCGCATGGAACAATATCAGATCAACGGGCGTTTCCAAATGCGAAGCAACATCCTGAGCGGCGCAATGTATAAATTGCATGTTGTCGCTCACACCTTTTGCTTCTGCCGCCTGTTTTGCGCGGTCGATCATCTGCGCTGAAAGATCGCATAAAATGACCTGATGCCCACGCTCGGCCATTTTGATTGCGGTCTGCCCTTCTCCACCGCCAGCATCCAGCACACGCAGTTTTTGCGAGCCCATTTCCGCCAGCACGCGATCGAGATCCTGCCACAGAATAGCCTGTCGAAGCTGCCCTTTGGTGGTGCCGTAAATGTTACGGGAAAACTTTTCCGCAATATCATCAAAATTGCGATCCTGCATTGCTTTCTCCACCGGTTGGCTAAGACGTTTTCTGATAAAGACGCTATTTTGTCACAGCCACGGCGAGAATGAACCCGTCTGGTGTAATATCGCTGGCGATCCCTTGCTATATGGTCAAAAAAGGAACCAGAAAGGATGCTTTTTACACTGAAAAAAGTGATTGGCGGTATGCTGCTGCCACTTCCGCTGATGTTGTTGATTATTGGCGCTGGCCTGGCGCTGCTGTGGTTTAGCCGTTTTCAAAAAACCGGGAAGATTTTTATTAGCCTTGGGTGGCTGGCGCTCTTGTTATTGAGTTTGCAACCGATAGCCGACCGCCTGCTGCGTCCCATCGAAAGCACCTATCCGACATGGAATAATTCGCAAAAAGTGGACTATATCGTGGTACTCGGAGGTGGTTATACCTGGAACCCACAATGGGCACCGAGCTCGAATTTAATCAATAACAGTCTGCCACGTCTGAATGAGGGTATTCGCTTATGGCGCGAAAATCCGGGATCAAAGCTGATCTTCACGGGAGGCGTAGCAAAAACCAATACGGTGAGTACAGCCGAAGTAGGTGCAAGAGTTGCGCAATCGCTGGGTGTCCCTCGCGAGCAAATTATCACCCTGGATTTGCCAAAAGATACCGAAGAAGAAGCTGCGGCAGTGAAACAGGCGATTGGTGACGCCCCTTTCCTGCTGGTAACCTCCGCATCACATCTGCCGCGCGCGATGATCTTTTTTCAGCAGGAAGGGTTAAATCCGCTGCCAGCCCCGGCGAACCAGTTGGCCATCGACTCGCCGCTTAATCCGTGGGAACGAGCAATCCCTTCTCCAGTCTGGTTAATGCATAGCGATCGTGTTGGCTATGAAACGCTTGGCCGCATCTGGCAGTGGCTGAAAGGTTCGTCAGGCGAGCCACGGCAAGAGTGATTTTGATGCCAGATCGAAGTTGCGCCGACTAAATCGTCCGGTATTAACCAGTTGCGCAACTTCATCCCATAACACATACAACCAACGCCGCCAGATGAACGACTCCGCCACTGGCGCGCGTTGCAGATAACTCCAGAGCAAATCTTCCGCCAGAGAATTATCCATTAGTCGGAACAGTTCGTATTCTCGCGGTGCCCAAAGCATTAGTCCCGGTCCGACCATCGCCAGTAACTGATCGCTGCGCGAATCTTTCAGCATGCTGCGTAAACAGAAGTTACCGTGAATCAGTACACAATTGTCGTTAAAGCCTTCAAATAATGCCGGGAGACATTCGCGAGTGCGAAACAGGATCCGCTTATCCTGCATCGTTAGACCGGTGTTATTGAACTGATTGAGCGTAGTCCATAGCACTTCAACATGTTGCCGGTACCATGAGGGCCAGAAATTTTCCTGAGTATTGTCGACCGTGCCGACGCAACCACGACTGTCCTGACGGTGCCAGGCCAGTAAGGCTTCAACGATTTGGTCTTTGAGTTGTTCCCAGCGTTCTGGTGTTCGGGCTGGAGCCTCCACCGAAACACCACGCATCCGCTCCAGTAGCAGGACATCGGGGCCGGGGTGTTCTTCATGCGTCATCACACCATAAATAGTCGGCATACGGACAGTCCCACTTCTTGCCAGCATGGTGGTTTTCCATGCCAGCTGTCGGGCTTTTCCGGGCGTACTAAAGCTTCTTGCCATTAACGGCATTGGGTTTCCCTGGCTGTCATACAAAGCCCACAACGCCGTATCCGCTTTTTCATTGACGCACTCAATACGACTGAGTTTTTCGCCCAGTAAATGGCTTAATTCGGCACGCAGCTGTTCCATTCAGATTACCCTCATAAAAGCTACTGCTTTCATAATGAGCGCCAATATAAAAGATGTCACCTGAATGAGATCAATTGTTGAAAAGAAAAATTGAGGAAAATCGTAACGGTACGACACTCCTCCCAAAATTGGCTGGAGTGTCGTGAAGTGAAATTAGCGCATTTCAGCGCGAACGCGCTCGAGATCTTCAGGGGTATCCACTCCTGTACCAGGAACTTCCTGAGCAACAGCAACGTGGATTTTTTCGCCATACCACAAAACACGAAGCTGCTCTAACATTTCGATGTGTTCTAACGGACTTGGCTGCCAGTTGACGTAACGACGAATAAAGCCTGCACGGTAGCCATAAATACCAAGATGACGCAGGAAGTTATCGCCTACGGTTTCAAGGTCTTTTGCAAAACGATCACGATCCCACGGAATGGTGGCGCGAGAGAAGTACAGTGCGTACCCTTCGGCGTCGAGAACCACTTTCACCGCATTCGGGTTAAACGCTTCTTCCGCATTGTGGATTGGCACCGCCAGAGTCGCCATACCCACCTGACGCTGAGCGAGGTTATCAGCAACCTGACGAATGATTGTCGCAGGGATCATCGGTTCATCACCCTGCACATTAACGATCACCGTGTCGTCGCTGAATGCGCATTTTTCGACAACTTCCGCCAAACGTTCTGTACCTGACTGATGATCGGCGCGCGTCATACATACTTCGCAGCCAGCGGCTTCAACAGCGCGGGCAACATCCTCATGATCGGTTGCCACGATGATGCGCTCGGCACCTGATTCGCGCGCGCGTTCAAGAACATGAACAATCATGGGTTTGCCGTTAATATCAACCAATGGTTTACCGGGCAGACGCGTGGACGCGTAGCGCGCGGGAATAATGACCACAAAACTCATGATTTACTCTCATCAGCAGTCAGCACGCGGGCTTCCGTTTCCAGCAACACTGGAATGCCATCGCGCAGCGGGAAAGCCAGGTTGTCCAGTTTGCAAATAAGCTCTTGTTTTTCCTGGTTATACCAAAGTTTTCCGTTGCAAACCGGGCAGGCAATGATTTCAAGCAGACGATGATCCATAGTTCCTCCAGATGGATCGGGTTATGAATGCATAAATCTTATCATAATCATTTATGCGACGGGGTCTATTTCCCAGCCGGCGCGGCAATGAGTAAAGAGGCCTTGCGGGCAGCGTCCTAATGTCACCCGCGTTGCCTGCTGCCAGTTAGCGAAATCAGTAATCGCCTGACGTAACCCTTTTTGCAGCGTTGTCGTTGGTTTAATGCCTTCCTGTAACCACAGAGAGATAACTTCAAGGATGCCTGTCTGGCGATGCATTTTGGCATCCATTCGCCCAACTAATTGCCCACGATGTAATAACGGCAGAACAAAATAGCCATACTGGCGTTTCGGCGCTGGGGTATAGCACTCCAGCCGGTAGCTAAAATCAAAAAGCTGCTCCGCGCGTTTGCGATCCCAGACAACAGGATCAAAAGGCGAAAGTACCGCGCTGTGCGTTGCAGTGAGCTTTCCGGCGAGCGCGCGTTCGAGTAGCGGCAGCAAATCAGCATGCAGCCAAAGATTGCCCAATTTTTCAACATGCACAGCAATGATTTGCTGCTGTTCAGCCCTCGCTTCGCGCCAAGCCGCCAGTGCCGGACGTTTCAGCCGATAGTAATCTGCCAGCCACTGTTCGCGGAATATGCCCAGGCTACGCGCACTGTTATCCAGCATGATGATTTCTGCTTCTGTTTGCGAAACGAGATCGCGCTCATCATCCCAGTCAGGCATGACACGGTGGGTTAAATCATAAACGCGCTGGAAGTTGCGCCGTTCAATCACCATCACCTTTCCGGCAGTAAATAAACCTTCCAGATGCCGTTTATGCGGCTTCCATTCCCACCAGCCGCTTGCACCTTTACGAGAATGCTCGAAATCGGCTGAACGTACCGGCCCCTTATCATGAATATGTTGAATTAACTGTGCAATTTCTGCCGCATGTTCCTGCATCCAGGCGTCTTTGTATTTCCAGCCCATTTTTTCAGGTGCCAGCATGCGGTGGCGAATAAGACGAAAATCGCTACGTGGCATAAAGCAGGCTTCATGCGCCCAGTATTCCATTAATTCGCCACGCGCCAGAGACTCATCCAACCACTGCGCAGGATAATTTCCCAGACGACTGAAAAGCACCAGATATGGGCTACGGGCAACAATATTGATGGTATCAATTTGCAGCAAGGACATGCGGGAAATCGTTGCCAGAATATCTTCCAACGACGCTCGACGGCGGGGTTTGTTTAACAGGCCTTGCGCAGCAAGGTGAAGATTACGCGCATCAGCAAGGGAGAGGTGCGGCAGCGACATTCATGACTCCATCAATCGAACGCTGCCGCGGCGTAACTAGTTGCCAGAAGCCAGCGAGGTTAGTTGCGCAAGCAGTTTCGCTGGTTCATCGCCTGAAAGCTGTGCGTCAACAGGCAAATACCACCAATTTTCATCTGCAAAGGCCCGGCATTTCACCGCATCTTTTTCAGTCATTACTAGCGTTTGCCCGTCGCTTACCAACGCGCTGACATCCGTATAATTCAAAGACTGATGATCGGCCAGTGGTACACATTTTTCCGGTTGTACGCCGCACATCTTCAGCGTGGCAAAAAAGCGCGGCGGATGCCCAATCCCCGCCATCGCCACCACATGTTCAAGTTGAGCAACGTCACAACGCGTACCGGTACGTAAATTCACCGCCTGCCCCGGCAGCAGATGCATGGGGATTTCACCGCTGCGGGGGACACCGCCGTTGACGATTACCGCATCAACCGACTTTAAGCGCCCCGCTCGCTCACGCATTGGCCCCGCCGGCAACCACCAGCCATTGCCAAAGCGACGCACGCCATCAATAACGACGATTTCCACATCACGCGCCAGACGATAATGCTGTAAACCGTCGTCGGTTACGATGATCTGCACATCAGGGTGTTGCGCCAGAATGGCTTTTACCGCATCAGAACGCACGGGAGAAACCGCAACAGGCGCGCCAGTGCGTTGATAAATCAACACTGGTTCATCACCCGCCTGTGCTGTGGTGGTATCTACCGACAATAACAGCGGATAAGATTCAGCCTTACCGCCATATCCCCGGGACACGACTCCCACGCGAATACCGCGCTGTTGCAACTGTTCCACCAGCCAGACAACGACCGGAGTTTTTCCGTTGCCGCCAGCGGTGAGATTACCAACCACGACAACCGGTACGGGGGCACGCCAGGCGCGCTTCAATTTTAGTTTATAGCAAAGACGGATCGCGCCACTTATCAGGCCATACAACCAGGAGAGTGGCAGCAATAGCCGCCACAAAGGGGATTCACCAGACCAGATTTTTTCGATCATTGGCCAAACTGCATTTTGTGAAGTTGCGCGTAAACGCCACGGTGCTCAAGCAAATCGTTATGCGTACCGCGTTCCACAATGACACCATCCTCGACGACCACGATTTCGTCTGCTTTTTCAATAGTAGACAAACGGTGGGCAATCACCAGAGAGGTACGGTTTTTCTGCAACTCATCCAGTGCCGCCTGAATCGCACGTTCAGATTCGGTATCCAGCGCCGAGGTAGCTTCGTCCAGAATCAGAATCGGGCTATCACGCAACAAGGCTCGAGCGATGGCAATACGCTGACGCTGACCGCCAGAGAGCAGCACGCCGTTTTCACCAATCACTGTATCGAGACCGTTATCCATCTTATTGATGAAGTCCATGGCGTAGGCCATACGCGCCGCTTCTTCAATTTGCTCACGGCTGTACTGTTCTGTCCGTGCGTAAGCAATGTTGTTGGCAACCGTATCGTTAAACAGATGGACATTCTGCGACACCAGAGCAACCTGGTTACGTAAAGACGCCAGGGTATACTCGCGCAGATCGTGACCATCCATCAGGATTTCGCCTTCATCAATATCGTAAAAACGTGTGATTAGGCTGGCGATGGTTGATTTACCTGAACCAGAGCGTCCAACCAGAGCGACCGTTTTTCCTGCCGGAATTTTCAGGTTGATGTTACGCAATGCGGGTACATCACGTCCCGGATAAGTAAAGGTGACATTGCGGAATTCTACGTCACCAGTCGCACGTTCGAGCACACGCTTACCTTCGTCTTTCTCCTGCTCACTGTCCAGAATGGTAAACAGCGTCTGACAAGCCGCCATACCGCGCTGGAACTGGGCGTTAACGTTGGTCAGCGATTTCAGCGGACGCATCAGTGCAATCATTGAAGAGAAAACAACGGTAATCGTACCGGCAGTCAGGTTATCCATAACACTTGGGAAGCTCGCCGCATACAGAACAAACGCCAGCGCCAAAGAGGCGATCAGCTGAATGATCGGATCAGAGATGGAAGAGGCTGAAACCATTTTCATCCCCTGAAGACGCATTCGGTTACTGACTTTATCGAAGCGTTTCGTTTCCACTTCCTGACCACCGAAAATCAATACTTCTTTGTGGCCCTTCAGCATTTGTTCTGCGCTGGTGGTCACCTGACCCATGGTGTTCTGCATGTTTTTACTGATGTTGCGAAAACGCTTCGATACGACACGAATCGCAATCGAAACAATCGGTGCCAGCACAATTAAAATGATCGACAGTTGCCAGCTGTAATAGAACATCATGATGAACAGGCCGATGATCGACGCACCTTCACGCACAACAGTAATCAGTGCGCCGGAAGAAGAAGAAGCAACCTGTTCGGAATCGTAGGTGATACGTGACAACAGCGTACCCGTTGACTGTTTGTCAAAGAATGAAACTGGCATTCCCATCATGTGACCAAACAGGCGGCGACGCATGGTCATTACCACCTTTCCTGATACCCAGGAGATACAGTAGCTGGAGACATAGCTGGTGATACCACGTAAAATCATTAGCCCGATCACCACCAGCGGCATCCACACCAGCACGGAGCGATCTGTTTTACCAAAGCCATCATCAAGAAGTGGCTTAAGGAGCGATAACATGAAGGTATCGCTGGCTGCGTTGAGGATTAACGCTACGCCCGCCACGATCAGACCCGCTTTAAAAGGCGCAATGGTTGGCCACAGTCGGCGGAACGTCTGCCACGTAGAGAGATCTTTGTCGTTATGCATTCAAAAAACCAGCATTTGTTGAAATAGCCGCATATTCTACCCGTTATCCACTGGCACGCCAAACCACTGATGATACCAACGAGGTAAAATTTGCTCTCTGAGGCTGCTAATCCGCCAGCCTTGCGCTGAAAAATTGACCGTTATTTGACCCTGATGTGGAGTATCAAGCCACTTATAACCCTGTTGTTGATAGCGATGTTTAACTTTGCTTGAGGGCAGTCGCCATGCGTTATAGCGCGATGCCGATGCGAGTGCCACTTTTCCATTCACTCGCTGAATTAATGGCAACGATGATGAGGTATTACTGCCATGGTGAGGTACCTGAAGTAATGTTGCCTGCATTTGCTGCCAGTAACGGCTTAGCATCTTTTGTTCAGCGGGGGCTTCAATATCACCGGTTAGGAGAATGCTATTCGTCCCGTCATCAACCTTAACCACACAGGAATGGTTATTTCCTTTATCGTTGCTACCTTGTAAAGGCCAGTGCACGCTGAAACGCAATCCTTGCCATTGCCACGCTTCGCCACGCACACAGGGCTGATGATGTTCCCAGCTTAAAGGGCTTCTGACCCATAACGTCGGCCAGGCTCGTAATATCGAGTCCAGCCCTCCCCGATGATCCAGATGTTCATGACTAAGAATGACGCCTTCTGGTTCAAGATTATGCCAGCGTAGCCAGGGGATAATCAGTTGTTGCCCACTATCCCCCTCCGGCCAGGCCAGTCCGGTGTCATAGAGAATCGCTTTACCGTTTCTGGCTATCACCATTGCCAGCCCTTGCCCGACATCAAGCATGTACACCTGCCACGCGTCAGGCCGAGGTTTTTGCCACAGCGGCCAGCACATCAGCAAGCCTCCAGCCACACACATTGCCGGCAACGCTCGCCAGGCGTTTAATCGCCATACCACCAGTAAGAACCATGGGGAAAATGTTAGCCATTGCCAACGTTCAGCAATGTTGATCCACCCTTCCGGCAAACTCTTTAACCCCCAGAAAAGTAAAGCCAAAGACCGGTCGGCAAGAAACCATAACCCTTGTTCCAGAATAAACGGCCCGCTTAAATGCACAACCATCGCGGCGAGAATCAACGGAACCGTGATAAATGTCACCAGGGGAATTGCAAAAAGATTTGCAATAAACGAGGTCAGACTAATGCCATGAAATATGACAATTTGCACGGGCATAAGCAGGAGGGTGATTCCCAGTTGCAGATGGATGAGGGAAACAACCGCGCGCAATGCTGGCGGCAGCTGCCACTCCGGACAGGGAAACCACTGATACCAAAAAATCAGCGCCGCTACCGCAGCGGCAGAGAGCCATAAACTTTGCGAAAGAATGGCAACAGGATCCATCAGCAAAATTGCCGCCAGACAACATATCCATACATCCCAGCCACTCCATTGTCGTCCACTTAACTTAAGCATTCCCCAAATGGCAAGCGCCACCACGGTACGCAATGCAGGAGGCTGCATTCCCGTTAGCCAGGCGTAAAAAGCAGCACAGCAGATTCCACCAATTAATGGCATTTGCCAGTGGATCCAGCACCCAGGCAGAAAAACTTGCCCACCGCGAATGAGTCCTGCAGCCAGCAACGCCGCAAAAGCGATGTGCAATCCTGATATCGCCATTAAATGCGCCGTTCCAGTATCACGCATGATATTTTTGATTTCTTTGGGGACGGATAACCGTTCCCCCATACCTAATCCAAGAATAACCGCGTTCCACATATAGGGTTGCAGCGTTGTTTGTAGTGACGCCAGATACTGTGCACGCAGGCTACAATTCGGTTCAATGACACTTGCCTGCAGAAAACGGCCGGTGAGCGGTTGATGCTGGGCAATGGCATAACGCTGGCTATCAAAGCCGCCATCATTAAGTTGGCCATGAACTGCACGAACTTTGAGTTTCATTGACCATACTTGTCCGGCACAAACCGCTTGCGGAAGATATTCGCCATACAGTACGAGGCCTGGCGCAGGGAATATACGTCGACCTTGTAGATGAGTAATTTGACCGTAATGAGTGGTCATGCCGTCAGTAGCAGTGATCTCAACTATTGCATCCTGCGTCGCGCCACTTAAGGTTTCTCCTGCCCACAAAATTTGCTTTGCCGCTAATATGCCCCAAAGAAAAAACAGCAGCGTCAGCGCGATATAACGGACGGCTTTAACAGGAATAAATGCCAGTACGCAGGCGAAGACTGTCAGAAACGCAAGGGTTAATGTCCCAGGCAATTGGGGCAAAATCAACAACGGAAAAATTCCGCAAATTATGCTTACGCCGACTGTCGTTATTTTCATGCACCTCTCCCTGTTTATGGAAAGTGTGCAACTTATTTGAACGGCTGTCTGGTGGTAGTTTTATGTTCCCCGAGGTGCGTTCAGAAGAATTTAACGAGAAAGTGAAAACTGCTCAAAACTCTGCGAGGCAGCTTCCAGTTTCAGATTAGAGAAATGAAAAAAGCACCCGACAGGTGCTTTTCTCGCGTTCAAGTTTGGGTAAAAACTTAACCGTAAATATTGGCGCGATCGCGCAGTTCTTTACCTGGTTTAAAGTGAGGAACGTATTTTCCTTCCAGTTCTACTTTATCGCCAGTCTTCGGATTACGTCCGGTACGTGGTGCGCGGTAGTGCAAAGAGAAACTGCCGAAACCGCGGATTTCAATACGCTCGCCCTGCGCAAGAGTCGAGGCCATATGCTCCAGCATCTCTTTTACTGCATCTTCAACCGTCTTGGCGGGAATGTGCGATTGCTGGGTGGCAAGTCTTTCTATCAATTCTGACTTGGTCATGATTCCTCCGGTTCCTTAAAGGCAAATTAAGCGGCTGCTGTTGCTGCATTGATTAAGGGCGGCCGTAGCCGCCCTTAGTGCTTGATTACAGGACGAAACCTGCAATCTGTCAAGTAAACTCAACAAACTTCGGAATAAAAATCCCGAAGAGTCAGAGAATTACTCGCCTTTAGCTGCTTTGAAAGCTTCAGCCATTGCGTTGTTGGAGAAGTTTGCATCTTCCTGTTTGTTAACAGTTGCGATTGCATCTTTCTCGTCAGCTTCGTCTTTCGCACGAACAGACAGGCTGATTGCGCGGTTTTTACGATCAACACCGGTGAATTTAGCTTCAACTTCGTCGCCAACGCTCAGAACCAGGGTAGCGTCTTCAACGCGGTCACGGGATGCTTCAGAAGCACGCAGGTAACCTTCAACGCCGTCAGCCAGTTCTACGGTTGCGCCTTTAGCGTCAACTGCAGTTACTTTACCGGTTACGATAGCGCCTTTCTTGTTCAGAGCAACCCAGTTGTTGAACGGATCTTCTGCGAGCTGTTTAACGCCCAGGGAGATACGTTCACGTTCTGCGTCAACCTGCAGAACAACTGCAGCGATTTCGTCGCCTTTTTTGTATTCACGAACTGCTTCTTCGCCTGCAACGTTCCAGGAGATGTCAGACAGGTGAACCAGGCCGTCGATGCCGCCGTCCAGGCCGATGAAGATACCGAAGTCAGTGATAGACTTGATTTTACCTTCAACACGGTCACCCTTGTTGTGGGTTTCCGCGAACTGCTGCCACGGGTTAGCTTTGCACTGTTTCAGACCCAGGGAGATACGACGACGTTCTTCGTCGATATCCAGAACCATAACTTCCACGACATCGCCAACGTTAACAACTTTGGACGGGTGGATGTTTTTGTTGGTCCAATCCATTTCGGAAACGTGTACCAGGCCTTCAACGCCTTCTTCGATTTCAACGAAGCAGCCGTAGTCGGTCAGGTTGGTCACGCGACCAGTCAGTTTGGTACCTTCCGGATAACGTTTAGCAATAGCTACCCACGGATCTTCGCCCAGCTGTTTCAGGCCCAGGGATACACGGGTACGTTCGCGGTCGAACTTCAGCACTTTAACAGTGATTTCGTCGCCCACGTTGACGATTTCGCTCGGATGCTTAACGCGTTTCCAGGCCATATCAGTGATGTGCAGCAGGCCGTCAACGCCGCCCAGATCAACGAATGCACCGTAGTCAGTGAGGTTCTTAACGATACCTTTAACTTCCATGCCTTCCTGCAGGTTTTCCAGCAGCTGATCGCGCTCTGCGCTGTTTTCGGATTCGATAACGGCACGACGAGAAACAACAACGTTGTTGCGCTTCTGATCCAGCTTGATTACTTTGAATTCAAGCTCTTTGCCTTCCAGGTGCAGAGTGTCACGCACCGGACGAACGTCTACCAGAGAACCTGGCAGGAACGCACGAATACCGTTCAGCTCAACAGTGAAGCCGCCCTTAACTTTGCCGTTGATAACACCGGTAACAGTTTCAGCATCTTCGTAAGCTTTTTCCAGCGTGATCCAGGCTTCGTGACGTTTAGCTTTCTCACGGGACAGCAGAGTTTCACCGAAGCCGTCTTCTACTGCGTCCAGAGCAACGTCAACTTCGTCACCTACCTGGATTTCCAGCTCGCCCTGGGCGTTTTTGAACTGCTCAGCCGGGATGGCGGACTCAGATTTCAGACCAGCGTCAACCAGTACTACGTCTTTGTCGATAGCAACAACAACGCCACGAACGATAGAACCCGGGCGGGTTTCGATTTCTTTTAAGGACTCTTCAAAGAGTTGAGCAAAAGATTCAGTCATGTTTAATCTTCAGGTTTATATTTAACGTCCACCTGGCTCCATGCCGGATGGGGTTGTTTAACATACCCGCTGTCATTCCATTGCAACGGGGGTACTGCAAATTCGGTCGCTTATGCGAGAGCCAATTTCTGGCGCGCGTATTGTAGCGCTTTTTCAATCACTTGCTCAATGCTTAAGGTGGTGGAATCCAACACTAAAGCATCGGCTGCCGGAACCAGTGGCGCTACCGCTCGGTTACGATCGCGGTCGTCGCGTTCTTTGATCTCGGCCAAAAGGCGCTCAAAGTTAACACTAAAGCCCTTCTCCTGCAACTGTAGCATGCGGCGATGCGCACGTTCTTCCGAGGAGGCGTCAAGGAAAATTTTCACTGGCGCATCAGGGAATACCACCGTTCCCATGTCGCGGCCATCGGCAATCAAGCCTGGTAATTCGCGAAACGCGCGTTGGCGACGCAATAATGCTTCACGAACGCGTGGGAATGCCGCGACTTGTGAAGCAGCATTCGCCACTTCCTGAGTACGAATTTCGCCGCTGACATCTTCCCCTTCGAGGATCACTTCCAGATTGCCATTGGTCGACACAAAACGTACATCCAGATGGGATGCCAGCGGCACGAGCGCATCTTCCGATGCAACATCAACATGGTGATGTAATGCCGCCAGTGCCAGTACGCGATAAATTGCACCCGAGTCCAGCAGATGCCATTGCAACGCTTCCGCCATAGCCTTACACAAGGTGCCTTTCCCTGCACCGCTTGGGCCATCAATGGTAATAACCGGGGCAATTGCCGTCATCTTTATCTCCTTAAAACAGGCGTACCGTTAACATAACCGCGCGCATTATACGCGCCGACGCCACAAATCGTTAACGTTGTGTGCAAAAACCAGTTTTGTCTGTATTCAGATGGGGATTTATTGCGCAATTATAGCGGGCTGGCAGAAGACCAGCCCGAAAGATGACAATGATTTACTTACCAGAGGCGATACGATCACGGATGTGTTGCGCACGCTCTGTTGATGGTGGGTGAGAGTCAAACATGGACTGGGTACGGCCGCCATCCAGGCTGGCCAATTTTTCAAAGCTGCCAACCAGCCCCTGGGTGCTGATGCCACGTTTCTTCAACAGATCAAAGGAGAAATCATCTGCTTCGGACTCTTTATCGCGGGAGTATTTAGCATTGATCGCGCCTTCTGCGATATCACCTAATTGTGAGCGAGAAAGCTGGGAAGCCACACCGCTGGTAGCGGAAATCGCATCACGTGCGGCAACGATCGCATAAGAAGCTTTCATTTCAGCCAGCGAGTGACCCAACGCGACGTGGCCCAGTTCATGACCCAGAACACCTTCAATTTCGTTGTCGTTCATCATGTCCATCAGGCCACTGTAGACACGAACACAGCCGTTCGCCATCGCCCATGCGTTGACGTCGCTGGTCATATAAACCTTATAGTTGACCGGCGTGCCATTAATATTGTTACCCAATGCTTTGGCGATTTTTGCCAGACGTTTACCGTACTTGCTGGATTTACTTGCGACTTGATTGCCGCTGTCCATTTCGGCACAGCCCTGATTGGCAATCGCTTTTGCATCAGCATCGCTTAACGTTGCTGCTTTATAGGCATTTAAACCTGAGCTGATAGCCATATTGGTATCAATACCGTGGGTATTCTGACACCCTGTCAGTAAAGCTGCAGAGGCCGCAATCGCCAGCAGTAATTTAGTATTCTTCATGTGAATCATCCGTTGATTAATCATATATAAATATTATGTATCAATAACTTACATTGACAAACGACGCTACCATTAATCAAAATGACTCACAAGGTCCGAAAAAAAACGCCGGCAATGTGCCGACGTTTTGATAAAGAAAGATTTTTATCGCCCAATGTTCATTCAGGCTGCCTGGCTAATCCGCGCCAGCTGCTCGAAATAATCCGGAAATGTTTTGGCCGTGCATTTGGGATCAAGAATCGTCACTGGTGTATCTGACAACGCCACCAGCGAGAAACACATCGCCATCCGGTGATCATTGTATGTTGCGATCTCGGCAAAGTTCAGTTTTTCCGGTGGAGTGATACGAATGTAATCGTGCCCCTCTTCTACTTCCGCACCAACTTTACGCAGTTCTGTTGCCATCGCAAACAGGCGATCGGTCTCTTTAACACGCCAGTTATAGATATTGCGCAGCGTGGTGGTGCCTTTTGCAAATAACGCCGCCGTGGCAATGGTCATCGCCGCATCAGGAATATGGTTCATATCCATATCAATAGCGTTCAGTTCACCCCGCGTGCAGGAAATATAATCATCGCCCCAGCAAATGGTCGCGCCCATTTTTTCCAGCACATCAGCAAAGCGAATATCACCCTGCATACTGTTGCGTCCAATGCCGGTCACTTTTACAGTGCCGCCTTTGATTGCTGCTGCTGCCAGGAAGTAAGAAGCCGAAGATGCATCACCTTCGACCAAATAAGTACCCGGAGACTGATAAGACTGCCCGCCTTTTACGACAAATTGTTGATAGTGCTGATTTTCAATTTCAACACCAAACGTCTTCATCAGATTGAGTGTGATGTCGATATAAGGTTTAGAGACCAGATCGCCTTTAATACGAATCACCGTATCTTCCGGTGCAAGAGGCGCAGTCATTAACAGTGCGGTGAGGAACTGGCTGGAAACGGAGCCATCAACGTCAACGTTGCCGCCAGTAAAGCCGCCCTGTAAACGCAATGGTGGATAATTTTCTTGTTCCAGGTAAGTGATCTTCGCCCCGCCCAGGCGCAGCGCATCCACCAGATGACCAATGGGGCGTTCTTTCATACGCGGTTCACCGGTCAGCACAATATCATTGCTACCCAGACAAAGAGCTGCCGCCAGCGGACGCATTGCCGTTCCGGCGTTACCGAGGAACAACTCCAGGGCACTTTTTGCGTGTAATGGACCGCCGTTACCGATGATTTCGCAACGCGTACGATCGGCTGAAAGCGTATAGCTTACCCCTAACGCTGTTAATGCATTCAGCATATGGCGCACGTCATCGCTATCCAGCAGATTGGTTAATACTGTTTTGCCGTGTGCTAATGCCGCCAGCAATAAAGCGCGGTTAGAAACGCTCTTGGAACCGGGCAGATTAATGGTGCCATCGACACGAGCGATGGGTTGTAACGTCAGGGATTCCATGAACTCAACTCTCTACAACAGAAATAAAAACCCCACAGGCTGGCTGTGGGGATTAAGCAAAATTTCGGCATTAGCCGTGACGGCGTTCGAACTCAATCATGAAGTCTGTCAGCGCTTTAACGCCTTCCAGAGGCATTGCGTTATAAATTGACGCACGCATACCGCCGACCACACGATGCCCTTTCAGGGCATGCAGCCCCGCAGCAAAAGACTCTTCAAGGAACAATTTGTCAAGCGCACTGTCCGCCAACTGGAACGGCACGTTCATCCGCGAACGGTTAGCTTTCGCCACGTCATTGCGGTAGAAATCGCTGTTATCAATCACCCCATACAGCAGTTCTGCTTTTTGCTGATTGATTTTATCCATTGCAGCCACGCCGCCGTTCGCTTTCAGCCATTTGAATACCAGACCGGACAGGTACCAGGCAAATGTCGGCGGCGTGTTAAACATTGAGTCGTTATCGTTAAGGATGGAATAATCCAGAATCGACGGACAAGCGATATTCGCTTTACCCAGTAAGTCTTCACGAACGATGACGATTGTCAGGCCCGCCGGGCCGATATTTTTCTGTGCGCCAGCATAAATCACACCGTAACGACTGACGTCAATTGGACGGGAAAGAATTGTTGAAGAGAAGTCGGCTGCAACCACCACTTCTTTACCAAAGTCTGGCGTTTCGTCGATGGCGATACCATCGATGGTCTCATTTGGGCAGTAATGCATATAAGCGGCATTATCAGAGAGCTGCCATTCACGCATTGGCTTAACCGCACGAAGACCATCAACAGTCACTTTGGCGTCAAAGACATTTGGCTTGCAGTATTTTTTCGCTTCTTTAATGGCACTTGCCGCCCAGTAACCGGCATCAACATAATCTGCAGTGGTTTTATCACCAAGAATATTCAGCGGAACAGCAGCAAACTGACCGCGACCACCGCCGTGGCAGAACAATACTTTATAGTTGGAGGGGATATTAAGAAGATCGCGAAAATCCTTCTCGGCTTCCTCTGCAACCTGAATGAACTCTTTACCACGGTGGCTCACTTCCATCACCGACGTACCAAGACCGTTCCAGTCGCGCAGTTCCTGTTGAGCCTGTTTAAGCACCTCTGCCGGTAGCATTGCCGGACCAGAACTAAAATTGAAGATTTGAGCCATTTCCCCTCACCACGTTGCGTTGCCATTAACCCACGGACAATCGATTGCGACCGCGGGTAATACATTATTCCTGTGGCTATCGGTTTTATCATTCAGTGGCGCGCATCGCAATGGGTAAAACAGTCGAGGGCAAAAATGCGGCACGCGTCACACAATAGAATCTCTCGGATTATTGTCCAAAAACCGATTTTTTTGCTGTCAGGTCACCCGTTTAGCCCGACTTGCCTTCGTCCATTCTGGATTTGCGCAGCGCGGACATAATTGTTTTTCCCCTGCATTCATATGAATGATCTCACTGCAACGGATGCAAGCATAGTCCGCCGACTCAGGCACCACTTTGTAACGCTGAGTACAGTCACTGGGTAAAATAAGTAATCCCGGTTTGACCTTGTCATCTTCAAAGAAATAGACACTGATTTGCCCGTTGGTTTCGAGAATCGCCAGACGTACCTGCCCCAACTGCTCCACTCCACGCAGTCGCAGCTCCATAAAGAACTCAAATTCCGTCATGTTGGAGTTATTAAGTTTCGACCAGGCCAGCTCACCATCCTCAATAATGACAACCGGCTTGCCTTCCAGAAGATCTTCCAGTTTTTCACTGTGCGCCATCAACCACATTACCAGACGGTATAACAACGCCAGAGTAATAAAGACGATAAGCACCGGAACCATCGGCACATCATCATAAAACGCCACATCCCCCGCCGCTGACCCCAGCGTCAGAATGATTAACACTTCAAACAGCGACATCTGCCGCACACCGCGTCTGCCGGTCATTTTGAGGAATAAAAAGACCAGTACAAAGGTATAAAGACTACGTAGTGCAACTTCGCCAAGGAAATCAAAAGGCACTTTATCAAATGCCATACGGTGGAGATCGAATGCCTTCATTTTTATGCTCTTATCGTGGTTTATCCGCTAAAAGCATAGTCAACAGTTCATCTGCCTGGCGGCGGTGATAGCGCCTTTGAGATAAAACCCGTATTATTGCGCGCTTTCCGTACGACTAAAGTGATTTTCATGACGCAAACATTTATCCCCGGCAAAGATGCCGCCCTGGAAGATTCCATCGCTCGCTTCCAGCAAAAACTTTCAGACCTTGGTTTTCAGATTGAAGAGGCCTCCTGGCTGAATCCCGTGCCTAACGTCTGGTCAGTGCACATTCGCGACAAAGAGTGCGCACTGTGTTTTACCAACGGTAAAGGCGCAACCAAAAAAGCGGCGCTGGCATCTGCCCTCGGTGAATATTTCGAGCGTCTCTCAACCAACTACTTTTTTGCTGATTTCTGGCTGGGCGAAACCATCGCCAACGGTCCATTCGTGCATTATCCCAACGAAAAATGGTTCCCACTGACCGAAAACGACGATGTACCAGAAGGGCTGCTCGATGACCGTCTGCGCGCATTTTACGATCCGGAGAATGAACTGACCGGCAGCATGCTGATTGACCTACAATCTGGTAACGAAGATCGTGGTATTTGTGGTCTGCCGTTTACGCGCCAGTCCGACAATCAGATCGTTTATATTCCGATGAATATCATTGGTAACCTGTACGTTTCTAACGGTATGTCCGCTGGCAATACCCGAAACGAAGCACGCGTTCAGGGGTTGTCCGAAGTTTTCGAACGCTACGTGAAAAACCGCATTATTGCTGAAAGCATCAGTCTTCCAGAGATCCCGGCAGAGGTGCTTGCGCGTTATCCAGCGGTGGTTGAAGCGATCGAAACACTGGAAGCAGAAGGTTTCCCAATCTTTGCTTATGATGGTTCGCTTGGCGGCCAGTATCCGGTGATTTGCGTGGTACTGTTCAATCCTGCTAACGGTACCTGCTTTGCCTCTTTCGGTGCGCATCCCGATTTTGGCGTAGCACTGGAACGTACCGTGACCGAGTTGCTGCAAGGCCGCGGTCTGAAAGATTTGGATGTGTTTACTCCGCCAACCTTCGATGATGAAGAAGTCGCTGAACATACTAACCTCGAAACGCACTTTATCGATTCCAGCGGTTTAATCTCCTGGGACCTGTTCAAGCAGGATGCCGATTATCCGTTTGTGGACTGGAGCTTCTCAGGCACCACGGAAGAAGAGTTTGCTACGCTGATGGCTATCTTCAACAAAGAAGATAAAGAAGTTTATATTGCCGATTACGAGCATCTGGGCGTTTATGCTTGCCGTATTATCGTGCCTGGCATGTCCGATATTTATCCGGCTGAAGATCTGTGGCTGGCGAATAACAGTATGGGCAGCCATTTACGTGAAACGATTCTTTCGTTACCAGGCAGCGAGTGGGAAAAAGAAGATTACCTGAACCTCATCGAGCAACTGGATGAAGAAGGTTTTGATGACTTTACCCGCGTGCGTGAGCTATTGGGTCTGGCAACCGGGCCGGATAACGGCTGGTACACTCTGCGTATCGGTGAATTAAAGGCTATGTTGGCGCTGGCTGGTGGCGATCTGGAACAGGCTCTGGTCTGGACTGAATGGACGATGGAATTTAACTCATCAGTGTTCAGTCCGGAACGCGCCAACTATTATCGCTGTCTGCAAACGTTGTTATTACTGGCACAGGAAGAAGACCGCCAACCACTGCAATATCTGAATGCCTTCGTTCGTATGTATGGCGCAGATGCCGTAGAAGCCGCCAGTGCGGCAATGAGCGGTGAATCGGCGTTTTATGGCTTGCAACCCGTAGATAGCGATCTGCACGCGTTTGCTGCACATCAGTCGTTGTTGAAGGCCTACGAAAAGCTGCAGCGCGCCAAAGCAGCATTCTGGGCAAAATAAAATCAAATAGCCTACGCAATGTAGGCTTAATGATTCGTCTGAGTTATATTACGGGGCGTTTTTTTAATGCCCCGCTTTACATATATTTGCATTAATAAAATAATTGTAATTATAAAGTTAAATATCGGTAATTTGTATTTAATAAATACGATCGATATTGTTACTTTATTCGCTTGGTGCTCCCTTTTAATTAACTGTTTTAGCGGAGGATGCGGAAAAAATTCAACTCATTTGTTAATTTTTAAAATTTATTTTTATTTGGATAATCAAATATTTACTCCGTATTTGCATAAAAACCATGCGAGTTACGGGCCTATAAGCCAGGCGAGATATGATCTATATCAATTTCTCATCTATAATGCTTTGTTAGTATCTCGTCGCCGACTTAATAAAGAGAGAGTTAGTGTGAAAGCTGACAACCCTTTTGATCTTTTACTTCCTGCAGCAATGGCCAAAGTGGCCGAAGAGGCAGGTGTCTATAAAGCAACGAAACATCCGCTTAAGACTTTCTATCTGGCGATTACCGCCGGTGTTTTCATCTCAATCGCATTCGTCTTCTATATCACAGCAACCACTGGCACAGGAACAATGCCCTTCGGCATGGCAAAACTGGTTGGCGGCATTTGCTTCTCTCTGGGGCTGATTCTTTGTGTTGTCTGCGGAGCCGATCTCTTTACTTCCACAGTGTTGATTGTTGTTGCTAAGGCGAGTGGGCGCATCACCTGGGGTCAGTTGGCGAAAAACTGGCTAAATGTCTATTTTGGCAACCTGGTCGGCGCACTGCTGTTTGTACTTTTAATGTGGCTTTCCGGCGAGTATATGACCGCGAATGGTCAATGGGGACTAAACGTCCTACAAACCGCCGACCACAAAGTGCACCATACTTTTATTGAGGCCGTCTGCCTTGGTATCCTGGCAAACCTGATGGTATGTCTGGCAGTATGGATGAGTTATTCTGGCCGCAGCCTGATGGATAAAGCGTTCATTATGGTGCTGCCGGTCGCGATGTTTGTTGCCAGCGGTTTTGAGCACAGTATCGCAAACATGTTTATGATCCCGATGGGTATTGTAATCCGCGACTTCGCATCTCCGGAATTCTGGACCGCTGTCGGTTCTGCACCGGAAAATTTTTCTCACCTGACCGTGATGAACTTCATCACTGATAACCTGATTCCGGTTACGATCGGTAATATTATCGGCGGTGGTTTGTTGGTTGGGTTGACATACTGGGTCATTTACCTGCGTGAAAACGATCACCATTAATGGTTGTCGAAGTACGCAGTAAATAAAAAATCCACTTAAGAAGGTAGGTGTTACATGTCCGAGCTTAATGAAAAGTTAGCCACAGCCTGGGAAGGTTTTACCAAAGGTGACTGGCAGAATGAAGTAAACGTCCGTGACTTCATTCAGAAAAACTACACTCCGTACGAGGGTGACGAGTCCTTCCTGGCTGGCGCTACTGAAGCGACCACCACCCTGTGGGACAAAGTAATGGAAGGCGTTAAACTGGAAAACCGCACTCACGCGCCAGTTGACTTTGACACCGCTGTTGCTTCCACCATCACCTCTCACGACGCTGGCTACATCAACAAAGCGTTGGAAAAAGTTGTTGGTCTGCAGACTGAAGCTCCGCTGAAACGTGCTCTTATCCCGTTCGGTGGTATCAAAATGATCGAAGGTTCCTGCAAAGCGTACAACCGCGAACTGGACCCGATGATCAAAAAAATCTTCACTGAATACCGTAAAACTCACAACCAGGGCGTGTTCGACGTTTACACTCCGGACATCCTGCGTTGCCGTAAATCCGGTGTTCTGACCGGTCTGCCAGATGCTTATGGCCGTGGTCGTATCATCGGTGACTACCGTCGCGTTGCGCTGTACGGTATCGACTACCTGATGAAAGACAAATACGCTCAGTTCACCTCTCTGCAGGCTGATCTGGAAAACGGCGTAAACCTGGAACAGACTATCCGTCTGCGCGAAGAAATCGCTGAACAGCACCGCGCTCTGGGTCAGATGAAAGAAATGGCTGCGAAATACGGCTACGACATCTCTGGTCCGGCTACCAACGCTCAGGAAGCTATCCAGTGGACTTACTTCGGCTACCTGGCTGCTGTTAAGTCTCAGAACGGTGCTGCAATGTCCTTCGGTCGTACCTCCACCTTCCTGGATGTGTACATCGAACGTGACCTGAAAGCTGGCAAGATCACCGAACAAGAAGCGCAGGAAATGGTTGACCACCTGGTCATGAAACTGCGTATGGTGCGCTTCCTGCGTACTCCGGAATACGATGAACTGTTCTCTGGCGACCCGATCTGGGCAACCGAATCTATCGGTGGTATGGGCCTCGACGGTCGTACCCTGGTTACCAAAAACAGCTTCCGTTTCCTGAACACCCTGTACACCATGGGTCCGTCTCCGGAACCGAACATGACCATTCTGTGGTCTGAAAAACTGCCGCTGAACTTCAAGAAATTCGCCGCTAAAGTGTCCATTGACACCTCTTCTCTGCAGTATGAGAACGATGACCTGATGCGTCCGGACTTCAACAACGATGACTACGCTATCGCTTGCTGCGTAAGCCCGATGATCGTTGGTAAACAAATGCAGTTCTTCGGTGCGCGTGCAAACCTGGCGAAAACCATGCTGTACGCAATCAACGGCGGCGTTGACGAAAAACTGAAAATGCAGGTTGGTCCGAAATCTGAACCGATCAAAGGCGACGTCCTGAACTACGATGAAGTGATGGAGCGCATGGATCACTTCATGGACTGGCTGGCTAAACAGTACATCACCGCACTGAACATCATCCACTACATGCACGACAAGTACAGCTACGAAGCCTCTCTGATGGCGCTGCACGACCGTGACGTTATCCGCACCATGGCATGTGGTATTGCTGGTCTGTCCGTTGCTGCTGACTCCCTGTCTGCAATCAAATATGCGAAAGTTAAACCGATTCGTGACGAAGACGGTCTGGCTATCGACTTCGAAATCGAAGGCGAATACCCGCAGTTTGGTAACAACGACCCGCGTGTAGATGACCTGGCGGTTGACCTGGTAGAACGTTTCATGAAGAAAATTCAGAAACTGCACACCTACCGTGACGCAATCCCGACTCAGTCTGTTCTGACCATCACTTCTAACGTTGTGTATGGTAAGAAAACTGGTAACACCCCAGACGGTCGTCGTGCTGGCGCGCCGTTCGGACCGGGTGCTAACCCGATGCACGGTCGTGACCAGAAAGGTGCTGTAGCATCTCTGACTTCCGTTGCTAAACTGCCGTTTGCTTACGCTAAAGATGGTATCTCCTACACCTTCTCTATCGTTCCGAACGCACTGGGTAAAGACGACGAAGTTCGTAAGACCAACCTGGCTGGTCTGATGGATGGTTACTTCCACCACGAAGCATCCATCGAAGGTGGTCAGCACCTGAACGTTAACGTGATGAACCGTGAAATGCTGCTCGACGCGATGGAAAACCCGGAAAAATATCCGCAGCTGACCATCCGTGTATCTGGCTACGCAGTACGTTTCAACTCGCTGACTAAAGAACAGCAGCAGGACGTTATTACTCGTACCTTCACTCAATCTATGTAATTAGTTTTGACTGAAATCGTACAGTAAAAAGCGTACAATAAAGGCTCCACGAAAGTGGGGCCTTTTTTAGCACGAGAGCCTTTTTTGTCAGCTATCTATACTTTAAGGTGACTGCCAAAACAGACTCGACGTAGCCTTCGAGCTGCGCACCAACACGGCCTCAGATGGGCCACATCTGGAGAAACACCGCAATGTCAGTTATTGGTCGCATTCACTCCTTTGAATCCTGTGGAACCGTAGACGGCCCGGGTATTCGCTTTATCACCTTTTTCCAGGGCTGCCTGATGCGCTGCCTGTATTGTCATAACCGCGACACCTGGGACACGCATGGCGGTAAAGAAGTTACCGTTGAAGATTTGATGAAGGAAGTGGTGACCTATCGCCACTTTATGAACGCTTCCGGCGGCGGCGTTACCGCATCCGGCGGTGAAGCAATCCTGCAAGCTGAGTTTGTTCGTGACTGGTTCCGCGCCTGCAAAAAAGAAGGCATTCATACCTGTCTGGATACCAACGGTTTTGTTCGTCGTTACGATCCGGTGATTGATGAACTGCTGGAAGTAACCGACCTGGTAATGCTCGATCTCAAACAGATGAACGACGAGATCCACCAAAATCTGGTTGGAGTTTCCAACCACCGCACGCTGGAGTTTGCTAAATATCTGGCGAATAAAAATGTGAAGGTGTGGATCCGCTACGTTGTTGTCCCAGGCTGGTCTGACGATGACGATTCAGCACATCGCCTCGGTGAATTTACCCGTGATATGGGCAACGTTGAGAAAATCGAGCTTCTCCCCTACCACGAGCTGGGCAAACACAAATGGGTGGCGATGGGTGAAGAATACAAACTTGATGGTGTTAAACCACCGAAGAAAGAGACCATGGAACGCGTGAAAGGCATTCTTGAGCAGTACGGTCATAAGGTAATGTTCTAATTTCCCCGTAAAGCGGCAACTTTATTGAGTTGCCGCTTTGTTATTCCGCGCTTCATTCTGCTACAGCGTTTTAACACATCTTATAGTGCATCTACCATATCCCGTACCTGAGATAATAACGACTGATAATAGCTCGCGTGAAGTTCTTCCCCATCGAATACCACTGTATTACACAAGAAAGTGACATCGGCATCTTCAATACCAAGATAACTGCACATATTTATCAAATAATCGCTTATATTTTTTTCCCAGCCCATCTGGACAAATGATTCTTTGTCTCCTCCAACCAGCGCCACCCAACGAACTTTATTGAATGGTAATTTGTGCCCATCTCCATAAGCCAGCCCATTATTCCATACTCTGTCAATATATCCTTTTAGCATTGCTGGGAAGCTGTACCACCAGAGAGGAAAAACCACCACTAACGTGTCATGTTCAAGCAGCTCTGAATAAAGCTGATGAACCTCTGGAGAATAACGTTTATCCATATTCTTCCAGTCTGGTTCATCTTCCGGCGTCATCACCGGGTTGAAATTACGCCGATATAAATCGAGTTCCGTCACCTGTATTTTCCGCTCCATTGCCCGCTGATGGATCGCATCAGCAATATGTGCGGTCAATGAATCATGACGAGGATGGGCCCATACCAAATAAATACGTTCAGACTGCATAATTTTACCTCCACGTTAAGTTCTGGAGCGCACTTTACGCAGGCGGCATCATCCTGTAAACGTGATGATTCAGGATGAGTTAATGAAGGATTTTCACTAATGCGGATGAATATGTCTGACTTTGCCACTTTCTTTGCCGTGGCCCGTAATCAAAGCTTTCGTGCAGCAGGCGATGAGTTAGGCTTATCTTCGTCCGCCATTAGCCATAGTATTAAAACACTGGAACAACGTCTTAAAATTCGCTTATTCAATCGGACAACCCGAAGCGTATCGTTAACGGAAGCGGGTTCTAATCTCTATGAACGATTGCGCCCAGCTTTCGACGAAATTCAGATCATGTTAGATGAGATGAATGATTTTCGTCTGACACCGACAGGTACGCTCAAAATCAATGCCGCCCGGGTAGCTGCACGTATATTTTTAATACCTTTACTGGTTGGTTTCACACGTGAATATCCTGATATTAAAGTCGAGCTCACAACTGACGACTCTCTTGTTGATATCGTCCAGCAGGGCTTTGACGCTGGCGTTCGACTTAGTGGCATCGTCGAAAAAGATATGATCAGCGTGGCGATCGGCCCGCCAGTGAAATTATGTGTAGCAGCGACGCCAGAGTACTTTGCAAGATATGGCAAACCCCGCCATCCTCATGATCTGCTTAATCATCAATGTGTTGTTTTTCGTTATCCCAGCGGCAAACCTTTCCACTGGCAATTTGCAAAGGAGCTGGAAATTGCTGTCGCAGGAAATATCATTCTGGATGATGTTGATGCTGAACTGGATGCCGTTTTGATGGGTGCTGGTATCGGGTATCTGCTCTATGAACAGATCAAGGAGTACCTTGATACCGGTCGTTTAGAATGTGTACTGGAAGACTGGATCACAGAGCGTCCAGGCTTCCAGATCTATTACCCAAACCGCCAGTATATGTCCTGCGGCTTGCGCGCAT
Source organism: Escherichia sp. MOD1-EC6021 (assembly GCF_002965245.1). Taxonomy (NCBI): domain Bacteria; kingdom Pseudomonadati; phylum Pseudomonadota; class Gammaproteobacteria; order Enterobacterales; family Enterobacteriaceae; genus Escherichia; species Escherichia sp. MOD1-EC6021. Next base: position 141,521 of record NZ_PTRU01000003.1, on the reverse strand, counting down.
TTCTCGATTATGTAAAAACGGGTCAGATCTGCCAGAGTCAGCGTCACCGACCACAATAATTATTTGCTATTCGCTTTACGCGCCAGCAGCGGGAATATCAGCCCTAATCCCACCAGCACAAACGGCGTTGCAACATTCAGCGCCAACTGGAATGTCCACTCTGCGGTGAAGGCTTCCATTTTCGGGAAAATACCAGTCAGGCAGGCAAAAGCGGTAAAGGCAAAACACCAAATTCCGACGGTCATTGCCAACGGCTTATTACGAATAAAGACATATTCCGGCTTATATTTCTGCGCCAGGCGAACAACTGCAATAAATGCAACAAATACCCATAAATAACGCAGCGGCATCACTACCGAGTTAAGATTCAACAGCCATTTATAGAGATTGTTCATATCACCAATGCCGAGAGTCGGCAGCATTATCAGGATCGCCACCAGCACCAGGGTCAGAAAATAGCCATTAACGGGCGTACCAGAAGCGTTGGTACGACATAAACTGGCTGGAATATATTTGCTGTCAGCATCGCCTAATAACACTTTAAGCGGCGCATCAATCGAGAATACCAGCGCAGCTACTTGTCCCAGGGTATTCGCAATGGCATAAATCACCATTAAAGTATTACCCATGTTGTAATATTCGCCCAGCTTCTGAAAGGCGTAATACTGACCGTTAGTCATTAAGTCATCCGGGATATTACGCGAGTCAAACATCATCCCCATCGCCAGTGAGCCCAGAATGGCACAAACCGCAACCATCACCGCCAGGCATAACATCCCTTTTGGAAATTCTTTTCCTGGGTTGCGCGTTTGATTAACGTAAGGAGAAATCTTCTCTGCTCCGCCAACCGCGAAAACCAGCATTGAAATAGTGGTAATGTAGGTAAAGTCGATATGAGGAATAAACGTTTCCCAGGTAATGTTTGTGGTCGCAATATGCACTTCAGTAATCGCAGGCGCGGTTACCGCCATCGCCACATACAGGAGCGACATAACAAACATCGCAATCCCTGCCACAGAACCGACGATTTTCAGCGATTTCATACCGCGTGAAGCAACCCACATAAAGAAGACAAACAGCACCAGCGTTAACCCCTGTAACGCTACGACGGAATATTCTTTGATTAGCGAACCGTCGCCTTTCATCGCCCAACCGAGCGCAATCAGTATTGCCTGGGGTTTTTGTGCCAGATAGGGAATATGCACTACCCAGTAGGTCCACGCGGCGAGGTAAGCCAGTCCGGGTCCCATCGTGTGTTTAATCCAGGTACTGACCCCGCCCTTCCCATCTTTGAAGGTCGAGCCTAACTGACCAACAATTAGCGCATAAGGTGTGAAATAGAGCGCAAAGATAAACACCCATGAAAAAACAACCACCAGCCCCTGGTTGGCGTAGTTATTAACAACGTTGCCAAAACCCCAGACAGTGATAAAAGACATCAGCGCAATGTTGTACCATCGCAGCTGTTTTTCCTGAACATTCCCAGCCATAGACAAATCCTTCGCCAAAATTAAAGGGGCATCTGTAAAACGAGGGATTATGCGCGGCAAATAAGAAGTGCGGAAATAGCGAAATGCAAAATTATAACCTGCTGCACATTTTATTTTGAAACGAATAAAATTTTGAAAAAAGCAAGTCAGAGAGAAGAAACAAAAAAGCAGAGTGTGAAACAGTAAGTTCACACTCTGCGTTAATTCATTTACACGTGAGCAACGGGTTTCGGCGTATGACCGGCGTTGCGAAGCAGCATCAGCAAATAGATAAACGATACGCTGGCGATCATGATAAACAATAAATTATCGGAGAAATTCTGCATTAGCATGGCAGTAAATGACGGGCCAAGCAGACTTCCCACAGTATAGCTCAACAGTAAGGCCTGGTTCATCGCCACCAGTTGATGATGTTCAACTTTCTCGCAAGCCCATGCCATCGCCACCGGATATAGCGTAAAGCCAGCGGCACCGAGGATGAATAACGCTGGGGCCATCGCCGCCTGGCTAAGCATCGCGATACTGCCGAGAATGACGACAAAGACCTGAACACGCAACACCAGCAGTCGACCAAACTTATCCGCCAGACGTCCAATCGGCCATTGTCCAAGGATACCCGCACTGACCAGTACCGCCATCCAGAAACCAATGCTGGCATTGCTCACCCCTTTGTGATTGAGGTACAGCGGCATCAGGCCATATAGAGATCCCAGAACGATTCCTGAGATAATGCAGCCATTCACGCCAAGCCGCGCCTGACGGAGTTTTAGCATTGACGTAATTGACGTCGAATCATGGTTTTCAGCCTGCTGATTCAGCACACGCGTAAACAACAGCGGTAAGATCCCTGCCAACGTCAAACCTGTAACCCACGGCAATACGGACATCAGCTCGGTTGAAACTTTGCTGACCAGTAACTGGCCTAAAAACGTTCCCACGTAATAAACCATCATATACGCAGCAAGCAAACGCCCACGGTTACGTGACGTCCCACTGCACATCAGCGCGCTCTCAACAACCACCCAAATCATGGCACAGCCGACGCCAGCGACAAAACGCCAAGCCAACCAGCTCCAGAATCCAATCATCAGGCCAAGGCCGGCACAGCCAGCGGCAAAAATGAAGGAGGCCAGATAATAGCTGCGGTTAAAGCCAATGCGCTTAATGACATACCCTGTCAGCAATGTACCGACCAGGTTGCCGGTAAAATAGGATGAGCTGACAACGCCTACCTGCCATGTGGACATATGTTCCTGGGCGAGCCAAAGCGGCACGAGTGTATTTAACACTGCGATCGCCAAAGTCAACAAAAGCAGGCCAGACAGCAAAAGCATGACAGGCCGGGTATACGTGGACATGAATTAAAACCGTGAGGAAGTTCAAATTTCATGCGCATCATGCCACCGCCAAAAACATTGTCAATGGGTGAAAATACGCGCATATCGCAGCTGAGGTATTATCGATTTATATTACTCATTCATAACGCTAATGCTGGAGAGATGATTAATCTCATCTGATTGTTTTTATTGATCTAACACAAATTTCATACGCTTCGTTCAGTCGAAAAATTTCATGGTCACAGCAAACTCATATTTCCCGTCTATGCTTTCAGAGCAATGCATCGCGTCTGACCGATTTCAGACGTACCGCTGACTCTCGAAAGGAGAAGAGGATGACCAAACCGTATGTTCGTCTTGATAAAAATGATGCTGCCGTTTTGCTTGTTGATCACCAGGCTGGTTTACTTTCCCTTGTACGGGATATCGAACCCGATAAGTTTAAAAATAACGTGCTGGCGCTGGGCGACCTAGCTAAGTATTTCAACTTACCTACTATTCTTACCACCAGTTTTGAAACCGGTCCTAACGGCCCATTAGTTCCAGAACTGAAAGCACAGTTTCCCGATGCACCTTACATTGCTCGCCCGGGAAATATTAACGCCTGGGATAACGAAGATTTTGTAAAAGCTGTCAAAGCGACAGGTAAAAAACAGTTAATTATTGCCGGTGTGGTAACCGAAGTTTGCGTGGCATTCCCGGCGCTTTCAGCCATTGAAGAAGGGTTTGACGTCTTTGTCGTGACTGACGCGTCAGGGACCTTTAATGAAATTACCCGGCATTCGGCATGGGATCGCATGTCGCAAGCTGGTGCGCAATTGATGACATGGTTCGGCGTGGCGTGCGAGCTGCATCGCGACTGGCGTAATGATATTGAAGGACTGGCGACGTTGTTCTCTAACCATATTCCTGATTATCGTAATTTGATGACCAGTTATGACACGTTAACGAAGCAGAAATAAAAGAGAACCGGGGCCGAAACCCCGGTTGTTATGATTAGCTTGCGACGGCCATCCCCACGGTCATATGCAAACCATAGAATACGCCACGACCGATTAATTCCCCTGCCAGAAGCAGAATGAATGATACGGAAAGTAGCGGAACCGCAGGCTGATAACCTTTTAGCTGTGGTGCAATCCACAAGCACAGGGCAACAGCCAAAAGCACGATCCGCCAGGACATCAGCGCACCATAGTCCGGCACCAGCGCTGCGGCCTGCTGCACAGAGCTATGAATAGTCGCCAGCTCTGCGCCCTGCATCACTGACACCACGCCACTCACTACCAGGGCCAGTACAGAAATAGCTGGCAGCAGACGCATCGCCCAGCCATCGACGCCAGCCAGACTCAGTAACAGGTAACCCAGTAACGGGCCGCCCATAAACATCGTCAGGAAGAAGCCCATCGGTGTCCAGATGCTGTACCAGGTGGGTACGGTATCGATGCTGTTATAGACACGCACCATCATCCAGACAAAGACTACGCCAAGAACCATCGTCACCACCAGCCACAGCGTACGCAATGCCGGTGACAGCTTTTTCAGCATTGCCAGTAACCAGCCGATGCCACCAACAGCAAAAAAGATCGAACCGCTGGCGATTTCGTTACTGAGTGCTGAAGCCCCTACCCGGTTGAGCGAGTTAAAAGCGCGCATCGGCGAACCAAGATGGAGCATAGAGGCGATAAAGCCAATACCCATCAGCACCCATAAGCCAAACATACAGGCAATAACACGCTGCTGGGCTTCTGCTCGCAGGTCGCCTTTGAGCAGCGCCAAAGCCAGAACGATAAAACCACCTGCTACACATTGCCCGAAGACCGTGAAGATCATCAGCGGCCATTCATGCCATCCACTTCCCATCTCACACCTCCTTCGGGTTTGCCAGATAGCCAGTGGTATCCCCGGTCGGGCGGCTGTTGGCATTGGGTTTGATCACAATATTCGGTTTGGTAAAGTGAGCTCGCGGCAACGGCGCAACAGCCGCCAAATCGCCATGTTTTTTACGCAGCTCGTCGATAGGGCCAAAATCCAGCGCCCGCAGCGGGCAAGATTCAACACAGATCGGCTTCTTCCCCTCCGCAACACGGTCATAACAACCATCACATTTGGTCATATGGCCTTTCGTTTCGTTATATTGCGGTGCGCCATACGGGCAAGCCATATGGCAGTAACGGCAGCCAATGCATACATCTTCATCGACCACAACAAAACCATCTTCACGTTTATGCATCGCACCGCTCGGGCAGACTTTAGTACAAGCCGGATCTTCGCAGTGGTTACATGAAATCGACAGATAGTAGGCAAACACGTTCTGGTGCCAGACACCGTTATCTTCCTGCCAGTCGCCGCCAGCATATTCATAAATGCGGCGGAAACTGACTTCTGGCGTCAAATCTTTGTAGTCTTTACAAGCCAGCTCGCAGGTTTTGCAACCGGTGCAACGGCTGGAATCAATAAAAAATCCATACTGGGTTGTCATCGGTTACTCCTTACACCTTTTCAACCTGAACAAGGTTTGTATGTGACGGATTCCCCTTAGCGAGAGGAGACGGACGTTGAGTGGTCAGTACGTTGATACAACCGCCCTTATCGACACGTTTTGCATCCGGGTCATACCAGGCACCTTCACCCAGTGCGACCACACCCGGCATCATTCGTGGCGTCACTTTCGCCTCAATATGAACCTCACCACGGTCGTTAAAGATCCTGACCTTATCGCCGTTGTTGATACCGCGTTTTTGTGCATCAAACGGGTTGATCCACATTTCCTGACGGCAAGCTGCTTTCAGCACATCAACGTTGCCGTAAGTTGAGTGAACGCGAGATTTGTAGTGGAAACCCGTAAGCTGCAGCGGATATTGTTTGTTCAGCGGATCCTGATAACTTTCAAAGCCCGGCGTGTAGATCGGCAGTGGATCGATCACGTCGCCTTCTGGCAATTCCCAGGTCGCGGCAATGTCAGCCAGCGCCTGCGAATAAATCTCAATTTTACCCGATGGCGTGGTCAGCGGATTTGCCTGCGGATCTTCACGGAAAGCTTTATAAGCAACGTGATGCCCTTGTGGGTCGCGCTTTTTAAAGATCCCCTGCTTGCGGAACTCTTCAAACGTTGGCAGTTCAGGAATCGCTTCCCGCGACTGGGCATACAGATGCCGCATCCACTCTTCCTGTGTACGGCCTTCAGTAAACTGTTGCTCAACGCCAAGACGTTTTGCCAGTTCGCTGGTCATTTCATAGATGGTCTTACATTCAAAGCGCGGTTTAATCACCTGATCGTTGAAAATCACGTAAGACATATTCCCGCAGGATGCATCCAGTGCAAAGTCCATCTGTTCGGAAGCGGTGCAGTCAGGCAGCAGGATGTCAGCATATTTCGCCGATGAAGTCATGTGGCAGTCGATAACCACAATCAGCTCGCACTTCTTATCATCCTGAAGGATTTCATGGGTACGGTTGATTTCAGAATGCTGGTTAATCAGGCAGTTACCGGCATAGTTCCAGATCATTTTGATCGGCACATCCAGCTTATCTTTCCCGCGCACACCATCACGCAGCGCTGTCATTTCCGGGCCACGTTCAATGGCATCGGTCCACATAAACATCGAAATGCTGGTCTGGATCGGGTTTTCGAGGGTCGGCATACGGACAAAAGGTAAGCTGTATGAACCTTCACGCGCGCCGCTGTTGCCCCCGTTAATACCAACGTTACCGGTCAGAATCGCCAGCATCGAGATAGCACGGGTTGCGATTTCACCGTTAGCGTGACGCTGCGGGCCCCATCCCTGGCTGATAAACGCCGGTTTGGTACTACCGATTTCACGAGCCAATTTGATGATTTTGTCTGCCGGAACACCGGTGATTTGCGAGGCCCATTCCGGCGTTTTAGCCACGCCATCTGGCCCTTCACCCAGAATATAAGCTTTATAGTGACCATTTTTCGGCGCACTGGCTGGCAGTGTTTTCTCGTCGTAGCCAACGCAATATTTATCGAGGAATGCCTGATCAACCAGATTTTCGCTGATCATGACGTACGCCAGACCATTAACCAGTGCGGCATCTGTTCCCGGACGAATGGGGATCCACTCATCTTCACGCCCTGCACCGGTGTCGGTATAGCGCGGATCGATAATGATCATACGAGCGTTGGATTTCTGACGAGCCTGCTCAAGGTAATAAGTCACCCCACCACCGCTCATTCGCGTTTCGCCAGGGTTATTACCAAACAGTACCACCAGCTTACTGTTTTCAATATCTGACGGGCTGTTACCATCCGCCCAGCCGCCGTAGGTATAGTTCAAACCTTCCGCAATTTGCGCGGAAGAGTAGTCACCGTAATGGTTCAGATAACCGCCGCAGCAGTTCATCAGGCGAGCGACCAGGGTATTTCCCGGCGGCCAGGAGCGGGTCATGGTGCCGCCCAGCGTACCGGTACCATAGTTCAGATAGATAGACTCGTTGCCGTACTCTTTGATCAGGCGCTGCATATTGGTCGCGATGATGTCGTAGGCTTCTTCCCAGCTAATGCGCTCGAATTTGCCTTCACCGCGCGCCCCGACTCGTTTCATCGGATATTTCAGGCGGTCCGGATTGTAGACACGGCGACGCATGGAACGCCCACGCAGACAGGCGCGCACCTGGTGCAGGCCGTCATAGTTGTCATCGCCGGTATTATCCGTTTCAACATATTTAATTTCACCGTCCACAACGTGCATACGTAGCGGGCAGCGGCTACCACAGTTAACTGTACAGGCGCTCCAGATTACCTTTTCGTCTGACTTTGCCGGAAGGGCACTATCAACAGCGTGCGCAATCCGACTAAAAGGTAATGTTAATGCGCTGCTGGCCATTGCCAGGCCGCCGATCGCTGTCGTTTTTACCAAACCACGGCGACTCACCTCAGCAGCCAATACCGCATCAGGGATTTTCGTTTTCATAATGGCTCACTCAAGCTTGCTCACGATTGATTCCAGTAACAAACCGTATTGTGTAATTATTTCTATAGCAGTTCGCTATATAGGTTTGTATATATCGAATAATTTGAAAATCAAAGAGATAGGTAGATTTTCACTCGAAAGTAGTATTACGTGTAAGTGAGGAGTAATTATTGTTCGGTATCAAAGGGAGACAAAAAAAGCGCCCGCAGGCGCTTTTTAGATTCAGAAAAATTGGGTATTAGCCAATATATTCCAGTCCGTTCATATACGGACGTAGAACTTCTGGTACTTCAATACGACCATCAGCCTGCTGATAGTTTTCCATTACCGCAACCAGCGTACGGCCAACAGCCAGACCAGAACCGTTCAGGGTATGAACCAGACGGGTTTTCTTGTCCGACTTGCTGCGGCAACGTGCCTGCATACGACGCGCCTGGAAATCCCAAACGTTGGAGCAGGAAGAGATCTCGCGGTAGGTGTTCTGTGCCGGGATCCATACTTCCAGGTCGTAAGTTTTACAAGCGCCAAAGCCCATGTCGCCGGTACAAAGGATGATTTTACGGTACGGCAGGCCCAGCAGTTGCAGGACTTTTTCTGCATGACCAGTCATCTCTTCCAGCGCCGCCATTGAGTCTTCCGGGCGCACGATCTGCACCATTTCAACTTTGTCGAACTGGTGCATACGGATCAGACCACGGGTGTCACGACCATATGAACCTGCTTCAGAACGGAAACATGGGGTGTGGGCGGTCATCTTAATTGGCAGATCATCTTCATCGATGATTTCACCGCGTACCAGGTTGGTCAGCGGAACTTCTGCCGTTGGGATCAATGCATAGTTACTGGTGTCTGCTTCTTCTTCCAGCGGACGAGTATGGAACAGATCGCCAGCAAATTTCGGCAGCTGACCCGTACCATACAGCGTGTCCTGGTTAACCAGGTACGGAACATAGTTCTCACTGTAGCCATGCTGTTCGGTATGCAGATCCAGCATAAACTGCGACAGTGCGCGGTGCATGCGAGCGATCTGCCCTTTCATTACCACAAAGCGGGAACCAGTCAGCTTAACTGCAGCTGCAAAGTCGAGGCCAGAGTGCATTTCACCCAGCGTCACGTGGTCACGAACTTCAAAGTCAAACTCACGCGGGGTACCCCAGCGGCTGACTTCAACGTTGTCATTTTCGTCTTTACCTACCGGCACTTCATCTGCAGGCAGGTTAGGGATGGTCAGCGCGATATCGCGAATTTCAGCCTGTAAAGCATCCAGCTCGGCTTTTGCTGCATCCAGCTCTTCGCCCAGTTTGTTCACTTCCAGACGTAAAGGCTCAATATCTTCCCCGCGCGCTTTCGCCTGGCCAATGGATTTCGATCGGGAGTTACGCTCCGCTTGCAGGTTTTCCGTTTTGACCTGCAATACTTTACGACGCTCTTCAAGAGCGCCCAGCTTATCTACATCCAGCTTAAAGCCCCGGCGTGCCAGTTTTTCAGCGACTGCGTCTGGCTCATTACGCAGCAGATTGGGATCGAGCATGCTTATCCTGTGCTTATCGAATTAAATGGGAGATGTGGCCACAGCCTGCGACCACAGGGATACAGTAACAACATTACCGCAACGATAACATTAACGGTAGCGTTTTATGGGGCTATTTTGATCCTGTTCAGCCAGCCAGGCGAGCTTTTCGCCAATCTTGCCTTCAAGGCCCCTGTTTGTCGGGAAATAATAGCGTGTTTGTGCTATTTCCGGCGGGAAGTAAACCTCACCGGCAGCATAAGCGTTTGCTTCATCATGAGCATAACGATATTCCTGACCGTAGCCCATTTCCTTCATTAATTTTGTCGGCGCATTACGCAAATGAACCGGCACGTCATAATCCGGACGTTCGCGAGCATCGGCCAGCGCGGCTTTAAATGCGGTATAGACAGCGTTACTTTTTGGCGCGCAGGCCAGGTAAACAATCGCCTGAGCAATGGCACGTTCACCTTCAGCCGGACCAACGCGAGTAAAGCAATCCCAGGCCGCAATAGCCACCTGCATCGCCCGTGGGTCAGCATTACCCACATCTTCAGACGCAATCGCCAGGCAGCGACGCGCGACATATAACGGATCTCCACCGGCGGTAATAATTCGCGCATACCAGTACAGCGCCGCATCGGGTGCGCTCCCACGCACCGATTTATGCAGTGCAGAGATCAGATCGTAAAAGCGATCGCCTTTGTTATCAAAGCGGGCGCTACGCTCACCGGCGATTTCGGTCAGTAATTCAGGCTTCAGGACTCGCTTACCGCTATCATCGACTTCAGCCATATCCGCCATCATTTCCAGCGTATTTAACGCGCGGCGCGCGTCGCCATTCACCAGTTCAGCGATGGCGCGTCTTGTTTCACCCGGCAGAACGATATCCTGACCACCATAACCGCGGGTTTTGTCTTCCATCGCCTGAGTCAGTACCTGTTCGATATCCTCTGTACTCAGGGATTTCAACAGGTAGACACGGGCACGGGAAAGCAGTGCCGAATTAAGCTCAAACGACGGGTTTTCAGTGGTTGCGCCAATAAAAGTGATGGTGCCGTCTTCAATATGTGGCAGAAATGCATCCTGCTGGCTTTTGTTGAAACGGTGAACTTCGTCAACAAAAAGAATAGTGCGGCGACCAGCATTGCGGTTTTGCCGAGCGCGCTCGATCGCCTCGCGAATCTCTTTCACGCCAGAGGTGACGGCAGAAATACGTTCCACATCAGCGTTCGCATAACGGGCTATAACTTCAGCGAGGGTTGTTTTGCCGGTACCCGGTGGCCCCCAGAGGATCATAGAATGCAAATGCCCAGCTTCGATAGCGCGCGGCAATGGCTTCCCGGCAGCCAGCAAATGTTGCTGGCCGATATACTGTGCTAAATTTTCTGGCCGCATACGCGCGGCCAGAGGTTGAAAAGTATTATCCGAAAAATCGAGCGACAGATTGCTCACTCAGGTGCCTCTACTTACGTTGATCATCTACCGTGACGCCTTGCGGCGGGGTGAAGGTAAATTTCGCTGCATCCACAGCCCCATTTTGCTGGGATTTCAGCTGATAACTGCTGCGCTGATCGTCCTGCTCCACCGCGCTAAACTGATGGATTGTGCCATCACGCCCTACGTTAATGGTGAACTGCTTCAAATTGCCATTGCTGGCTTTCGGCGTCAGGACAAAGTCATCGCCATTCTGTTTGATATTGTACTGCTGCCAGTCGCTGGACTGGTTGCGGGCAATCAGCATAAACGGCGTATTACCGGTGGCATCTTTCAGCCAGGTTGCCGTAGCTTGCTCAACGAACGGGTTATAGAACCACAGTGTTTTACCGTCAGAAACCAGAATGCTTTCGTCAGGTTGAGTCATATGCCAGTTGAATAAGTTTGGACGTTTCACCCACAGATCGCCCTGACCTTCCTGCACCGCCGCGCCGCTACCGTCAGTCACTTTTTGTGTGAAGCTGGCGTGGAAGCTGCTGACTTTATCCAGGCGGCTTTTCAGATCGCTTGCGGCATCAGCCCAAACGCTGCTTGCTACTAAGCTTGAGAGTAATGCACAGGTGATGGCAATTTTTTTCATCATTATTCCTCAAATTACGTCACTCCCGACCGGGAGCTCCCTCTACTCTCTATTCCAGGCTAATAATCAGCTTGAGGAAAGAAGAAAATACTGAATTTTCAGTTACCAGATTGCCGGATGCAACGCTACCGCGCCTTATCCGGCCTACGATGCATTAATTAGTCAAACGGCGGTGGGGCCAGCACTTCACGATTACCGTTGTGCCCCTGTTCGCTGACAATCCCTTGCGCTTCCATCTGTTCGATAATACGCGCTGCACGGTTATAACCAATGCGGAACTGACGCTGTACGCCTGAAATTGACGCTTTGCGTTTTTCAATGACAAACTGCACCGCCTGATCGAACAACGGATCCAGTTCTTCAGCGCCATCGAAACCACCCGCACCACCTTCGCTTTCGCTGTCGGAGGTGATGCCGTCAACATACTGTGGGCGACCACGCGCTTTCCAGTCCTGCACCACGGCATGAACTTCCTGATCGCGAACAAAAGCACCATGAACACGTACCGGCAACGTGGAGTTCGGCCCAGAGTAAAGCATATCCCCCATACCCAGCAGGGATTCCGCGCCAGCCTGATCAAGAATGGTACGTGAGTCAATCTTACTGGATACGGTAAAGGCGATACGGGTCGGAATATTCGCTTTAATCAGACCAGTAATAACATCAACCGATGGACGTTGAGTTGCCAGTACGAGGTGGATACCCGCGGCACGGGCTTTTTGCGCCAGACGTGCTATAAGCTCTTCCACTTTTTTACCTACCGTCATCATCAGGTCGGCAAATTCGTCCACCAACACCACAATGTACGGTTCTTTTTTCAGCACCGGATGCTGGGCATCCATACTGTCACCCGGCTTCCAGTACGGGTCTGGAATCGGACGCATCATCCTATCGGCTTCAGCAATTTTTTCGTTATAACCCGCCAGATTACGCACACCCAGCGCAGACATCAGTTTATAACGACGCTCCATCTCGTTAACACACCAGCGCAGCGCGTTGGCGGCATCTTTCATATCGGTAACGACTTCCGTTAACAGGTGCGGAATGCCTTCATAAACTGAAAGCTCCAGCATTTTCGGGTCGATCATGATGAAACGCACATCTTCTGGCTGTGCTTTATAAAGCATGCTCAGGATCATCGCGTTCACACCGACAGATTTACCGGAACCGGTAGTCCCCGCAACCAACAAGTGCGGCATTTTCGCCAGATCGGCAACCACCGGCTCACCGGCGATATCTTTACCCAGCACCACGGTTAATGGCGACGGATTATCGCGGAATTTGGCGTTATCCAAAACTTCGCGCAGATAAACGGTTTGTCGTTTTTTATTCGGTAACTCCAGACCTACATAGGGTTTGCCAGGAATAACTTCAACGACACGCACCGCCACCGTCGAAAGTGAACGGGCAAGGTCACGAGACAAGTTAGAAATGCGCGCCGCTTTTACGCCCGGTGCCAGGTTCAATTCAAAGCGAGTGATAACCGGCCCCGGAGAATAATTGACGACATCGGCTTTAATACGGAAATCAGCCAGACGCGCTTCCACCAGACGCGCCATTTGTTCAAGCGCAAAGGTATCTACCGGCTCCACTTCGCTCGGCGGCGGTGTCAGCAAATCCAGAGAAGGCAGCGGCGTCGTAGGTTTATGCAACGGACGGCTGTCGCCATTACGCATTAACAGCGGATGAAGCAGGGTATCCTGCGGCTGCGGCGCAACTGGCTGTTGCGGCTGCTGATATTGCTGCTGTGGTGCAACCGGCTGTTGTGGCTGCTGATACTGCGGCTGTGGTGCAACCGGCTGTTGCGGCTGCTGATATTGCGGCTGCTGTGCAACCGGTTGTTGCGGCTGCTGATATTGTTGCTGCGGCGCAACTGGTTGTTGCGGCTGCTGATATTGTTGCTGCGGTGCTACCGGTTGTTGCGGCTGCTGTACAGGTTCAACAATTGGCGTAAACAGCGGTTCGTGTGGACCATCATCCAGCAACGCTTTCATTGGCGAAAATTCAAAATCATCCAGCGAGAACGGATTCGCCCCAGCCGGTTGTTCGCCGGAATAACGTTGTTGTTGAGTTTGAGCAAACTGACGAGCCAGTTCTGCCTCTGCCGCAGCATCTGCATCTTCTGTGTTCACGGGCACATCATGTTGATACTGTTCGCCATAGCGTTGCTGCTGCGTTTGGGCGAACTGACGTGCCAGTTCATCCTGCTGCATCGCATCGATTTCATCATCGTTGTACTGATCGCCAGAATCGTACTGATTGCGCTGGGCTTCACGGGCTTTTTCTTCTGCTGCACGCTGTGAGGGCAGCTTAATGCCATATGACGCCAGTTCACGACGAGTTGGCACGCGGATACGTTTCGGTCGTGGCAACTGCGGGCCAATCCCCTCTTTGACCTGCGGACGCGGTCCACCGCTATTTGCCAGACTGAAGACTGGTGCGGCAACGGTTGCGGCAGCCCCCGTCGCCAGTGTCGCTTTTTTCACGCCAGATGCCAGAGGGGAAACAGCGGCAGCGGCTTCCACTGGAGGTACTGCTGCAACAGAAGGTGCTTTAAGCGAAGATTTGATCGGTTCTGGTTCTTTAACCGGTTCAGGAATCGGTTGATACCAGGCCGCAAGTTGTTCACGTTCACGGGCACGCTTCTCTTCCACTTCTTCAAAATAGTAAAGCGGCGGACGCGCGGGTTTTGTCTCTTCTACAATGGGTTCAGGCTCCACAACAGGCTGCTGTTCAACGGGTTGCGGCTGTTGGTACAACGGCTCCTGAGCGGCTGGCTGCTGATAAGTTTGCTCCGTCTGGTATGTAGACTGTGGAGCAAAAGTGGATTGCTGCTCTTCGGCTTGCCAGGCGTTACCTGCCACCGGTTGTTCTGGCGCAGGGGCGTAATACGGCTGTTGCGCAGACTGTTCCGGCGCAGGAGCGTAGTAAGGTTGTTGCACAGGCTGTTCAGCTGCAGGCGCATAATACGGCTGCTGTGGCTGTACAGGTTGTTGCAGCGGCTCATTATATTGCACTGCAGGCTGCGCATATTGTGACTGCTGTGGGTAACCTTCCGGTGCAGGTGCAATAACCGGTTCTCCCGTTTGCGGCCCCGGTACAGGCTGCCAGGCTACTGTAGGTTGCGTAGGTGGAACATCAACAGAGGCAACTGGCGGCGTCTGAGTCACAGGTTCAACCGGTGCAGCCCAGCTTTGTGTCGCCGTGGTAGCAGCAGCTGCTACAGCAACAGGTTCGGTAATTGGCGCACCGTTTAATAATGGATCGTATTCGTCATATTCTGGCTGCGTTGCACGATTGCCCGAAAAGAGGACGTCGTCAGGGTCGGCAGCCACACCGCGTGCAGTGTAGGTAATCTCTTCTTCATCATCCATCCGCTTACCGGAGAACAACGCAGCATCTGTTTGCCGCCCCATCGGATTAATGAATTTTTCCGCCAGACGTTTACGACGTGCTAGCGCGCCGCGAAGAATACGGGCACGGCGCGATTCATGCTGTTTGCCGTGATTTTCATCTTCATATTCTTCGTCGTCTTCATACTCATCTTCATCGACCCAGGTATCATCGCGACGGGTACGATTACTGGCGAAGGTGAGAATGTTTAAAATCCAGCCGCCGAGTTTTTCAGCAATGGTCACCCATGACCAACCGGTGAACAGCGTCAGGCCCGCTGCCCAAACGCAGAGCAGCGCAATAGTTCCCCCGCTACTGTGTAGCAGTGGTTGTAGCGTAGTGCTTAGTAAGCTGCCGATGACGCCACCGGAGGCAAAATACCAGATATCGTCAGCGTTGATTGCCGCCAGACCACAAGAGGTAAGGATTAGCGCCAAAACGCCAATGATGCGTAGCGAAACGGCAAAATAATCAATGTATTCGTCACTGGACTGATGACGCCAGGCAAACCAACAACCGCCGACGATAATGACGGGAATGGTGTAAGCCATCACGCCAAAAATAAAGAACAGCGTATCTGCCAGCCACGCACCGGGCATTCCACCTAAATTATGGATAGGCTCATGCCAGGCCGTTTGCGACCAGCTGGGGTCCGAAGGGTTAAAGCTTAGTAAGGCAGCCATCAACCAGACGGCAAACAGGACAATAAGGATCAGCAACGCCTCCAGAAGTCGGCGGCCGCTACTTAACTTTGTCAATGTGACTTCTTTGTCTTCAGTGTATTCCTGGCTCAAGAAAGGCTCTCCAGGTTACAGGCTTTTCCTGCCCGATGCTAAAACGGACAACAGTACCAGGTTACCCTAGTACTGTTGCTGTATGGATTAACAGGAGTGTAATCAAAATACGCCGATTTTGCACCTGTTCCGTGTTAGCGCGTCTTAATAACCAGACGATTACTCTGCTTGACTTCTTCCATAACAACGTATGTCCGCGTGTCATTGACGCCAGGCAGACGCAGCAGGGTTTCCCCTAGCAACTTACGGTAAGCCGACATATCCGGCACGCGTGTTTTCAACAGGTAGTCGAAATCACCGGATACTAAATGACACTCCTGAATTTCTTCAAGTTTTTGTACAGCGGTATTGAATTGTTCAAACACATCCGGTGCGCCACGATTCAGAGTAATCTCAACGAATACCAGAAGTGATGCATCCAGATAATGGGGGTTCAGCAGCGCTGTATAGCCCTGAATAAACCCTTGTCTTTCCAGCCGACGCACACGCTCAAGGCACGGCGTTGGGGAAAGTCCCACACGTTTAGAAAGCTCGACGTTAGAAATACGCCCATCCTTTTGCAACTCATTAAGAATGTTACGATCGATACGGTCGAGATCTTTGCCAGGGCGCTTCTTGCTATCTACCATTATTATTGTCTCTCTGTATTCCTTCCCTACTCCTGTCTGACCCTGAAACATCACTGTTCAGAGTCGCTACCCGTCACGATAGACCGAAATCATTAAGATTCACGGCGCGCAATGCCTGGTCTACGGTGAGAAGACCGTTGCCTGGTGGCAGCTATCGACATCACGAATGGCGTCTGTCCACGCCATACGTAGATTTCACTAGCACGGTAAACATGGTATTTACATGCATGGTTATGCGCATATAAGAATACTGTTTTTTTTCTTCCTCGAATGTTTTCGCAAAACACCAGGGGATTGTCAAAGCAAAACATCGATTTTTAGTACAACATGCCAGATATTCATTAACAGGGGCGTTTATTCATCATTTAATCGGCTTATAACGCGGGAAATTTAAGTAGCAGAGGTGATAATGCCGGAGGGAGTTTGACCTACTTATCGATACTGCCGATTGCACAAATTGTTAACAAAATCGTCATACTCTTTTTTTACGTCTGTAAATTCCCTACAATCCTGCCCATTGTCTGCCAACAACTATGGGGATCTCATGGGCACGACCAAACACAGTAAACTGCTTATCCTGGGTTCAGGCCCGGCGGGATACACCGCTGCTGTCTACGCGGCGCGCGCCAACCTGCAACCTGTGCTGATTACCGGCATGGAAAAAGGCGGCCAACTGACCACCACCACGGAAGTGGAAAACTGGCCAGGCGATCCAAACGATCTGACCGGTCCGTTATTAATGGAGCGCATGCACGAACATGCCGCTAAATTTGAAACTGAAATCATTTTTGATCACATCAGCAAAGTAGATTTGCAGAATCGCCCGTTCCGTCTGACTGGCGATAGCGGCGAATACACTTGTGATGCGCTGATTATTGCCACTGGAGCTTCTGCTCGCTATCTCGGCCTGCCCTCTGAAGAAGCCTTTAAAGGGCGTGGGGTTTCTGCTTGTGCAACCTGCGACGGTTTCTTCTATCGTAACCAGAAAGTTGCGGTCATCGGCGGCGGCAATACCGCGGTTGAAGAGGCGCTGTATCTGTCTAACATCGCTTCGGAAGTTCATCTGATTCACCGCCGAGATGGTTTCCGCGCGGAAAAAATCCTCATTAAGCGTCTGATGGATAAAGTGGAGAACGGCAACATTATTCTGCACACCAACCGTACGCTGGAAGAAGTGACCGGCGATCAGATGGGCGTCACTGGCGTTCGTCTGCGCGATACGCAAAACACCGATAATATCGAGTCACTCGACGTTGCCGGTCTGTTTGTTGCTATCGGCCACAGCCCGAACACGGCTATTTTCGAAGGGCAGCTGGAACTGGAAAACGGCTACATCAAAGTGCAGTCGGGTATTCATGGTAATGCCACCCAGACCAGCATCCCTGGCGTCTTTGCCGCAGGCGACGTGATGGATCACATTTATCGCCAGGCCATTACATCTGCGGGTACAGGCTGCATGGCAGCACTTGATGCGGAACGCTACCTCGATGGTTTAGCTGACGCAAAATAATTTTACAAATCAGTAACAAAAGTAAAGAAGGCGACACCATGCGACTATGGGTCGCCTTTATTTTTTCCTCGTTGTAACATTGCTCTGCAAATAATTCTGATAACTCACCTGCTAAGCGTGCAATGAATAAATCCCGTCAAAAAGAGTTAACCCGCTGGTTAAAACAGCAAAGCGTCATCTCCCAACGTTGGCTGAATATTTCTCGTCTGCTGGGCTTTGTGAGCGGCATATTGATCATTGCCCAGGCCTGGTTCATGGCGCGAATTCTGCAACATATGATTATGGAGAATATTCCCCGTGAAGCCCTGCTGCTTCCCTTTACGTTACTGGTTCTGACCTTTGTACTGCGCGCATGGGTGGTCTGGTTACGAGAACGGGTGGGTTATCACGCCGGGCAGCATATCCGCTTTGCCATCCGACGTCAGGTTCTCGACCGTCTGCAACAAGCAGGGCCAGCGTGGATTCAGGGTAAACCGGCGGGGAGCTGGGCGACGCTGGTACTCGAGCAAATTGACGATATGCATGATTACTATGCACGCTACCTGCCGCAAATGGCGCTGGCAGTGTCGGTGCCGTTGCTGATTGTGGTGGCGATCTTCCCCTCTAACTGGGCTGCGGCGCTCATTCTGCTGGGCACTGCTCCGTTAATTCCGTTATTTATGGCGCTGGTTGGAATGGGGGCTGCCGATGCTAACCGACGCAACTTTCTCGCTCTTGCTCGCTTAAGTGGACATTTCCTCGATCGCCTGCGCGGCATGGAAACATTGCGTATTTTTGGTCGTGGTGAAGCTGAAATTGAAAGTATTCGTTCTGCTTCGGAAGATTTCCGCCAACGGACAATGGAAGTGCTACGGCTGGCGTTTTTATCCTCCGGCATTCTCGAATTTTTTACCTCGCTGTCAATTGCTCTGGTCGCGGTCTACTTTGGTTTTTCCTATCTCGGTGAGCTGGATTTTGGGCACTACGATACTGGCGTGACGCTGGCTGCGGGGTTTCTGGCCCTGATCCTTGCGCCGGAGTTTTTCCAGCCATTGCGCGATCTGGGTACGTTTTATCATGCTAAAGCCCAGGCTGTTGGCGCGGCAGACAGTCTGAAAACGTTTATGGAAACCCCGCTCGCCCATCCGCAGCGCGGTGAGGCTGAATTAACGTCGACCGATCCGGTGACCATTGAGGCCGAGGATCTGTTTATTACATCACCAGAAGGTAAAACGCTGGCCGGACCGCTGAACTTTACTTTGCCAGCAGGCCAACGTGCAGTGTTGGTTGGTCGCAGCGGTTCAGGTAAAAGCTCACTGCTGAACGCGCTTTCTGGTTTTCTCTCATATCAGGGATCGCTACGAATCAACGGGATAGAATTACGCGATTTATCACCGGAATCATGGCGTAAACATCTCTCCTGGGTTGGGCAAAACCCACAATTACCAGCAGCAACACTACGAGATAACGTACTGCTGGCACGACCTGATGCCAGCGAACAAGAGTTACAAACAGCACTGGATAACGCGTGGGTCAGTGAGTTTCTACCGCTCCTGCCACAAGGAGTTGATACGCCTGTTGGCGACCAGGCTGCCCGCCTTTCCGTAGGCCAGGCACAACGTGTGGCGGTGGCGCGTGCATTACTGAATCCCTGTTCGCTATTACTGTTGGATGAACCCGCAGCAAGCCTTGATGCTCACAGTGAACAGCGCGTAATGGAGGCGCTGAATGCCGCCTCTCTGCGCCAGACAACGTTAATGGTCACCCACCAGTTAGAAGATCTTGCTGACTGGGATGTCATTTGGGTAATGCAGGATGGTCAGATTATCGAGCAAGGACGTTATGCGGAATTAAGCGTGGCTAACGGTCCTTTTGCCACATTGCTGGCCCATCGTCAGGAGGAGATTTAAATGCGCGCTTTGCTACCCTATCTGGCTCTGTATAAACGTCATAAATGGATGTTAAGCCTTGGCATTGTGCTAGCAATTGTCACACTGCTCGCCAGTATCGGTCTGTTGACACTTTCCGGCTGGTTCCTCTCCGCCTCAGCGGTGGCGGGCGTTGCAGGACTGTATAGCTTCAACTATATGCTACCCGCTGCAGGCGTGCGTGGCGCAGCAATCACCCGTACCGCCGGGCGTTATTTTGAACGTCTGGTGAGCCATGACGCGACTTTCCGCGTGTTGCAGCATCTGCGCATTTACACCTTCAGCAAATTGCTCCCCCTCTCCCCTGCCGGACTGGCGCGCTATCGTCAGGGCGAATTGCTCAACCGCGTGGTGGCGGATGTTGATACGCTCGATCATCTTTACCTGCGCGTTATCTCGCCGCTGGTGGGCGCTTTTGTGGTGATTATGGTGGTGACAATCGGGTTAAGTTTCCTTGATTTCACCCTCGCCTTTACGCTGGGCGGCATTATGTTACTGACGCTTTTGCTGATGCCACCGCTGTTTTATCGTGCGGGAAAAAGCACCGGGCAAAATCTGACTCATCTTCGCGGGCAGTATCGCCAACAACTGACAGCCTGGCTGCAAGGGCAAGCTGAGCTGACCATTTTTGGTGCCAGCGATCGTTATCGCACGCAATTAGAGAATACTGAAATTCAGTGGCTGGAAGCGCAACGCCGTCAATCTGAACTGACAGCTTTGTCGCAAGCAATAATGCTGTTAATTGGCGCGTTAGCGGTGATCCTGATGCTGTGGATGGCGTCTGGCGGCGTTGGTGGCAATACTCAACCAGGCGCGTTAATTGCCCTGTTTGTCTTCTGTGCGTTAGCCGCGTTTGAAGCACTGGCACCAGTAACGGGTGCATTTCAGCATCTGGGGCAAGTCATTGCCTCTGCCGTACGGATCACCGATTTAACGGATCAAAAACCTGAAGTCACCTTCCCTGATACCCAAACCCGTGTTGCCGATTGCGTTTCGCTGACGTTACGGGATGTTCAGTTCACTTATCCGGAGCAATCCCAACAAGCACTGAAAGGGATTTCTCTTCAAGTAAACGCCGGAGAACATATTGCGATTCTCGGGCGAACCGGATGCGGTAAATCAACATTGTTACAACTGCTGACCCGCGCATGGGACCCGCAACAGGGCGAGATTTTACTTAACGATAGCCCCATAGCCAGCCTGAACGAAGCAACTCTACGACAGACCATCAGCGTTGTGCCACAGCGAGTGCATCTGTTTAGCGCCACACTGCGTGATAATCTGTTACTCGCCTCGCCTGGCAGTAGTGATGAAGTTTTGGCGGAGATCTTGCGTCGAGTTGGTCTGGAGAAGCTGCTCGAGGATGCAGGTCTCAACAGTTGGTTAGGTGAAGGCGGACGCCAGCTCTCCGGTGGTGAACTGCGCCGTCTGGCTATCGCCCGTGCGCTGTTACATGATGCGCCACTGGTATTGCTGGATGAACCTACCGAAGGCTTAGATGCCACAACTGAAAGTCAGATCCTTGAATTACTTGCAGAAATGATGCGTGAGAAAACGGTGTTAATGGTCACCCATCGACTTCGCGGGCTCTCTCGTTTCCAGCAAATAATAGTGATGGACAACGGGCAAATTATTGAGCAAGGTACTCACGCAGAACTGCTTGCCCGACAGGGGCGTTATTACCAGTTTAAGCAGGGTTTGTAAGCTATTATTGAACGATCCGACTTGCGTGGAGTTTTGCGGTCATGCGCCTGGTTCAGCTTTCTCGCCATTCAATAGCCTTCCCCTCCCCGGAAGGCGCATTACGTGAGCCTAACGGCCTGCTGGCACTGGGGGGCGATCTTAGCCCTGCGCGCCTGTTAATGGCTTATCAGCGTGGTATTTTTCCGTGGTTTTCTCCAGGCGACCCCATCCTCTGGTGGTCGCCCGATCCTCGCGCGGTACTATGGCCTGAATCATTGCATATCAGCCGTAGTATGAAACGATTTCATAAACGCTCGCCCTATCGTGTCACGATGAATTACGCCTTTGGTCAGGTCATTGAAGGCTGTGCCAGCGATCGCGAAGAAGGAACCTGGATCACGCGTGGCGTGGTCGAAGCCTACCATCGCCTTCACGAACTCGGTCATGCCCACTCCATCGAAGTCTGGTGTGAAGATGAGCTTGTCGGCGGTATGTACGGCGTGGCCCAGGGAACGCTATTTTGTGGCGAGTCTATGTTCAGCCGGATGGAAAACGCGTCCAAAACAGCGCTACTGGTCTTCTGTGATGAATTTATCCGTCACGGTGGCAAACTTATCGACTGCCAGGTCCTTAACGATCACACAGCTTCGCTTGGTGCCTGCGAAATTCCCCGCCGGGATTATCTAAATTATCTCAATCAAATGCGCCTCGGACGATTGCCGAATAATTTCTGGGTACCACGGTGCTTGTTTTCACCACAAGAATGAATGTTTTCGGCACATTTCTCCCCAGAGTGTTATAATTGCGGTCGCAGAGTTGGTTACGCTCATTACCCCGCTGCCGATAAGGAATTTTTCGCGTCAGGTAACGCCCATCGTTTATCTCACCGCTCCCTTATACGTTGCGCTTTTGGTGCGGCTTAGCCGTGTGTTTTCGGAGTAATGTGCCGAACCTGTTTGTTGCGATTTAGCGCGCAAATCTTTACTTATTTACAGAACTTCGGCATTATCTTGCCGGTTCAAATTACGGTAGTGATACCCCAGAGGATTAGATGGCCAAAGAAGACAATATTGAAATGCAAGGTACCGTTCTTGAAACGTTGCCTAACACCATGTTCCGCGTAGAGTTAGAAAACGGTCACGTGGTTACTGCACACATCTCCGGTAAAATGCGTAAAAACTACATCCGCATCCTGACGGGCGACAAAGTGACTGTTGAGCTGACCCCGTACGACCTGAGCAAAGGCCGCATTGTCTTCCGTAGTCGCTGATTGTTTTACCGCCTGATGGGCGAAGAGAAAGAACGAGTAAAAGGTCGGTTTAACCGGCCTTTTTATTTTGTGATATGTATGAAGTACTTTGGAAGTATAAGTCCATAACATAACTTGTCTCGATGTAGATATACTGCACAACTTGTTTACAGTATGAGCAAACAATAATTATCATTAAAATTCTTCTTGACCGTTTTACTCCAACTCCCTATAGTAGCGCCCCGTTGCCCCCCATGAGGTCAGGCAGCAAAACAATTTGGTGAGGTGTCCGAGTGGCTGAAGGAGCACGCCTGGAAAGTGTGTATACGGCAACGTATCGGGGGTTCGAATCCCCCCCTCACCGCCATATTTGAAGAAGAGCTCGTACGAAAGTACGGGCTTTTTTTTCGCATTTTATCTGCCTGTACGGCAGTGAACGGTATAAAAATCGAGTTTTTCTTTCGGTTGGCTTTCTAAGCTGCCTGTACGGCAGTGAACTCAAATACTACACGTTTAGCTCGTTGTTAATAAAGAAAAATCATCTCATTTTCCTGCTGCCACCCTTTTTTATTCTTACCTTCCAGCACCATTAATTATCAACAACTTACCTTCACCTCCAAAAATAGGGTTTTCACCATTCCACCCTACAAATAAAAAGTCCGTAACCCCTGACGAGATTACGGACTTCACAAACCTACCTAACAATCAGATTAATGCGCTGCTTCCGCCTTGTGCTTTTGTGCACTCTGGAATCCGTAAGTCAGCTCATTTTTCTCTTTATCCAGCGCAACCGTCACCTGACCGCCGTCCACCAGCGAACCAAACAACAGTTCGTTGGCGAGCGGTTTTTTCAGGTTGTCCTGGATGACACGCGCCATCGGACGTGCGCCCATTGCCCGGTCGTAACCTTTCTCGGCCAGCCAGTTACGCGCTTCCTGGCTCACTTCCAGAGAAACACCTTTCTGATCCAGCTGAACCTGTAACTCGACGATGAACTTATCCACCACCTGATGGATCACGTCGGTTGACAGATGATCAAACCAGATAATGTTGTCGAGACGGTTACGGAATTCCGGTGTAAAGATCTTCTTGATCTCTTCCATCGCATCGGTGCTGTTATCCTGGTGGATAAGACCAATGGATTTACGCTCAGTTTCCCGTACCCCGGCATTAGTGGTCATCACCAGCACCACGTTACGGAAGTCCGCTTTGCGTCCGTTGTTATCGGTCAGCGTACCGTTGTCCATCACCTGCAACAGAATATTGAACACGTCCGGGTGCGCTTTCTCGATTTCGTCCAGCAGCAGCACCGCATGAGGATGCTTGATGACCGCATCAGTCAGCAAACCGCCCTGATCAAAACCAACGTATCCCGGAGGCGCACCAATCAGACGGCTGACGGTATGGCGTTCCATATACTCGGACATATCAAAGCGCAGAAGCTCAATGCCCAAAGCTTTCGAAAGCTGTACCGTCACCTCTGTTTTCCCGACCCCGGTAGGGCCGGCAAACAGGAACGAACCGACTGGTTTATGTTCGTGACCTAAACCTGCACGCGCCATCTTAATGGCTTCAGTCAGCGCCTCAATGGCTTTATCCTGACCGAAGACCAGCATTTTCAGGCGATCGCTGAGGTTTTTCAGGGTATCGCGGTCACTCTGAGAAACACTCTTCTCTGGAATGCGCGCAATACGGGCCACCACGGACTCAATATCCGCCACATTAACGGTTTTCTTGCGTTTGCTTACCGGCATCAGGCGTGCGCGAGCGCCCGCTTCGTCGATAACGTCAATGGCTTTATCCGGCAGATGACGATCGTTAATGTATTTCACCGCCAGCTCTACCGCTGCACGCACCGCTTTTGCGGTATAACGCACGTCATGGTGCGCTTCGTACTTCGGTTTCAGGCCGTTGATGATCTGTACGGTTTCTTCAATCGACGGTTCAGTAATATCAATTTTCTGGAAGCGACGCGCCAGAGCACGGTCTTTCTCGAAAATGTTGCTGAACTCCTGATAGGTTGTCGAACCAATTACGCGAATTTTACCGCTTGAGAGCAACGGTTTGATCAGGTTAGCCGCATCAACCTGACCACCAGAGGCTGCACCCGCACCGATAATGGTGTGGATCTCATCAATAAACAGGATGCTGTTAGTGTCCTGCTCCAGCTGCTTGAGCAACGCTTTAAAACGTTTTTCAAAGTCGCCGCGATATTTTGTGCCCGCTAACAGAGAACCGATATCGAGAGAGTAAATCGTACAGTCAGCCATCACTTCCGGCACATCGCCCTGAACAATTCGCCAGGCAAGACCTTCCGCAATCGCGGTTTTGCCGACACCGGATTCCCCCACCAGCAGCGGGTTGTTTTTACGGCGACGGCAGAGAACCTGAATAGCACGCTCCAGCTCCTTCTCACGACCAATCAGTGGGTCGATTCCGCCCACACGCGCAAGCTGATTCAGGTTCGTCGTGAAATTCTCCATACGTTCCTCCCCACCAGCTTGTTCTTCGCTGTTTGGCTGGCTGCCAGGATCAGAAGACTGTGTCGGCTCGTCTTTACGCGTGCCATGAGAGATAAAGTTCACCACATCGAGACGGCTGACTTCATGTTTGCGCAACAGATATGCCGCCTGCGACTCCTGTTCGCTAAAGATAGCGACCAGAACGTTTGCACCGGTAACCTCATTGCGACCGGAGGACTGGACATGGAAGACCGCACGTTGCAGTACACGCTGAAAACTCAGCGTTGGCTGTGTGTCGCGCTCCTCTTCACTGGCAGGCAGAACGGGTGTGGTTTGTTCAATAAAGGCTTCCAGTTCCTGACGGAGCGCAACCAAATCCACAGAACACGCTTCCAGCGCCTCCCGGGCAGATGGGTTACTGAGCAGCGCCAGTAACAAGTGCTCGACGGTCATAAACTCATGACGGTGCTCGCGCGCTCTGGCGAAAGCCATATTTAAACTGAGTTCCAGTTCTTGATTGAGCATAGGCACCTCCCCCAATTTTTATGCCTGCATTCAGGCTTTTTCTAGCGTACACAGCAATGGATGCTCATTCTCCCTCGCGTACTTGTTCACCATCGCCACTTTGGTTTCTGCAACCTCGGCGGTAAAGACTCCGCAAATGGCCTTCCCCTGGTAGTGAACAGCGAGCATCAATTGCGTTGCACGTTCTACATCATAAGAAAAGAATTTTTGTAACACGTCAATAACAAACTCCATCGGAGTGTAATCATCATTGACTAATATCACTTTATACATAGATGGCGGTTTTAGCGCGTCGCGAACTTTTTCTTCCGCCAGTTGATCAAAGTCCAGCCAGTCGTTCGTTTTACCCATTGTCAGTTATCATCTTCGGTTACGGTTATCGGCAGAACGCCCTGCCGCTGACAAGAGCTTATTTGCCTGACCAATCTACTCCACATGATAGATAACTATCATCTATCGTTGGCATCAGCGACATCTGTCACATTCCTGTCAATAGCGTTAACTGCTTCAAATTTTTGATTCATACCTGCCCCCTGGCCCCTGTCAAATGCTTGACGGCTCGCCCTAATTCTCTAAATTGTATTTCTAGAGTTGGCGAGGTTTTGAACAGCCCCCTCTCTGACCCCGGTTTATTCCATCTTACTTGTATAAGATTTGCGAAGGATGTCGAAGCATGGAA
Organism: Escherichia sp. MOD1-EC6021; assembly: GCF_002965245.1. Lineage (NCBI taxonomy): Bacteria > Pseudomonadati > Pseudomonadota > Gammaproteobacteria > Enterobacterales > Enterobacteriaceae > Escherichia > Escherichia sp. MOD1-EC6021. The sequence goes on along the minus strand of NZ_PTRU01000003.1, from coordinate 115,342 downwards.
AAGGGTACTGTTAAGTGGTTCAACAATGCCAAAGGGTTTGGTTTCATCTGCCCTGAAGGCGGCGGCGAAGATATTTTCGCTCATTATTCCACCATTCAGATGGATGGTTACAGAACGCTAAAAGCTGGACAATCCGTTCAGTTTGATGTCCACCAGGGGCCAAAAGGCAATCACGCCAGTGTTATTGTGCCCGTCGAAGTAGAAGCGGCAGTCGCATAGCTCTTCTGTCTCATTGTGTACATCCTACAGGCAAAATGCCAGCCCGATCGGCTGGCATTTTTATCTCAAAAATTACTCTCGTGCCAAAGCATCTACTGGATCCAGTCGTGCCGCATTTCGTGCGGGTAACCAGCCAAATAAAATCCCGGTGACCGTCGAGCAGAGAAACGCCAGCAGCAGTGCCAACGGTGAAAAACCGATCTCCCAACCGGGTAAGAAAAGCTGCAAGGTGAAAGCAATTAACAGTGACAGTGTTATTCCCAACGCACCGCCGACCAGACAAACCAGCACGGCTTCGATCAGAAACTGTTGCAAAACATCGCTTGCTCGCGCACCTACAGCCATGCGAATGCCAATTTCCCGCGTCCGCTCGGTCACTGACACCAGCATAATATTCATTACACCAATACCGCCCACCACCAGCGAAATCACCGCCACCAGCGTCAGAAACAGTTGTAAAGTACGTGTGGTCTTTTCAACGGTTTTCAAGACGCCGTCCATGTTCCAGGTAAAGAAATCCTTCTTACCGTGGCGCAGTGAAAGTAAACGCGTGAGTTGCTGTTCCGCCTCGGCGCTGTCAAAGCCCTCTTTCACCCTGACAGTAATAGAGTTCAGCCACGACTGGCCCATAACTCTCCCGGACATCGTGCTGTAAGGTAACCACACGCGCAGCACTTTACTACTGCCAAACATCGACTGTTTTTCCTCTGCCACGCCGATGACTCTCGCTGGCATATTACCAACCAAGATAACCTCGCCAACCACATTTGCTTTATGGGGGAAAAGCTGACGGCGAGTATTACTGTCGAGAACCACGACTTGCGCACGGCCATTCAGCTGTTCCTGATTAAAGGTGTTCCCTTCACTGAAGGTCATGCCATAGACATTAAAATAATCGCCGCTCACGCCATTGGCACTGGCAGCCACATCGACATTGTTATAACGCAGGCGCAGGTTTTGCGAGACGGCAGGTGTGGCTGAGGCGACCCACGGTTGTTTTTGGATGGCGATTAAGTCGTCGTACTTCAGCGCCTGCTGATATTGCGGATCGTCATCGCCAAAATCTTTCCCGGGATAGACATCAATAGTATTCGTACCAATAGAACGAATATCCGCCAGCACCATTTGTTTGGCGGCGTCGCCGACCACGACAATGGAAACCACCGACGCAATACCGATAATAATCCCCAGCATGGTCAGTAAAGTACGCATTTTATTCGCTGCCAGCGCCCGCCACGCCATCGTCAGCGCCTCGTTAAAACCGCTGACAAACTGCCGCCAGCCAGACGCCGTGTTGATAACAGGCTCCGTCCCGCCAGCAACATTCACTTTTTCAATGGCGGGAGGATTGCGCACAATTTCGCCGTCGCGAATTTCGATCACCCGCTCGGCCTGAGCAGCGACCTGCGGATCGTGGGTAACGATAATCACCGTATGCCCGCGATCGCGCAGCTGATGCAGGATCGCCATTACCTCCTCACCGGAATGGCTGTCCAGTGCGCCTGTCGGTTCATCGGCAAGAATTACCTGACCGCCGTTCATCAATGCCCGCGCGATGCTGACGCGCTGTTGCTGACCACCCGAAAGCTGTGCCGGATAATACTCTGTACGGTCTTCAAGCCCCAGTCGTTGCAATAACTTCTGGGCACGAAGCAGTCGCTGTTTCCGCTCAAGACCCGCATAGACGGCGGGTACTTCAACATTCTGCTCGGCGGTTAAATGTGAAAGCAAATGGTAACGCTGGAAAATAAAGCCGAAGTGTTCGCGACGCAGTTGCGCCAGCGCATCGGCGTCCAGCATGGCAACATCCTGACCGGCGACGCGATAGGTGCCGCTGGTGGCCTTATCCAGGCAGCCGAGAATATTCATCAGGGTCGATTTACCGGAACCCGAAGCGCCGACAATCGCCACCATCTCACCAGCATAAATATCGAGGGTGATGCCCTTCAGCACCTCAACCTGCTCATCACCGGCAGGATAGCTGCGACGAATATCCTTTAATTCGAGCAAGGGCGTCATTGTGCAGCTCCTGGTTTGGCCTCACCAATCACCACTTCATCGCCCGCTTCCAGCCCTTTGACAATCTCAACATCGGTGTCGTTACGTGCACCAATCGTCACTTCACGCTCGCGTGTTTCACCATTACGCAACAATTTGACTTTATAACGATTATCGCCAACCGGATCGCCTAACGCCGACAGAGGGATCGTCAGCACATTTTTCACATCGGTGAGCTGAATATGCACTTGCGCGGTCATATCCAGCCGCAGCAAACCATTGGGGTTGGGTACTTCAAAACGGGCGTAATAGAAAATAGCGTCGTTAACCTTTTCCGGCGTCGGTAGCACATCCTTGATTTGCCCCTCATAGCGCGTCAGCGGATCGCCAAGCACCGTAAACCAGGCTTTTTGCCCCGGCTTCAGGTGGATTACATCCGCTTCAGAAACCTGCGCTTTTACCAGCATGGTGCTCATATCTGCCAGCGTCAGAATGTTCGGTGCTTGTTGTGCGGCAATCACCGTCTGGCCTTGCAGAGTGGTGATTTGCGTGACTTCCCCGGCCATCGGGGCAACGATGCGGGTGTAATCGAGATTGGTTTTAGCCGTATCGAGTGAGGCCTGATTACGCTTGATTTGCGCGTCAATGGTGCCAATTTGCGCCTGTTTCACAGCCATCTCCGTCGCGGCGGTATCGAGATCCTGCTGTGAAACCGCCTGCGTTTGTGCAAGACGTTGCTGACGGGAATACGTCACCCGCGCCAGTTTCAGCTCCGCTTCCGCCTGCTGCCGCTGCGCGCGTAGCTCCATCAGCGTTGCTTCCACCTCCTTGATCTGGTTTTCAGCTTGTTCAGGATCAATAACCCCTAAAAGCTGGTCTTTTTTTACTTTATCGCCAATCGCCACCGACAGCGTTTTCAACTGACCGCTGACCTGCGCGCCCACATCAACCTTACGCAGCGCGTCCAGCTTTCCGGTCGCCAGCACGCTTTGCTGTAAATCACCGGGGCGCACAATCAGCGTCTGATAAGTCGGCACGGGTGCGTTAAGAATTCTCCATAACGTAATCAGCCCGGCAATGACTATCACCAGCGCAATAACGTAACGCTTCTTCACGGTTTTCCGCTTTTTCATAAATATTCTGAATACTCCATATGCCAATCCGGGTCATTAACTTCAACGAAATATCAACAAAACCCTAAAATTTACGTTAGTAATCACACTATTGATGTTTGGTTAAGATACGCCATGGTGAAATCGACGTTATGTACAACCATTGATTTCATGAATATGTCGCAGCTAACTGAACGGACCTTTACGCCATCTGAATCTCTCAGCAGCCTGTCACTTTTTCTTAGTCTGGCACGTGGACAGTGTCGGCCGGGTAAATTTTGGCATCGCCGTAGTTTTCGCCAGAAATTTTTGCTGCGCTCGTTGATTATGCCGCGTTTAAGCGTTGAGTGGATGAACGAACTTTCCCACTGGCCGAATCTCCATGTGTTGTTAACGCGCCAGCCGCGACTGCCTGTGCGTCTGCATCGCCCTTACCTTGCGGCGAATCTTAGCCGCAAGCAATTGCTGGAGGCGTTACGTTACCATTATGCATTGCTTCGTGCCTGCATGTCGGCAGAAGAATTCAGCTTATATTTGAATACTCCCGGGCTGCAACTGGCGAAGCTGGAAGGCAAAAACGGCGAGCAGTTCACACTTGAGCTGACCATGATGATCTCAATGGATAAAGAAGGTGACAGCACAATCCTGTTCCGCAACAGCGAAGGTATTCCTCTGGCAGAGATCACCTTTACTCTGTGTGAATACCAGGGGAAAAGAACAATGTTTATTGGCGGGCTGCAAGGTGCGAAATGGGAAATTCCACATCAGGAAATCCAGAATGCGACGAAAGCCTGCCACGGGCTATTTCCCAAACGTCTCGTGATGGAAGCGGCCTGTCTGTTTGCCCAACGTTTGCAGGTAGAGCAGATCATTGCCGTCAGCAATGAAACACATATTTACCGCAGCCTGCGTTATCGCGATAAAGAAGGCAAGATCCATGCTGATTACAACGCGTTCTGGGAGTCGGTTGGCGGCGTATGTGATGCTGAACGCCATTACCGCCTTCCGGCACAGATAGCACGAAAAGAGATTGCCGAAATCGCCAGTAAAAAACGGGCTGAATACCGTCGGCGCTATGAGATGCTCGACGCTATTCAGCCACAAATGGCCACGATGTTTCGCGGTTAATCCGCGCGACCGCGCGCCAGCCACAGCACGCGTGAGAACATTTTTTTCAGCAGCGTCGGTACGGAGTCCACACCACGACGGCCGGCCTCCATTGCCACTTCAATGGCAAGATCGGGTTTGGAAGAGCGATGGATCGCTTTCGAGATAATTTTACGCAGATTCATCGGCACATTTTCCGGGATCTGCGCCACGCGGTGGAACACATCGGAAAATCCCTGGCGATACATAAAATGTTCCATATCCAGCGCCGGTAACGCCGTTAAATGTTCTCGTTCGGCTTCCCGATCGTTATTCAACAGGCTGCGTACCGTAGCGGCATACTTCTTCCCGGCTTCATCGCCATCGACCAGCACATGCCATTCAATCCCCATTCGACGGGCGAATTTAACCAGTGGCTTTAGCCCGGACTGGGCAAACTCAATGACCTTGATCCCTTCGGCATCAAAATGATGTCCACACTGACGCGCCAGTTCATTGATAACCCAGGTTTCCGTTTCGCCTTCCACCAGCAGCCAGCAGCGAGCAAACAGCGATGACGGACGGTTAAAACGAATGTGGAAAGAGATACGTCGGCTATCTTCGGTACTCAAGCCACTCGGCCCCAGACGCCAGGCGGCAACGCGAGAGGACTCACGTACCAGTCGGCAAACATGCTCTACCGGCGTTAACGAAAGCAGCTCGCCAGAGTTGGTGGTGGCAATGCGCTGCAATGGCAGAAGATTCAACAGATGCCAGGCAACTGAAAGCATAATGGGGTGTAAACGCGTTTCTGGATCTTCAATCAGCAATAATGGACGTGCGTCTTTATCCAGCCGCAATGTGCCTTTTGCCTGCAATAAAGTAGCAAACAGGCCGAGCAAAATAACCCGATACGAGCGCCCTCCAGGCCGGTCAATCATCCGGTTGATGATATCCAGATAGCGCCAGCTTCGTTGCTCATTACTGGCCCGCCGCCGCATTAAACGATATCGCGCTTGTCCGGCCCCCTGCTCAGAGAAATAATGCTCAAGCAGCTGCACCATTGCGGAAAGTCCCTGACGAATCTGTCCATCAGAGAGATTTTGCGGATGTGAGGATAATTCACGGGCGAGGAAATCGAGTTGGCGCGCGGTGACTTCCACATTAGGGACATTTGGCACCGTGCCGTTACGAATACGGCGCATAAAACGGGCATCACGCAAGCGCAGCACCGGCATTAAACGCACCAGATGGCGTGCCTGATCGTTAATATCCTCGACATCAATCGGATGTCCGTCTTTATCGAGAAAACTGCGGAGTGTCATCACACTGCCATCTTCCGCACTCTCCCCTTCCAGGCGATAAAAAATTCGATGATAACCATCGGTGCATGGCGTCCAGCATGCTTCCAACGGTCGATAGCGGCGTACCCGATGACGGCCTGGCAGCGATTCGCGGAAGGTCAAAATAATATGCAGATGATGTTCCCGCCCGTTGATATCTCCCGGCGGAAACCAGAAATCGTCGCGCTCAAAATGGTAGAGATCTGATTCTGGCGATAGCAGCAGGGTTAAGGCGTCCAGCAAGCTGGATTTACCCCACGCGTTCTCCCCAATCAGGACGTTGTTTTGTTCCAGCATCAACGATAAACGGTTGATACCGCGAAAACCCACAATTTCAACGCGCTCAAGAATCATATCCCCTCCAGAAATATGTGACTTATCCTTTACGCTGGCAGTATAACGGGAAAGGCCGTGCTAATACGTGATGACATCACATTTAAGCATGGCAAATGTCTGAAAAATGAGCGAATAATCGCGTTATACTCCCTCTTGCTGATAAGTCTGCAAAAACAACAAAATCAAATAATTAGCATGATAAATTATTTTTTATTACGCCTAAAGGATTAAATCTTTTGCTTGCACTACACTGTCAATCAGACAAATGACTATATGGGGCAACCCGCTGTTGCCCTAAATCAAATTTACTGGATTTATTTATCTGGTGAATGACTCGCCTTCGTTTTTAAAATAGCCGCGCATTATTTCCGTCGTCACTTTTTTACGACGACCCTATAAAACGACCATATTTTTCACAGGGTCAATTTTTAATTGAGGTGGATATGTTCAGAAAATTAGCAGCTGAATGTTTTGGTACTTTCTGGCTTGTTTTTGGTGGCTGTGGTAGTGCCGTACTGGCCGCAGGCTTCCCGGAATTAGGCATTGGTTTTGCCGGCGTGGCGCTGGCATTCGGTTTAACCGTTCTGACGATGGCCTTCGCTGTTGGTCATATTTCTGGTGGTCATTTTAACCCGGCGGTCACTATTGGCTTATGGGCTGGCGGACGTTTTCCGGCAAAAGAAGTCGTTGGCTACGTAATTGCCCAGGTTGTCGGCGGTATTGTTGCAGCGGCGCTGCTGTATTTAATTGCCAGTGGTAAAACGGGATTTGACGCGGCAGCCAGCGGTTTTGCTTCTAACGGTTATGGCGAGCATTCACCAGGCGGTTATTCCATGCTTTCCGCGCTGGTAGTTGAACTGGTATTGAGTGCAGGTTTCTTGCTGGTGATCCACGGCGCAACCGACAAATTCGCTCCGGCGGGTTTTGCGCCAATTGCCATTGGTCTGGCATTAACGCTGATTCACTTAATCAGTATTCCGGTGACTAACACTTCCGTTAACCCGGCGCGCAGTACTGCGGTTGCCATCTTCCAGGGCGGCTGGGCGTTAGAACAACTGTGGTTCTTCTGGGTGGTGCCAATTGTCGGCGGCATTATCGGTGGTCTGATTTACCGGACTCTGCTGGAAAAGCGTAATTAATTAACGCAGAAGGCCTGGCGCAATGTCAGGCCTTTTTTAAATATATTGATTCATCTTCCTGTTGCGCTCCTTGATGTGTTAAGCCACATATAGTCACTGGCGCAGGGGGCGGCCAATCGCCGCCGCCCCCTGCACCCCCGGGCTCTGGCGAACAAAATCGCCGCTGCGCGGTGCCCTCGACTTATCCCTTGCGGCTACCGGGTCGGGCGCGAGGTAACATCCCGGTAAAACGCGCCCTCAGCCCACATCCATGTGGGCTGCCCCGGCCTTCAGGGAACACCTCGGCGATTTTGACGCCACCAACACCGGTGCGGTTTGTAATTAAAGCGCAAGAATATCTTTAAATGAAAATGAATACCCTACCGATCCTTATGCATAACATTTCCTTTTAATTGCAACTTTACTCGTCCTTCCGCTTTCAGTAGTGTGTCATCGCGCATTTCGACTTCTTTCTTTGCAAGGACTGGTTTTTCATGTTTTCTGGGCTGTTAATCATTCTGGTTCCCCTGATTGTGGGTTACCTCATTCCGCTTCGCCAAAAAGCTGCATTAAAAGTTATTAATCAGCTATTAAGTTGGATGGTTTACCTCATTCTCTTTTTTATGGGTATCAGTCTGGCGTTTCTCGATAACCTCGCCAGTAACCTGTTGGCGATTCTGCATTATTCCGCCGTCAGTATTACCGTTATTTTACTGTGTAATATTGCCGCCCTGATGTGGCTGGAGCGAGGCCTACCGTGGCGCAACCACCATCAGCAAGAAAAACTCCCGTCACGTATTGCGATGGCGCTGGAGTCCCTCAAGCTCTGCGGTGTGGTGGTGATTGGCTTTGCTATTGGCCTTAGCGGATTAGGTTTCTTACAACACGCTACGGAAGCCAGCGAATACACGTTAATTCTGCTACTTTTCCTCGTCGGTATTCAGTTGCGCAATAATGGCATGACCTTAAAGCAGATTGTCCTTAATCGCCGGGGAATGATTGTCGCTGTGGTGGTGGTGGCCAGTTCTTTAATTGGTGGTTTAATTAACGCCTTTATTCTTGATCTTCCCATCAATACCGCGCTGGCAATGGCTTCCGGTTTCGGCTGGTATTCTCTTTCCGGTATTTTATTGACCGAATCTTTTGGTCCGGTAATCGGGAGCGCGGCGTTTTTTAATGATCTGGCCCGTGAGCTGCTTGCTATTATGTTGATCCCTGGGCTGATTCGCCGTAGCCGCTCTACTGCACTGGGCTTATGCGGTGCGACGTCGATGGATTTCACACTGCCCGTTCTTCAACGTACTGGCGGACTGGATATGGTCCCGGCGGCGATTGTTCACGGTTTTATTCTTAGCCTGTTAGTGCCGATCCTCATCGCCTTTTTCTCTGCATAATACCTCTCTGGCGGTAGATCCCTGCCGCCAAAATTGCGCTAAATCAATCTCCCTTAAAGTTGCATGAAAAATCCCTTTTATCCCCGCGTTAAGCGTCTTAACCTTAAACATGTATATTAAATATAACTTTAAAAGGTGTGATCATGTTTTGTGTGCAATGTGAACAAACTATCCGTACTCCGGCAGGAAACGGCTGCTCATACGCGCAGGGGATGTGTGGTAAAACGGCGGAAACCTCTGACCTTCAGGATTTACTCATCGCGGCGCTGCAAGGGCTTTCAGCCTGGGCGGTAAAAGCGCGTGAATACGGCATCATCAACCATGACGTTGACAGCTTCGCGCCGCGCGCATTTTTCTCAACCCTGACCAACGTTAATTTCGATTCTCCGCGTATTGTCGGCTACGCCCGTGAAGCAATTGCCCTGCGTGAGGCGCTGAAAGCACAGTGCCTGGCTGTAGATGCCAACGCCCGCGTCGATAACCCGATGGCTGACCTGCAACTGGTGAGTGACGATCTCGGCGAGCTGCAACGTCAGGCGGCGGAATTTACTCCCAATAAAGATAAAGCGGCGATTGGCGAAAACATTCTCGGCCTGCGTCTGCTCTGCCTGTATGGCCTGAAAGGTGCTGCCGCCTATATGGAACACGCGCACGTTCTCGGTCAATATGACAACGATATTTACGCCCAGTACCATAAAATCATGGCATGGCTGGGTACCTGGCCTGCCGATATGAACGCACTTCTCGAGTGCTCCATGGAAATCGGCCAGATGAACTTCAAAGTGATGAGCATTCTGGACGCAGGCGAAACAGGTAAATACGGTCACCCGACGCCAACTCAGGTCAACGTCAAAGCGACGGCGGGTAAATGCATTCTGATTTCCGGTCACGATCTCAAAGATCTCTACAACTTGCTGGAACAGACCGAAGGCACGGGTGTTAATGTCTACACCCACGGCGAAATGCTGCCTGCCCACGGCTACCCGGAGCTGCGTAAATTCAAGCATCTGGTCGGTAACTACGGCAGCGGCTGGCAGAATCAGCAAGTAGAGTTCGCTCGCTTCCCTGGACCTATCGTGATGACCTCGAACTGCATCATCGACCCAACCGTAGGGGCTTATGACGATCGTATCTGGACCCGCAGCATCGTTGGCTGGCCGGGTGTGCGTCATCTGGATGGTGATGATTTCTCAGCAGTCATCGCCCAGGCGCAACAAATGGCGGGCTTCCCGTACAGCGAAATTCCGCACCTGATTACCGTGGGCTTTGGTCGTCAGACGCTGCTTGGCGCGGCGGATACGCTGATTGATCTGGTGAGCCGTGAAAAACTGCGTCATATCTTCCTGCTCGGTGGCTGTGACGGCGCACGCGGCGAGCGCCACTACTTCACCGATTTCGCCACCAGCGTACCAGATGACTGCCTGATCCTGACTCTCGCCTGCGGTAAATATCGCTTTAACAAACTTGAGTTCGGCGATATCGAAGGTCTGCCGCGTCTGGTAGATGCTGGTCAATGTAACGATGCTTACTCAGCGATTATTCTGGCTGTCACTTTGGCAGAAAAACTGGGCTGCGGTGTCAACGATCTGCCGTTGTCGCTGGTACTCTCCTGGTTCGAACAAAAAGCGATTGTTATTCTGCTGACGCTGCTTTCTCTGGGCGTGAAAAATATCGTTACCGGCCCGACTGCACCTGGCTTCCTGACGCCAGACCTGCTGGCGGTACTGAACGAGAAATTCGGCCTACGTTCTATCACCACTGTTGAAGAAGACATGAAGCAACTGTTGAGCGCGTAAGGAGTTTGTCGATGACGATGCCAACCAATCAATGCCCGTGGCGGATGCAGGTTCATCACATTACGCAAGAAACGCCGGATGTGTGGACGATTTCCCTGATTTGCCACGATTACTACCCGTATCGCGCCGGGCAATATGCGCTGGTCAGCGTGCGTAACTCAGCGGAAACGCTGCGTGCTTACACCATTTCCTCCACACCAGGCGTGAGTGATTACATCACTCTGACCGTGCGGCGGATTGATGACGGTGTCGGTTCCCAGTGGCTGACCCGCGATGTAAAACGCGGTGACTACCTCTGGCTTTCGGACGCGATGGGGGAATTTACCTGCGACGATAAAGCAGAAGATAAATTCCTGTTGCTGGCGGCCGGCTGCGGCGTCACGCCGATTATGTCGATGCGTCGCTGGCTGGCGAAAAACCGTCCGCAGGCTGATGTGCAGGTGATCTACAACGTGCGTACGCCGCAGGATGTCATTTTCGCGGATGAGTGGCGTAATTACCCGGTGACACTGGTGGCGGAAAATAATGTTACCGAGGGATTCGTTGCCGGACGCCTGACTCGCGAACTGCTGGCCCGCGTTCCTGATTTAGCCTCGCGTACTGTAATGACCTGTGGCCCGGCTCCGTATATGGATTGGGTAGAACAGGAAGTGAAAGCGCTCGGCGTGACGCGTTTCTTTAAAGAGAAGTTCTTTACGCCAGTGGCGGAAGCAGCAACCAGCGGTCTGAAATTCACCAAACTGCAACCGGCGCAAGAATTTTACGCACCTGTTGGCACCACACTGCTGGAGGCTTTGGAAAGCAACAAAGTTCCGGTTGTCGCCGCCTGCCGTGCAGGTGTTTGCGGCTGCTGTAAGACGAAAGTGGTTTCCGGTGAATATACGGTGAGTAGCACAATGACGCTGACCGACGCCGAAATCGCAGAAGGTTATGTACTGGCCTGCTCCTGCCATCCGCAGGGGGATTTGGTTCTCGCATAATCGTATTATGCCCGATGATATACCTGTCATCGGGCAGTTTAACCGTTAGTGCCTCATTTTTCTCCCACCCCATCCCCCTCCGTCAGATGAACTAAACTTGTTACCGTTATCACATTCAGGAGATGGAGAACCATGAAACAAACGGTTGCAGCTTATATCGCCAAAACACTCGAATCAGCAGGGGTAAAACGCATTTGGGGAGTCACGGGCGACTCTCTGAACGGTCTTAGCGACAGTCTTAATCGCATGGGCACCATAGAGTGGATGTCCACCCGTCATGAAGAAGTGGCGGCCTTTGCCGCTGGCGCTGAAGCCCAACTTAGCGGGGAACTGGCGGTCTGCGCCGGATCATGCGGACCTGGCAACCTGCACTTAATCAACGGTTTGTTCGATTGTCACCGTAATCACGTTCCGGTACTGGCAATTGCCGCTCATATCCCTTCCAGCGAAATTGGCAGCGGCTATTTCCAGGAAACCCACCCGCAAGAGTTATTCCGCGAATGTAGCCATTATTGCGAGCTGGTTTCCAGCCCGGAGCAGATCCCACAAGTGCTGGCGATTGCTATGCGTAAAGCGGTGCTAAACCGTGGCGTTTCCGTTGTCGTGTTACCGGGCGACGTGGCGTTAAAACCGGCACCGGAAGGGGCAACCACGCACTGGTATCATGCGCCACAACCAGTCGTCACCCCAGAAGAGGAAGAGTTACGCAAACTGGCGCAACTGCTGCGTTACTCAAGCAATATCGCCCTGATGTGCGGTAGCGGCTGCGCGGGGGCGCATAAAGAGCTCGTCGAGTTTGCCGGAAAAATTAAAGCGCCTATTGTTCATGCCCTGCGCGGTAAAGAACATGTCGAATACGATAATCCGTATGATGTCGGAATGACGGGATTAATCGGCTTCTCGTCAGGTTTTCATACCATGATGAACGCCGACACGTTAGTGCTGCTCGGCACCCAATTCCCCTACCGTGCGTTCTACCCGACCGATGCCAAAATTATTCAGATTGATATCAACCCGGCCAGCATCGGCGCGCACAGTAAGGTGGATATGGCACTGGTCGGTGATATCAAATCGACTCTGCGTGCATTGCTGCCTTTAGTGGAAGAAAAAACCGATCGAAAATTTCTGGATAAAGCGCTGGAAGATTACCGCGATGCCCGCAAAGGGCTGGACGATTTAGCTAAACCGAGTGAGAAAGCCATTCACCCGCAATATCTGGCGCAGCAAATTAGCCATTTTGCTGCCGATGACGCCATTTTCACTTGTGATGTCGGCACACCAACGGTATGGGCGGCGCGTTATCTGAAAATGAACGGCAAGCGCCGCCTGTTAGGTTCGTTTAACCACGGTTCAATGGCCAACGCCATGCCGCAGGCGCTGGGTGCTCAGGCGACAGAGCCAGAACGTCAGGTGGTCGCCATGTGCGGTGATGGTGGTTTCAGTATGTTGATGGGCGATTTTCTCTCAGTGGTACAAATGAAGCTGCCAGTGAAAATTATCGTCTTTAACAACAGCGTGCTGGGCTTTGTAGCGATGGAGATGAAAGCCGGAGGCTACCTGACAGACGGCACCGAACTGCACGACACCAACTTTGCCCGTATCGCTGAAGCGTGCGGTATTACGGGCATCCGCGTAGAAAAAGCCGCTGAAGTCGATGAAGCCTTGCAACGCGCCTTTTCCATCGACGGCCCGGTGCTGGTGGATGTGGTAGTCGCGAAAGAAGAGTTAGCCATTCCGCCGCAGATCAAACTCGAACAGGCCAAAGGATTTAGCCTGTATATGTTGCGCGCAATCATCAGCGGACGCGGTGACGAAGTGATCGAACTGGCGAAAACGAACTGGCTAAGGTAAAAAGGGTGGCATTTCCTGTCATAAATAAGGACATGCCATGATTGATTTACGCAGTGATACCGTTACCCGACCGAGCCGCGCCATGCTCGAAGCAATGATGGCCGCCCCGGTTGGGGACGACGTTTACGGAGACGACCCTACCGTTAATGCTCTGCAGGACTATGCGGCAGAGCTTTCCGGGAAAGAAGCCGCCATTTTTCTGCCTACCGGCACTCAGGCCAACCTGGTCGCTCTGCTCAGTCACTGCGAACGCGGCGAAGAGTATATTGTCGGTCAGGCCGCGCATAACTATCTGTTTGAAGCCGGTGGCGCAGCGGTGCTGGGCAGTATTCAGCCGCAACCCATCGATGCTGACGCCGACGGTACGCTACCGCTGGATAAAGTGGCGATGAAAATCAAACCCGACGATATCCATTTCGCCCGCACCAAATTACTCAGTCTGGAAAACACCCACAATGGAAAAGTGCTGCCGCGGGAATACCTGAAAGAAGCATGGGAATTTACTCGCGAGCGCAATCTGGCACTGCATGTTGACGGTGCGCGCATCTTTAATGCCGTGGTGGCTTACGGCTGCGAACTGAAAGAGATCACGCAATATTGTGATTCGTTCACCATTTGTCTGTCGAAAGGTCTTGGTACGCCAGTCGGTTCATTACTTGTCGGTAATCGTGATTACATTAAACGCGCCATCCGCTGGCGGAAAATGACTGGCGGCGGGATGCGCCAGTCCGGGATTCTGGCCGCCGCCGGAATGTATGCGCTGAAAAATAACGTTGCACGCTTGCAGGAAGACCACGATAACGCCGCCTGGATGGCGGAGCAACTGCGTGAAGCAGGCGCGGATGTCATGCGCCAGGACACCAATATGCTGTTTGTCCGCGTCGGACAAGAAAATGCTGCCGCATTAGGCGAATACATGAAAGCGAGAAACATACTGATTAACGCCTCGCCGATTGTCCGCCTGGTAACCCATCTCGATGTCTCGCGTGAACAACTGGCAGAAGTCGCAGCCCACTGGCGCGCTTTCCTGGCGCGTTAAGGAGAGAGACGTGCCGCAACGCATTTTAGTTCTCGGTGCCAGTGGCTACATTGGTCAGCATCTGGTGCACGCGCTTAGCCAACAAGGGCATCAGATCCTGGCGGCGGCACGTCACGTCGACAGGCTTGAAAAGCTGCAACTGGCAAACGTCAGTTGCCATAAAGTCGATCTCAGCTGGCCGGATAACCTTCCGGCCCTGTTGCAGAATATCGATACCGTCTATTTTCTGGTGCACAGCATGGGCGAAGGCGGCGATTTTATCGCTCAGGAGCGCCAGGTGGCTCTTAACGTCCGCGATGCGCTGCGCGAAGCACCGGTTAAACAATTAATCTTTCTCAGTTCATTGCAGGCCCCGCCTCACGAGCAGTCGGACCATCTGCGCGCCCGTCAGGCTACGGCGGATATTCTTCGTGAAGCGGGTGTTCCGGTGACCGAATTGCGTGCCGGAATTATCGTTGGCGCAGGTTCAGCGGCGTTCGAAGTCATGCGCGATATGGTGTACAACCTGCCAGTGTTAACGCCGCCACGCTGGGTTCGTTCACGCACCACGCCCATCGCGCTGGAAAACTTGCTGCACTATCTGGTGGCGCTGTTAGATCATCCGGCCAGCGAACACCGCATCTTCGAAGCCGCCGGACCAGAGGTGCTCAGTTATCAGCAACAGTTTGAACATTTTATGGCGGTGAGCGGTAAGCGCCGCTGGTTAATCCCCATCCCCTTTCCCACCCGCTGGATTTCGGTGTGGTTTCTCAATGTGATTACTTCCGTACCGTCAACCACCGCCAAAGCGTTGATTCAGGGGCTGAAACATGATCTGCTGGCGGATGACACCGCGCTACGTGCACTCATCCCACAACGGCTGATCGCTTTCGATGACGCGGTACGTCGCACCCTGAAAGAAGAAGAAAAGCTGGTCAACTCCAGCGACTGGGGATACGACGCTCAGGCCTTTGCCCGCTGGCGACCGGAGTACGGTTATTTCGCCAAACAGGCGGGGTTTACCGTTAAAACGTCCGCCAGCCTTGCGGCTTTATGGCAGGTGGTGAATCAAATCGGCGGTCAAGAGCGTTATTTCTTTGGCAATATTTTGTGGCAAACCCGGGCGTTGATGGACCGCGCGATCGGTCATAAGCTGGCGAAAGGCCGCCCGGAGCGTGAATATTTGCAGACCGGAGATGCGGTGGATAGCTGGAAAGTGATTGTCGTTGAACCGGAAAAACAACTTACGCTGTTATTTGGCATGAAAGCGCCGGGGCTGGGACGACTGTGTTTTACCCTGGAAGATAAAGGTGACTATCGTACTATCGATGTTCGCGCATTCTGGCATCCGCACGGTATGCCGGGGCTGTTTTACTGGTTACTGATGATCCCCGCGCATCTGTTTATTTTTCGCGGAATGGCAAAACGAATCGCCAGACTGGCAGAACAAAGCACAGATTAATCGACAAAACCTGCGTTATTCTTTCATGTTTCCCATTGCATCAAGGGGGAAATCACGGAAGAATGCGCACGTCATTTTCTCAACAACAGTGGATTGATATGAAGGTACTGGTTACCGGCGCCACCAGCGGCTTAGGTCGAAACGCGGTAGAGTTTTTATGCCAGAAAGGCATCAGCGTGCGTGCGACCGGTCGCAACGAGGCAATGGGTAAATTGCTGGAAAAAATGGGCGCAGAGTTTGTTCCGGCGGATCTGACCGAGCTGGTCTCATCACAAGCTAAAGTGATGCTCGCAGGCATTGATACGTTGTGGCACTGCTCCAGCTTTACCTCTCCGTGGGGGACACAACAGGCTTTCGATCTGGCTAACGTTCGCGCCACTCGCCGTCTGGGTGAATGGGCTGTCGCCTGGGGAGTACGTAACTTTATTCATATCTCTTCCCCCTCCCTGTACTTCGATTATCACCACCATCGCGATATTAAAGAAGATTTTCGCCCTCACCGCTTCGCTAACGAGTTTGCCCGCAGCAAAGCGGCCAGCGAAGAAGTGATCAATATGCTTTCGCAGGCGAATCCACAAACACGCTTTACTATTTTACGCCCACAAAGTCTGTTCGGGCCACACGATAAAGTCTTTATTCCCCGTCTGGCGCATATGATGCACCACTACGGCAGCATTCTGTTACCACACGGCGGCAGTGCGCTGGTCGATATGACGTACTATGAAAATGCCGTGCACGCCATGTGGCTGGCAAGTCAGGAAGCCTGCGATAAGCTGCCTTCCGGGCGAGCATATAACATTACCAACGGCGAGCATCGCACTCTACGCAGCATCGTGCAAAAACTTATCGACGAGTTGAATATTGATTGCCGTATTCGCTCGGTGCCTTACCCGATGCTGGACATGATCGCCCGCAGCATGGAGCGTTTAGGTCGCAAGTCAGCAAAAGAGCCGCCGCTGACCCACTACGGCGTCTCCAAGTTGAATTTTGACTTTACGCTGGATATGACGCGTGCACAGGAAGAATTAGGCTATCAGCCAGTCATCACTCTGGATGAAGGCATTGAGAAAACTGCTGCCTGGCTGCGCGATCACGGGAAACTGCCCCGCTAATCCTGACCGTATTTCTCCAGCAACGCTTCGGCAATCGCCTGAGTTTCTGCATCCGCTTCGCCGTTGTATAACGTCGGGCGAAAATGCATCTGGAACGCCATAATCACGCGCCGCTGCTCGCGCGGTGTCATATCAGGTTTAACGTCATAACCATAGCGCGCCAACAGTTCCAGCAATGGCGCGGTATCTACTGGCGTGTGCGGCGCACGCCCGGCAAGGTAAAAGTTCACCCGCTGCGCATCCGGCCAGGCACCAATCCCCTGCTGCGCCAGTTGCTGCCACGGAAATAACGGTCCTGGATCGTCTTTTCGCTGCGGCGCAATATCCGCATGTGCCACCACGTTTTCCGGCTTGATGTGATAACGGGTAATAATATCTTTCGCCAGGGGGATGAGCGCCTGTATCTGTGCCGGTTCAAACGGGGCAAAATATTTCACTCCGGATGATTTTTGCCAGCCACGGTTTTCCAGCTCAATGCCAATAGAGGTGTCGTTAAGGCGTGTTGCCCCGCGCCAGGCGCTAATCCCCGCATGCCAGGCCAGTTCCTGTTCCGGCACCAGTTGCCAGATGCGCGGTTTACCGTTGTATCGCGGTGGCACAGCAGGGACCAGATAATGCGAGCTGACCTGTTTATCGGTCAGTGTCGCCAGCGAGCTATCAAAATCATCTGCGGTGTAGTGGATCACCAGCACTTTAATGCGCGGATACGCCGCCTGCGCCTGGCGTCGGGTATCAAGCTGGTATCCCTCTTTCTCGACAATGCCTTTTTCGCCTGCACACCCTGCAAGTAACAAAGCAGCGGCGACCAGCCAGAAGACTCTTCTCATCGACGTGTTTTCACCGCCGTACCGCTGACGCTAACCATCAGCATACTGCCGTTTTGCCCGACCGTTTCGTAGTCGATATCAATACCGACTACGGCATCGGCCCCCAACGCCCGCGCCTGCTCACCAAGTTCCTCAAAGGCAATCTCCCGCGCTTTACGCAATTCTTTTTCATAAGCCCCGGAGCGTCCGCCAACGATATCGCGGATACCGGCAAAGAAATCACGGAAAATATTGGCACCTAAAATCGCTTCGCCTGTCACCACACCGCAATATTCAACGATGGTCTGGCCTTCCAGAGTTGGGGTTGTAGAAAATTGCATGATCGATCTCCTTGTTTGCTAATCCTTCGATCTCAAAGCATTATCGGGCTGATATGCCATGTTGGGAAGAAGGTTTTGATCAGTTTAGGAAATCATCTCATTGTGTCAAAAATAAGCGCATATGCCTTTACGATTACCCGTCTCCTAACCCGATATTGGTTTCATTATGGGATAGCGCTGACCTGCTATATTATGTTGTACCTGCAACATTAATGAATGGGAAGAGTCACCTTATATTGTAAATTATTCCAAAATTTTTCCGCATCTTGAGGCTGAGGAATATACCTCTGAATTCTTGTTTGATCGGTCTCCGCAAAACATGAAAGTAATGTAACCTCAAGGCTTCTATCATTAATATAAGCAAAGATCATTTTTGCAAATTCGTAAATAAATGCCCGATCCTGAGCGCTTAATAGCTTAATACAATATTTATTCTTTAGAGAGTAAAGGATTTCAATGAAAGCATCCGCTGCAACCTTTACGTTATTCCCAACGGTCATATTAAATATATCCCTTACACAGATAGAGTACAGTGATAGTAAACAACCATACAAATAATCATTTATTAATTCTTTTGTCCATTTTACTGGTAACCATGGTCTTATCTTGACATCATGCATACTACACTCATGAAAAAGACATTTATAGAGATTAACTCTTATCATATCAACACTGTAAAAATGGCAATGGACAAATTTTGAAGAATGAGCATTTACATTATTAATTTTAGTCGCTCTAAACGTAAAGTTACTGAATACGTTTTTCGTTAAATTACTATTTGTTATCTTAACATCACCTAAACTGCCGTTCTCAAAACAACATCCCTTCAATATACTTTCATTTAAAAGAGAATGTGATAAATACAGATGATTTAAGTTTTTCTTCATTAAACCCACAGCATCAAAATGACTATATTTAATAAAACAACCATCATTGAGTAGCGTTTTTAGATTGACTAAATTACTATCATGTTCACGTGCCATAGTTGTGATAGGGGTTGGAAGAGACATGAAAACCTCTTCATTGACCATCAAGTGAATCATGCATTGCTTGCCTTTTGTCATATCCACACTTACACTACAAATATCGTTGTAATGCGATGAATGCATTTCCGGACACAGATTCAATACAATATTTTGAAAGGCGTAAAATCGTGTTAATACTTCCGAATAAGTAATTGGATTAAACTTAAGATCGTCATTAGCAAAACCAAGTGTTATTGTATGTTCTACATTTAGGTCAGGTTCAGATGAGTCTTCAAGAGCAATATCATCACTGAAAATTTCGCCTGATGTATTATCACTGTTACAAAAGGTGCTCATCAATGCAATGGTATTTATAACGGACTCTTTGTCGATATCCTCACTCATTGTATATCGCCTGCTATAATCATAGAAATGAATAAATGCGTCTTTTATAATTGTTATATATTGTTCCTTATTAAATACAATTCGATTGTATACTTTTTCAAAGATCGCATTCGCGATCTTACAACCAAGGGTATACCTATATAACAATGGATAAGAATCAATAGTAAAATTCTTCTCCAATTCACATTGCAGTTTATTTTCGTAATGCAGAGGAAAAAGAAATTCTTGTCTTTCCATTTTTCCGCTGACTTTATTTCGCACCCCAATGGTGATTCTTTCATTGCCAATTTTTATTTCAACTTCATTGTTTTGTGATGTACCAAGGTATGTTTTAGTACCAGTTTCGAAAGCACTACTAAAAAAAGAATTAAAATAATTATTTGCTGAATAAATAATGTTACCGAGCGACATATCATTTTTAATAGTTTCACTATCAGCATTTATTACTAATACTAGATTCAAGTAGATGGTGTCCCATGTAGATAACTCATCCTTATGACTGGATTTTAATATGGTAAAAAATTCCCTCAGCGAGGCCATGAGATTATCACTTTGATTCGGTTGTGTGCTTAGAAATGATGACGATTGTTCAGAGACATTATTTATCATATAAAAATCACCCAAAAAAAACAATAACCCACTGTACTCCCTGTGATTTATAAACATAAAGTCACAACACATTCTATATTCATATTAATTAATGGCGCATTGAAAAAAATTATATTATTCTTAACTCAAATCCATTAGCTTAATAAGATTATATTCTTCACTCACAACCGTAACAAAAATAATATTATCGAAAGTTAAAGTTGGGACTATCAAATTTCGCTCATTTCAAACATACATTGTGATTTTTGCAATCATCTTAATCTTAGGGCCTATCATCATATGTTAAAATTTTGTCAATAATAGAAATGAATCTTGGTCACCTATCATGCGTTATAAATGTGCAACTGGCTTCCTGCAGATGCTCTTAACTTCTACAGCAGGATTTATACCAGCGTTTCAGAACTATCATATTTACCTTAAATGATCATTTCAGTCTTATAACACGCTCAGCCTCACAAATGGTTTACACTGTCTATTGTTTGGGTAATTTAAGTAAGTCAGCTACGATCAACCTTGAATGGGGAGCCAGCAATGGACTTAAGCCTAATCGGGTCTTCAGATTGTTTCAGAATTGTATAAAAAACAATGTATTAAATAATCTGATTGTTTTTGGTCATAGTGTGACGCAGAAAGCAAGCCAATAAGGAAATGATTATGCGCTACCGTTCACTATCTCTACTTATTCCATGTGCACTGCTGCTGAGTGCCTGTACCACCGTCACGCCAGCTTATAAAGATAACGGCCCCCGCACCGGTTCCTGTGTCCAGGGTGGACCTGACAGCGTGGCTCAACAATTCTATGACTACCGCATTCAACATCGCAGCAATGACATTACCGCTCTGCGCCCCTATTTGAGTGACAAACTGGCAACCCTACTTAGCGATGCCAGCCGCGATAATAGTCATCGTGAATTGTTAAGCAGCGATCCGTTCTCCAGTCGAACCACCTTGCCAGACAGCGCCCACGTTGCCAGTGCATCTACTATCCCTAATCGTGATGCCCGTAACATTCCTTTGCGCGTGGATCTCAAACAGGGTGACCAGGGCTGGCAGGATGAAGTGCTAATGATTCAGGAAGGCCAGTGTTGGGTGATTGACGATGTGCGCTACTTAGGCGGCAGCGTTCATGCCACAGCAGGTACACTCCGTCAGTCAATCGAGAATCGCTAACGCCTTGATCAACCAATAACCCCCGTAAATTGTCCGGCATTTCGCGAGGAATGCCGACATTTATGCTCGCCGCCCACCGCGCCCGTTATTTTGTGCTATGTTTAGTGAATAATGCGCTTTGCTTTTAACTTTTAAAGCAGAAATATTGCATAATTATTCTGTCAAAGGTACTATCTTCGACCTCAATAGCTATCAGACTGCCAGTATACGAGTGTCAATGAGTATTCAATTAAACGGCATTAATTGCTTTTACGGCGCGCATCAGGCGCTGTTCGATATCACGCTGGATTGCCCACAGGGCGAAACGCTGGTGTTACTTGGCCCCAGTGGCGCGGGTAAAAGCTCGCTGCTGCGTGTACTCAATCTGCTTGAGATGCCGCGCTCCGGTACGCTCAACATTGCAGGCAACCATTTCGATTTCACTAAAACGCCCTCAGACAAAGCGATTCGCGATCTGCGTCGTAACGTCGGTATGGTGTTTCAACAATACAACCTGTGGCCGCACCTCACCGTGCAGCAAAACCTGATTGAAGCGCCCTGCCGTGTACTGGGATTGAGTAAAGATCAGGCGCTGGCCCGTGCAGAAAAATTGCTGGAACGTCTGCGCCTGAAACCTTTCAGTGATCGCTATCCGCTGCATCTTTCTGGTGGTCAGCAGCAGCGTGTTGCTATTGCGCGTGCGTTAATGATGGAACCGCAGGTACTGCTGTTCGATGAACCGACCGCCGCGCTGGACCCGGAAATTACGGCACAAATCGTCAGCATCATTCGTGAGCTGGCAGAAACCAATATTACCCAGGTGATCGTCACCCACGAAGTGGAAGTGGCGCGTAAAACCGCCAGCCGTGTGGTGTATATGGAAAATGGTCACATCGTAGAACAAGGCGACGCGCGCTGCTTTACCAAGCCGCAAACCGAAGCATTTAAAAACTATCTCTCTCACTAAGATTCGGGATAACAACAATGAAAAAAGTTCTGATTGCCGCGTTAATTGCAGGTTTTAGTCTTTCCGCCACAGCTGCCGAAACTATTCGTTTTGCCACCGAAGCCTCCTATCCTCCGTTTGAATCAATGGATGCAAACAACCAGATCGTTGGTTTTGACGTCGACCTGGCGCAGGCATTGTGTAAAGAGATTGATGCGACCTGCACTTTCTCTAACCAGGCGTTTGACAGCCTGATCCCAAGCCTGAAATTCCGTCGCGTAGACGCGGTGATGGCTGGTATGGATATCACCCCGGAGCGTGAAAAGCAGGTGCTGTTTACCACGCCGTACTATGACAACTCTGCCCTGTTTGTGGGTCAACAAGGTAAATACACCAGCGTTGATCAGCTGAAAGGCAAAAAAGTCGGCGTTCAGAACGGGACGACGCACCAGAAATTCATTATGGATAAACATCCGGAAATCACCACGGTTCCTTATGATAGCTACCAGAACGCGAAACTCGATCTGCAAAACGGTCGTATCGACGGCGTTTTTGGTGACACCGCAGTGGTAACCGAATGGCTGAAAGATAACCCGAAACTGGCGGCTGTCGGCGACAAAGTGACCGATAAAGATTACTTCGGTACTGGCCTCGGCATCGCGGTACGTCAGGGCAACACTGAACTGCAGCAGAAATTCAACACTGCGCTGGAAAAAGTGAAGAAAGATGGCACTTACGAAACCATCTACAACAAATGGTTCCAGAAGTAATACCTGATGAATGAATTTTTTCCTTTAGCAAGCGCCGCCGGGATGACCGTCGGCCTTGCCGTTTGTGCATTGATTGTCGGACTGGCGCTGGCGATGTTCTTTGCGGTGTGGGAGTCAGCAAAATGGCGTCCTGTCGCGTGGGTAGGTTCAGCACTGGTGACGATTCTGCGCGGTCTGCCAGAAATTCTGGTGGTGCTGTTTATCTATTTTGGCTCCTCGCAGTTACTGCTGACGCTTTCGGATGGCTTCACCATCAATCTTGGGATCGTACAGATCCCGGTGCAGATGGACATTGAGAACTTCGACGTTAGCCCGTTCCTGTGTGGGGTTATCGCCCTGTCGCTACTGTATGCCGCCTATGCCTCGCAAACCCTGCGTGGCGCACTGAAAGCGGTGCCGGTGGGCCAGTGGGAATCCGGTCAGGCGCTGGGGCTGTCGAAATCGGCTATCTTTTTCCGCCTGGTGATGCCGCAGATGTGGCGTCATGCGCTGCCTGGTCTCGGTAACCAGTGGCTGGTACTGCTGAAAGATACCGCGCTGGTCAGTTTGATAAGTGTGAATGATTTAATGCTGCAAACCAAAAGCATCGCCACTCGTACCCAGGAGCCATTTACCTGGTACATTGTGGCAGCAGCGATCTATCTGGTGATTACCCTGCTCAGTCAGTACATTCTCAAACGCATTGACCTGCGCGCGACACGTTTTGAGCGGAGGCCTGGCTGATGCTTGAGTATTTACCCGAACTGATGAAAGGGCTGCACACCAGCCTGACGCTGACGATTGCCTCGCTGATTGTGGCGCTAATTCTGGCGTTGATTTTTACCATCATCCTGACGCTGAAAACGCCGGTACTGGTGTGGCTGGTGCGGGGCTATATCACGCTGTTTACCGGTACGCCGCTGTTGGTGCAGATCTTCCTGATTTACTACGGTCCAGGCCAGTTCCCGACATTGCAGGAGTATCCGGCACTGTGGCATCTGTTGTCAGAACCGTGGTTGTGCGCGCTGATTGCGTTGTCGCTGAACAGTGCGGCGTATACCACGCAGCTATTTTACGGTGCAATTCGTGCAATCCCGGAAGGTCAGTGGCAGTCCTGTAGCGCCCTGGGGATGAGCAAAAAAGATACGCTGGCGATCCTGCTGCCGTATGCCTTTAAACGCTCACTCTCTTCTTATTCCAACGAAGTGGTGCTGGTGTTCAAAAGTACCTCTCTGGCTTACACCATTACGCTGATGGAAGTGATGGGATACAGCCAGTTGTTGTACGGGCGCACTTACGATGTCATGGTGTTCGGTGCGGCGGGGATTATTTACCTGGTCGTCAACGGCCTGCTGACACTGATGATGCGTTTGATCGAGCGCAAAGCGCTGGCGTTCGAGCGACGGAATTGACATGGCTGCATGCTGATGCCGGATGATTTGTAGGTCTGATAAGACGCGCCAGCGTCGCATCAGACACCAGCACGGTGCCTATGCCGGATGCGGCGTGTACGCCTTATCCGGCATACATAGTGCATAGATTAATATAATAAAGACGGGCAACCCACTAAGTTGTCCGTCTTTTTTTATTCATTACGAATTATTTAATCATATTTATTGCATATAAATTCACTTAATGGCATTGTTATCTCATGCCGCAGACACGGCCAAAAATCATAAGATTGACAGACGGGAGTTCCATCATGAAAAAGTTAGTTCTTGCCGCTTTACTTTCATCCTGTGCATTCGGCGCTTCTGCGGCAGAGAAAATCAATTTCGGCGTATCAGCGACCTATCCTCCCTTTGAATCTATAGGTGCTAATAATGAGATTGTCGGCTTTGATATCGACCTGGCAAAAGCGTTATGCAAACAGATGCAGGCAGAATGTACTTTTACCAATCACGCTTTCGACAGCCTCATCCCGTCACTGAAATTCAGAAAATATGACGCCGTTATCTCCGGTATGGATATCACGCCGGAGCGTAGCAAGCAGGTATCATTTACCACGCCCTACTACGAAAACTCAGCTGTTGTGATTGCCAAAAAAGATACCTACAAAACGTTTGCCGACCTGAAAGGCAAACGCATTGGGATGGAAAACGGTACAACGCACCAGAAATATATTCAGGATCAACACCCGGAAGTAAAAACTGTCTCCTATGACAGTTATCAAAATGCCTTTATCGACCTGAAAAATGGTCGTATTGATGGGGTATTTGGTGACACAGCGGTGGTTAATGAATGGCTGAAAACCAATCCACAACTGGGCGTTGCAACAGAGAAAGTAACCGACCCGCAGTACTTCGGCACCGGTCTGGGCATCGCTGTACGTCCGGATAATAAAGCCCTGCTGGAAAAACTGAATAACGCACTGGCAGCGATTAAAGCAGATGGTACGTATCAGAAAATCAATGACCAGTGGTTCCCGCAGTAATCGGGACTGATGACAAAAGTAAGATTGCCTGATGCGCTACGCTTATCAGGCCTACATTTACCCTGCAATGCATTGATTTAGCACGATTTTGTAGGCCGAACAAGGCGCTCACGCCGCATCCGACATGAACAACGCGCACCTTATCAGCAATCTGAAGCCGCAGCCGCGGCTTTTTTATTGCTTCACCAACAGTGTCAGCACTTCATAGTGCGCGGTGTGCGGGAACATATCAAAAAGCTGTACCCGTTCAATACGATAACCTGACAGTTCGCGGATATCTTTGGCCATCGTTTGGGCGTTACAGCTGGAGTAGATGATAAAACGCGGAGCCATCGTTGAAAGATAATCACACAGCGGTTTACCAATACCTCGGCGCGGCGGGTTAACCAGCACCAGCTCCGGCACCTCTCCCTGAGTGGTGACAAACTGAGTGGAGTCCAGCGCCTGAAATTGCAAACGCGTTAAGCCCAGTTCAGCAGCTGACTGCTTCGCACAGGCAATGGCCTCTGGCGCAATTTCGATCCCGGTTAACTGCATGTCAGGCGTCGCGCAGTGTAAACCAAAGCCGCCCACGCCACAGAACAGATCCCACATATGTTTAACCGGCAACTGTCGTACCCAGTCGCGCGCAGTAGCGTACAGCTGGCTGGCGACTACCGGATTAGTCTGGAAGAAACTTTGTGGACGGATCCACAGCGGCACATCGTTAAAACGCTCAGCCAGCGCCTGTTGTTCGCTCAGATAAATCTCCGTCTCCCCTTCCATAATCGCCATATGTATCGGCTGAATATTGGCGGTAATGACTTTCAGCTGCGGCAGTTGTTCCTGTAACCACGGCAGCGCCTTACGCAGTTGTGCCAGCTTGGTTTCGGAACGCAGTACAAAGCGCAACATCATGCCACCATCACTTTGGCTTTCAGTCAGCAGAATGTATTTCAGTTCGCCACGCTTACGCGCCACATTGTAGGGGGTTAGCCCCGCACGGGCGATAAACGGTTTTAACGCCGCAAAAACGGGCGCAAATGAGGAGGGATAAAGCGGACAATCGCAAAGGTCTTCTGGTGTGCCGTCGCGATGCAGCATACCGAGCAGTGGTTTTTCAACGCTACCACTCACCACCATTTTGGCTTTATTACGAAACCCTTGCTCCGGGCCTGACACCGGCTCGCACCATTCCTCAACCGAAAAGTCGGCGAGCAGATTTTTAAGATCGGCGGTTTTAGCGGAGAGTTGCTCTGGAATCAGCTGCGTTATCCACTGACAGGAACGACAGCGACCCGCGTCGTAAAGTGCGCACTGCATACATTGACCTTCACATCATCAGGGGCGACGATTATACACATTATTGCAACTGGAAGAACCGCCGACTGGTCGAGGGAACGAACAGTAGCAACAGGATGAGCATATCCGGCAACTTCTGCAGCATCAGACTATGGAAGATTTCACGTTTTGATTCACCGGGAATGCTGAACAGCTCCGGATAACCATACCCCAGCGAAGCCGCCCACAAATAACTGGCGGCCGTGATTTGTGTCAACAGATACAGCCAGCGCGCCCAGCGACGCCCTTTCACCAGTGAAAACGCACACCAGATCTCAATGAAAACCAGCACCAGGCTGCTTAAAAAGACCAGTGTTAAACTCCAGGTTTGTACACTGCGATGAATGAACTCGCCAATACCGCGCACGCCCAGCGTATTGAAAATCATCAGCACGTCGAGGCCACGGATCATAATAATGGCGAGCGCCGCCACCTGCACCAGCGCAGGCACATTCAGGCGAGCATGAGATGAAGATGTTTTCTTAAAAAATCCCAACGTTTCGTCTTCCATGAAAACAATGCCGCGACATGCGCGGCATTATGTAGCCAGGTTGGCAAATTTTAGTGTCTTCAGCCACGTCTTGCACGCTGGATGTCGCGTATCCGCTGTTTTTCTGCGCGCGCCATCAGATACCAGGCGATAAATCCGACAATTCCGACTGCGCCGAGGATTAATGTTGCCAGGGCGTTGATTTCCGGATTCACCCCCATCCGCACGCTGGAGAAGACCAGCATCGGTAACGTGGTGGCTCCTGGCCCGGAAACAAAGCTGGCAATCACCAGATCGTCGAGCGACAGAGTAAAAGCCAGTAACCAGCCAGAAATGATCGCGGGCATGATCATCGGTAGCGTAATGACGAAAAACACTTTCAGCGGCGTCGCACCGAGATCCATCGCTGCTTCTTCAATGGAACGGTCCAGCTCCCGCAGACGCGACGAAATAACGACTGCCACATAAGCCGTACAGAAAGTGACATGCGCCAGCCAGATGGTGAGCATGCCTCGCTCCGCAGGCCAGCCGATGGCATGTGCAAGTGCGACGAATAACAACAACAGCGACAAGCCCGTGATGACATCTGGCATCACCAGCGGCGCGGTGATCATAAAGGCAAAACCATTTGATCCGCGAAACCTGCCAAAGCGCACCAGCACGACCGCCGCAATCGTCCCGAGGATCGCCGCCGCCGTTGCCGCACAGGCAGCTATTGTCAGGCTTAAACCAACCGCACTCATCATCGCGTCATCGCGCAATAATTCGCCATACCAGCGCGTTGACCAGCCGGCCCACACCGTCACCAGCTTCGAGCTGTTGAATGAATAGATCACCAGCATCAGCATTGGCGCGTAGAGAAAGGTGAAGCCCAACAGCAAAATCACAATTCGCCAGGGCGAACGAACCACCGGTAAATTATTCATCCGTGTTCTCCCACGCTTTTTTGCTGATGCTTGTGGAACCACATTATCGGCACAATTAGCAGCAACAACATGATGATCGCCACTGCCGAGGCCACCGGCCAGTCACGGTTGTTAAAGAACTCCTGCCACAGCACGCGTCCGATCATGATGCTATCCGGACCGCCGAGCAGCTCCGGGATTACAAACTCTCCCACTGCCGGAATAAAAACCAGCATCGATCCGGCAATAATACCCCCTTTGGTGAGCGGCACGATCACAGTAAAGAATGTTTTCAGCGGTCGAGCGCCGAGATCCAGTGCCGCTTCCACCAGCGAATAATCAATACGAATCAAGGCGGTGTAGATCGGCAGCACCATAAACGGTACATAGGCATAAACAATGCCAATATAAACGGCCAGGTTTGTATGCAGAATGGTCAGCGGCTGGTCGATAACCCCCAGCCACAGCAGAAAATTATTCAGCACGCCGTTATTTTTTAATATTCCCATCCAGGCATAAACGCGGATCAGAAACGAGGTCCACGACGGCAGGATCACCAGCAGCAATAAGATATTGCGGGTCGAAGGCTTACTGTGCGCCACCGCCCACGCCAGCGGATAGCCGATCAGTAAACAACAAATTGTCGAAATCGCCGCTACCTGTAACGACTGGAGATATGCATCGAAATAGAGCGGATCGTCAGTCAGTTGCAGGAAATTACCAAGATTGAGGGTGATGGAAAGTTGCCCGTCAGCCCACTCCATCAGTTCGGTATAAGGTGGAATAGCGCGCGCCATCTCCGCCAGACTTATTTTAAAGACGATCAGAAATGGCAGCAGAAACAGCAAGATCAACCAGATATACGGCAACGCAATGACCAGTTTGCGCCCATGCTTCATTTGCAGCTGCGACAACCACAGCTTAAATCCGCCCGGCGGTTTCGACTGGGCAGCAGGTTCAAGTGTACTCATCTTTGCTCCTTAAACCGTCAGCACCACACAACTGTCCACTTCCCAGCACAAGCGCACTTCATCGCCCCAGGTGGGTAATCCTTTACGATAACGATGGGCATTTTGTAGCTGGGCGCTGATCATCTGCCCGCTTTTCAGGCGAACGTGATAGACCGAAAGATCGCCGAGATAGGCAATGTGCATCACCTCCCCCACCGCGAAGTTACAACCATTGGCGGGCGGTTCTTCACAAAGCATGATTTTTTCCGGACGCAGCGCCACATGCACCGGCACGTTATCGACCACCGAAGCATCTACATCAACTTTCAGTGGATGCACCAGCCCCGGCGAATAAAGCACCAGACCATCTTCCTGACGCTCTTTGAGTACACCTTCAAAGACGTTTACCGAACCGATAAATTCAGCACTGTAGCGCGTGGTCGGATGCTCGTAGATCTCTTCCGGCTCGCCAATCTGGACAAATTTCCCACGATTCATAATGGCGATGCGCCCCGCCATGGTCATCGCCTCTTCCTGATCGTGAGTGACCATTACGCAGGTCACACCGACGCGCTCCAGAATATCCACCACTTCAAGCTGCATCCGGTCACGCAGCTTTTTATCCAGCGCGCCCATCGGCTCATCGAGCAGTAATAGTTTCGGGCGCTTGGCAAGGCTTCGGGCCAGCGCCACACGCTGTCGCTGACCGCCGGAAAGCTGGTGCGGTTTGCGTTTGGCGAACTCCTGCATATGCACCAGCCCAAGCATCTCATTGACCCGGCTGGCAATTTCCGCTTTCGGTAGTTTGTCCTGTTTCAGGCCAAAAGCGATGTTCTGTTCCACGGTCATATGCGGAAACAGCGCGTAAGACTGAAACATCATATTGATGGGGCGCAGGTAAGGCGGCACCTGTGACAAATCGACGCCATCGAGCATAATCTGCCCGGCAGAAGGTTGTTCGAAACCTGCCAGCATACGCAGCAGCGTGGACTTGCCACAGCCGGATGCGCCCAGCAGCGCGAAGATTTCGCCTTTATAGATGGTCAGGCTGACATCATCGACCGCATGCTGACCATCGTAAGATTTAGTCAGATTACGGATTTCTAATAGCGGCGTCAGCGCCTTACGGGTTTTCGCCTGGGGGCGAGGGATAGCGTCATTCACGGCTGCTCTCCGGCATTGAATGTGTGCAAGCGCACCCTGATGGTGCGAATTGCCGGCGGGTGTGGTGCGCCCGTCCGGCATCTACGGCTGCGGATTATTTTCCGCTCTTCACTTTGGTCCACGCGCGGGTGCGCACACGGTCGATTTTCGGATCCTGCACTTTCAGAGTGAACAGCTTCGCACGGACATCCGCAGGCGGGTAAATACCGGGGTTATCACGCACTTCCGCGCTTACCAGCGGCGTAGCTTCTTTGTTCGCGTTGGCATAGAACACATGGTCAGAGATATGCGCTACGACATCCGGACGCAGCAGGTAATTCAGGAACTGATAAGCTTCGTCTTTATTTTTGGCATCCGCAGGCATGGCAAATACATCAAAGAATGCCATCGCCCCTTCTTTCGGAATCGAGAACGAGACATTCACGCCATTCTTTGCTTCCTTCGCGCGGTTTGACGCCTGCCAGACATCGCCCGCCCAGCCGATAGCGACGCAAATATCGCCGTTTGCCAGGTCGTTAATGTATTGAGATGAATGGAAATAACGAATGTTCGGGCGCAGCTTTAACAGCAGATCGGTTGCCGGTCCGGTGTAATCATCTGCTTTAGTGCTGTTGGGATCTTTACCGAGATAATTCAGCACGGTAGCAAACACTTCTTCCGGTGCATCAAGGAAAGAGACGCCGCAGCTTTTCAGTTTTTCCAGATTTTCAGGTTTGAGGATCAAGTCCCAGCTATCGACGGGCGCGTTTTCACCCAGTACCGCTTTGACTTTATCGACGTTATAGCCAATCCCGGTCGTCGCCCACATATAGGGCATAGCAAATTTATTATCCGGGTCATGTTTAGCGACCAGCTTCAGCAGTTCCGGGTCGAGATTCTTCCACTCCGGCAATTTGTTTTTATCCAGTGGCTGGAAAACTCCCGCAGTCAACTGGCGCTCCAGAAAGCTGGCAGATGGAACCACCAGGTCAAAGCCGGTGCTCCCCGCCATTAATTTTCCTTCCAGTACTTCGTTGGAATCGAAAACATCGTAAACGACTTTAATACCGGTTTCTTTTTCAAAATTGGCCACCGTATCCGGGGCGATATAATCAGACCAGTTATAAATGTGGAGTGTTTTTTGTTCAGCCGCGAGCGTGCCGACAGAGACGGCCATCAGAGCACCCGCAACCAGACCCGATAGCCATT
The DNA here is from genome assembly GCF_002965245.1 of Escherichia sp. MOD1-EC6021. Classification (NCBI taxonomy): domain Bacteria; kingdom Pseudomonadati; phylum Pseudomonadota; class Gammaproteobacteria; order Enterobacterales; family Enterobacteriaceae; genus Escherichia; species Escherichia sp. MOD1-EC6021. The sequence continues at coordinate 84,096 of NZ_PTRU01000003.1, read as the reverse complement.
TTTTATTTAAGGCGGTCATATCTCTTTCCTTCTGAAAGTTCGTTAACAAACGAACAAAAGTTGTCACACTGAAAGATATGCAATATTCGTGCATATTTTTATCGGCTCGGTGTAAGAAAAGAGAACTCTCTCCCGGCCAGCACTGCTCGCTATATAAAAGCATCGCAAGAATAACTTTAGCCAGGGTTTGAGACTATAGCTCGGATTAAAAAACGGTATTTAACAAATTTTTATGCGTATTTGCTCTATGTGATAAAGCCAAATCGGCACAAGAGAAGTGAAATAATCTTTAATAAAAGGTTAAAAACAGCAGATAATTTTGCAGCACGCAGTCACTGCGGCAGCGACTGCGTACTCGAAAGGAGTTATCAGTGGAGGAAATAGTTTTCGGTAACGTTGTTTTGCCCTTCATCGTCAGTCGGTAACAGCAGTTGATGGGCATTAGCTTCAAGAATGACCATCGAAATCTGCTCTTCGCTCTGACGCACGAACCATGCAAACTGCTCATAGGTTACGCCCTGCATAACGGATAAAGACTGGCAAACCACCAGCTTTGGCAGATTATCATCCTGCATATCAAGAAATGCTTTCACGGTCAGCGAACTGGCATTGATGGCGGATAAATCCGCCGCCAGCGGCAATACGGCTGAAGGTCGGACTTCCGCCATGGCAGAAAACAGGATCGTGTTATCGATCAGATCGATTTTGGCATCAAAGACACCGTCGAAATTCTGCATATGGGGCAGATGCAGAGCCTGACAGTTATCACATTCAAAAAAACTCATCCCCAGGTCATCGAGCCATTGACGCAACGTATCCAGACCAGGAACGACCAGCGATGTCATAATTTTGTACAACCTCTTCCGATAAAAAGACCGGCACAGCTTACGCAAAAAGCGCAGGCAAAACCATGATCAGTAATGTGATTGCGACTAACCACCCGTTTTCAGGCAATATTCTGTCGTGGCGTTGCGTTCGATCCAGCGGATCATTTTACTCGCGATGTCGATACCGGTGGTTTTTTCTATTCCTTCCAGCCCCGGCGACGCATTCACCTCCATCACCAATGGCCCGCGATTAGCACGCAGAATATCCACACCAGCAACGTCCAGCGCCATCGTTCGCGCGGCTTTTATCGCGATTTCACGCTCCTGTGGTGTGATACTGGCGACGCTTGCCGCGCCTCCACGATGCAAATTGGAACGAAAATCGCCCTCTTTCGCCCGCCGTTCAATCGCAGCGACCACTTCATCGCCAACAACCAGACAGCGGATATCGCACCCTTGCGCCTCTTTGATATATTCCTGCACCAAAATATGCGCGTTCAGACCGCGAAAGGCGTCAATCACGCTTTCCGCCGCCTGACGCGTCTCCGCCAGCACGACACCAATTCCCTGCGTACCTTCAACCAGCTTAACCACCAGCGGCGCACCACCGACCATGTCGATTAAATCGCTGGTATCATCCGGCGAATGCGCAATGCCCGTGACAGGCAGGTCGATGCCCTGACGCGCCAGCAGTTGCATGGAACGCAATTTGTCACGCGCCCGGGCAATGGCGACCGACTCATTGAGCGGATAGCTCCCCAGCATCTCGAACTGGCGCAGTGCCGCCGTCCCATAAAAGGTAATGGCGGTGCCAATACGCGGGATCACAGCGTCAAAATGGGGTAACTTGCGGCCTTTGTAGTGAATTGAAGACGCCGCAGGATTTATGTTCATGTAGCAAGAAAGCGGATCAAGAATTTCAACCAGGTGACCACGCTGTATAGCGGCTTCACGCAGCCGCTTACACGAATAGAGCGTTCCATCCCGGGACAATATGGCAATTTTCACCCTGCACCTCTCTGTCAGACCTGGTCAAAAGCCCGCGTATCATACATCGGCGTGGCGATTTTAGCGCGTAGCCCAACCCTGTTTGTGCAAATAATCCAGTATAAATGGGCGGCTTTCTTTAATGATTGTTCGGCGGATATGATCGCTCCAGGTATCCCGGCGATTATTGCTGCCACGGGTGAGGTAATATTCCGCCAGTTGTTCGTCATACTGCGCCAGTGCGTCTTTATCCAGCGGTTGATAGCTGTTTTCATGCACCAAAATGGAAGCCGGTAAACGCGGCTTAAGATCTGGATTATCCGCAGGCCAGCCAAGGCACAGCCCAAACAGCGGCAGAACATGCTGCGGTAATTTCAGCAGTTCCGTCACCGCTTCAATATTATTGCGCAGGCCGCCGATATATACCCCGCCCAATCCCAGCGATTCCGCTGCGGTTAACGCATTCTGCGCCATCATTGCCGTATCAACGACACCGAGCAACAGTTGTTCCGCCAGGCCAAGTTGTGCATCCGGACAGATCTGTAAATGGCGGTTAAAGTCGGCACAGAACACCCAAAACTCCGCCGCTTTCGCTACGTGTTTTTGCCCGCCGGTCAGCGTCACCAGTTCATCACGTAACGCTTTGTCGGTAATGCGAATAATGCTACTGCACTGCAAAAAACTGGAACTGGACGTCGCACGGGCGCTGTTAATAATCGCCTCACGCTGCGCTTCGGAAATGGGTTCATCAGTGAAATGGCGAATGGAGCGATGGCCACAAATAAGTTCAATGGTTGGCGTTATTATCTTTTTCTCTTTCTGAACGTGAATATTGCGGTGGACGGTTCATCAGCTGTGGGGCAAGACGTTTTGCCACCTGAAGAATAACCACCACCGCAGCGGGAAGCATGAGCAAAACACCGAGAAAAATCATCAGAATCTGCACTTCTGGCCGAGAAAATGGCTCAGGCAGCGACAGGGAGTCGCTTACCGACAGCAGCGCCACCGCCAGCAACATCATTCCGATAAATTCCAGTATCAACACGCTTTTAGGCAATTTACCGATCGCGCGCATACGCTTCCCTCTGCAAAGTGAGCCTTCAGTCTAAAACTTTTCACTGTATTGTGTTTAACAGTTATAGCTTTTAGCAATTAATGCAACAGGTTAAACCTACTTTCAGCGAATACATTTTAGCGTGATCATTACAGGCATAAGTCTATGAGGGGAGAAATAATGCAAACCGTTATTTTTGGTCGTCCGGGTTGCCCTTACTGTGTGCGTGCAAAAGATCTGGCTGAGAAGTTGAGCAATGAACGCGATGATTTTCAGTATCAGTATGTAGATATTCGTGCGGAAGGGATCACTAAAGAAGATCTACAACAAAAGGCAGGTAAACCCGTAGAAACCGTGCCGCAGATTTTTGTCGATCAGCAACATATCGGCGGCTATACCGATTTTGCTGCATGGGTGAAAGAGAATCTGGACGCCTGAGCGTCTGACAAGCCCTCGTGTTGAGGGCTTAATTAATTTTTTCTGTGCTGTGATTTAAACAAACTGCTGATAAATAAGAAACACAATGCCCCCAACGCACACCAGAACACCGCACTTAATAACCATGCCAGCTCTTGCCAGAATGAGCGCGTTGGTGAAAAAAACAGCCGCATTATGAGCATCGAACAGGGTGCCGCCAGCATTGCGCCAAACAGAGGTTTCAGGACTTCTCTACGCTGTGAAAAGAAGCTGGCAACCGCTCCAGGAAGAATGAAAAACAGCAAACCAATTTCAGGATGCCCGGCAGCCCGAAAAGCGCCTTTCATGTGCGTCGCCAGAAAAAGGCACACCACAATGAAGAGGACAAAACAGCAGATTGCCCCCGCCCAACGTTGTTTATGTTTCACTCGTTCCTCCTGACACTGCGTCTATCGAACACATTTTTCGCCAGTGTGGCGTTCAGTAAGATAAAGCCGCTTCGCATTCCATGCTAATATAGGCCAACGCAATTCATATAGCCGTTGATACCTAATGTGATTACACTAGTAAAATATATTGTTACTTTACTATCGTTTAGGTGCGCTGAATGAATCTGCGCCCTGAATTCTGGTAAAAAACATTATCGTAAATTACCATTTCTTTCAACAGCTTACTAGTAAACAAGAAGTTAGCCTCCGTGAATATAAACGTCGCCGAATTGTTAAATGGGAATTACATTCTGTTATTATTTGTGGTCCTCGCGCTTGGGCTATGTCTCGGGAAATTACGACTTGGTTCGATCCAACTGGGTAATTCCATTGGCGTTTTAGTCGTATCGCTGTTATTAGGCCAACAACATTTCAGCATTAACACCGACGCGCTTAATCTTGGCTTTATGCTGTTTATTTTCTGCGTCGGGGTCGAAGCTGGACCGAACTTTTTTTCCATTTTTTTTCGCGATGGGAAAAATTACCTAATGTTAGCACTGGTGATGGTTGGCAGTGCGCTGGTGATCGCCTTAGGGTTAGGTAAGCTGTTTGGCTGGGATATTGGCCTGACGGCCGGTATGTTAGCAGGCTCTATGACGTCAACACCGGTTTTGGTCGGTGCTGGCGATACACTGCGTCATTCCGGCATGGAAAGCAGGCAGCTCTCACTGGCACTGGATAATCTGAGCCTCGGGTATGCCTTAACCTATTTAATCGGTCTGGTGAGTTTGATTGTTGGTGCGCGTTACTTGCCGAAATTGCAGCATCAGGACTTACAGACCAGCGCCCAGCAAATCGCCCGCGAACGTGGCCTGGACACAGATGCCAACCGTAAGGTTTATTTGCCGGTGATCCGCGCCTACCGCGTCGGCCCGGAGCTGGTAGCCTGGACCGACGGCAAAAATCTGCGTGAACTGGGTATTTATCGACAAACTGGCTGTTACATTGAACGTATTCGTCGTAACGGGATTCTGGCAAATCCAGACGGTGATGCCGTACTACAAATGGGCGATGAAATAGCGTTGGTAGGCTATCCCGACGCCCACGCCCGACTCGATCCCAGTTTCCGTAATGGCAAAGAAGTTTTTGATCGCGACCTCCTCGACATGCGTATCGTCACTGAAGAAGTGGTCGTTAAAAACCATAACGCTGTTGGCAAACGTCTCGCACAACTGAAGTTGACCGATCACGGCTGCTTCCTCAACCGCGTCATTCGTAGTCAGATTGAGATGCCGATTGATGACAACGTCGTGCTTAACAAAGGTGACGTTTTACAAGTCAGCGGCGATGCCCGTCGCGTAAAAACCATCGCCGATCGCATCGGCTTTATCTCGATTCACAGCCAGGTCACTGACTTGCTGGCATTCTGCGCCTTCTTTGTTATTGGGCTGATGATCGGGATGATCACCTTCCAGTTCAGCACATTCAGTTTCGGCATGGGGAACGCTGCCGGGTTGTTATTCGCCGGAATTATGCTGGGCTTTATGCGCGCTAACCACCCGACCTTCGGTTACATTCCGCAGGGTGCATTAAGCATGGTGAAGGAGTTCGGCTTGATGGTGTTTATGGCAGGCGTTGGTCTGAGCGCTGGTAGCGGTATTAATAACGGCCTGGGCGCGATTGGCGGTCAAATGTTGATTGCCGGATTGATTGTCAGTCTGGTGCCAGTGGTTATCTGCTTCTTGTTCGGTGCTTATGTATTGCGAATGAACCGCGCACTGTTGTTCGGCGCAATGATGGGCGCACGCACCTGCGCGCCGGCAATGGAGATCATCAGTGATACAGCTCGCAGTAATATCCCGGCGCTGGGCTATGCGGGCACCTACGCAATCGCCAACGTTCTGCTAACGCTGGCTGGGACAATCATCGTCATGGTATGGCCAGGATTAGGATAAAACTGAAGTTGCCCTGAAAATGAAATTTTTTTGCACAACCGCAGAACTTTTCCTCAGGGCATCAGTCTTAATTAGTGCCACTGCTTTTCTTTGATGTCCCCATTTTGTGGAGCCCATCAACCCCGCCATTTTGGTTCAAGGTTGGTGGGTTTTTTGTTATCTAAAATTTATCTACTACCCTGCAACCCTCTCAACCATCCTCAAAATCTCCTCGCGCGATAGCGGCTTACGGTCGGTGACAAAATGCAGCGTCATCCCCTCAATAAACGCATCAAGCGCGCGGGCGGTTCCGGGTTCAAACCATTGTTCGAGCGTTTGCTGACTGCGCTGCATCCAGTTTTGCATTACCGTTTTTAATAGCGGTTTTCGGCTAGCCAGCGCGTAGAGCTGGTACATCAGCTCCATGTTATCCGGCGTTGCAACCTGTGAGCTGTAGATCATATCGGTGATAGCCTGGCATGCGCCCGGAGCATCACTAACATCGCTAAAAAATGCCTGATATTGCCGGGACATGATCTCAGTAAAACTGCTGAACGCCTCCAGCAACAACTCATCAATTCCTGAAAAATAGTAGGTCATCGACCCCAACGGTACCCCGGCAAGGGTAGCAATTTTGCGGTGCGTAACGGCATGTATTCCGTAAAGTTTCACCGCCTCCAGCGTGGCCTGGATAATTTTTTCTCGCCGTTGCGGATCGTTAGCGCGACGCATGTCATTTCCTCTCTCTGCAATTGTGTACAAATGTACACAACCTTGCTAATGTTGTCTTCCCTCTTCTTATTTTGACGTGATCTATGACCGTAAATTCTTCACGTAATGCATTGAAACGCCGAACCTGGGCGCTGTTTATGTTCTTCTTTTTGCCGGGCCTGTTAATGGCGTCCTGGGCAACTCGTACACCTGCTATCCGCGATATTCTTTCTGTTTCGATCGCTGAAATGGGCGGAGTCCTCTTTGGTCTGTCGATCGGTTCAATGAGCGGTATTCTCTGCTCGGCGTGGTTAGTGAAACGCTTTGGGACGCGTAATGTCATCCTGGTCACGATGTCCTGCGCATTGCTCGGGATGATGATATTAAGCCTGGCGCTCTGGCTGACATCGCCCGTGCTCTTTGCCGTTGGTCTCGGCGTCTTTGGGGCTAGTTTTGGTTCTGCAGAAGTGGCGATAAACGTTGAGGGTGCCGCCGTTGAGCGAGAAATGAATAAAACGGTTTTACCGATGATGCACGGTTTTTATAGCCTGGGCACGCTGGCAGGCGCTGGTGTCGGGATGGCACTGACGGCCTTTGGCGTTCCGGCAACGGTGCATATTTTATTGGCGGCGCTGGTAGGCATCGCGCCTATTTATATCGCCATTCAGGCAATCCCTGACGGTACGGGCAAAAATGCTGCCGATGGCACCCAGCATGGTGAAAAAGGCGTACCTTTTTATCGGGATATCCAGTTGCTGCTGATTGGTGTTGTGGTACTGGCGATGGCCTTTGCCGAAGGTTCTGCCAACGACTGGTTACCCTTATTAATGGTTGACGGTCACGGTTTTAGCCCTACTTCCGGCTCGCTGATTTATGCCGGTTTTACCCTGGGGATGACTGTTGGACGCTTTACCGGCGGTTGGTTCATCGACCGTTATAGTCGCGTTGCCGTGGTTCGGGCCAGTGCACTGATGGGAGCGTTGGGTATTGGGCTGATTATTTTTGTCGATAGCGCCTGGGTCGCTGGGGTGTCTGTTGTACTTTGGGGACTGGGTGCCTCGCTGGGCTTCCCGCTGACCATTTCTGCCGCCAGCGATACCGGACCCGATGCACCAACCCGCGTCAGCGTAGTGGCAACGACCGGTTATCTGGCTTTCCTCGTCGGGCCTCCGCTACTGGGCTATCTCGGCGAACATTATGGATTACGTAGTGCAATGTTGGTTGTACTGGCGCTGGTTATTCTTGCGGCTATTGTCGCGAAAGCCGTCGCCAAACCCGATACCCAAACGCAGACGGCGATGGAGAATAGTTGATGAGCATTAAATTAATTGCGGTAGACATGGATGGTACTTTCTTAAGCGATCAAAAAACCTATAACCGTGAGCGGTTTATGGCTCAGTATCAGCAGATGAAAGCACAAGGCATTCGCTTTGTGGTCGCCAGCGGGAATCAATATTATCAGTTGATCTCTTTCTTCCCTGAAATTGCTAATGAAATTGCCTTTGTGGCAGAAAACGGCGGTTGGGTAGTGAGCGAAGGCAAAGATGTTTTTAATGGCGAGCTGTCGAAGGATGCGTTTGCTACTGTCGTGGAACATTTGCTGACGCGCCCGGAAGTGGAAATTATTGCCTGCGGAAAAAATAGCGCCTATACCCTCAAAAAATATGACGATGCCATGAAAACGGTGGCGGAAATGTATTATCACCGTCTGGAATACGTCGATAACTTTGATAATTTAGAAGATATCTTCTTTAAGTTTGGCCTGAATCTTTCCGATGAACTGATTCCACAAGTGCAAAAAGCATTACATGAGACCATCGGCGATATTATGGTGCCGGTCCACACCGGCAACGGCAGCATCGATCTGATTATCCCCGGCGTACATAAAGCGAATGGCCTGCGCCAACTTCAGAAATTATGGGGAATAGACGACAGCGAAGTGGTGGTCTTCGGCGATGGTGGTAACGATATTGAGATGCTGCGTCAGGCAGGCTTTAGTTTTGCGATGGAAAATGCCGGCAGCGCGGTCGTCGCAGCGGCAAAATACCGGGCAGGCTCCAATAATCATGAAGGTGTACTGGATGTGATCGATAAAGTTCTTAAACACGAAGCGCCTTTTGATCAATAAAAACGGTAGCACGCCCGGCAACACAAAGCCTGAATGCAGGCTGCATAATTCGCGGAAATTAACCCGCTGCATTATTTCAGGCGAAATGATTATGAAAAATTGTCTACTGTTGGGCGCGCTTTTAATGGGCTTTACTGGTGTGGCGATGGCGCAAAGTGTCACCGTCGATGTGCCGAGTGGATACAAAGTGGTTGTGGTTCCTGATTCAGTCAGCGTTCCACAAGCAGTCAGCGTCGCGACTGTGCCGCAAACCGTCTATGTGGCTCCTGCGCCAGCTCCGGCTTACCGCCCGCATCCGTATGTTCGCCATCTTGCCAGCGTAGGTGAAGGGATGGTTATCGAACACCAGATTGATGACCATCACCATTAATTTGAAAATGCCTGATTGCTTTGCGCAACCAGGCATTTTTTTACCCTTCGTGCGAATTACCCATCTGTTTATCTTTTAAAAAGATAACCATCAGCAGCAGCCACAAAATCCCGTTGGCAAGGTTGAAGAGATTAAACAGGCCGTTGCCCCCATTCAGCCAGGCATGTTTGCTGATTTCAATACCGACGGTAAAAATAAGCATTTGCAACATTCCCATCGCCGCAGAAACCGTACCTTTACTCATATCGCTGGCAAACAGGGTCAATCGCACCAATCCCGCATTCGCCAGGCCAATACCGAAAGCATAAATACTTAACCCGGCGGTCATCCACAAATACGCGTGCGATGAGATAACCGTTGCCGCAGCAGCGACCAACAGGCCAATCATAATCGGCCAGCCGCCCATAATAATCAATGAACGTACGGTGCGGCGCGAGGTCAGACGCGCTAGCAGCAAGTTACCCGCAATTAATGCCCCGAAAATAGGCACTTGCAGCAAGCCATATTCATAGCTACTCAACTGCTCGCCGGTAATGATGATAATCGGCGACTGGGCGATCCACGCCAGCAACGGCAGGCTAACGAATCCCAGCGCCAGTGCCCCTGCCACAAAGCGACCGTTCTTCAGCACCAGCTTATAGTCACGACCGAGTTCTTTCAGCGACAGTTTCTCGCCTATACGCGTCGCGGTTTCAGGCATGGCTCGTTGCAGACCGAAAAAGGAGATCGCTGCCAATGCGGCAAACAAAACAAACATCCCCTCCCAGGGCAGCACATGGATCCACGCCGCGCCCACCAGCGGACCAAGTAGCGGAGCAATCAGCGCCACGTTCGCCATCAGCGCGGTGATCTTGATACAAACCGCCTCTTCGAAGGACTCCTGAATTGCGGCGTAACCCACAGCGCCAATGAAACAGAGGCTTATGCCCTGCAAGAAGCGCAACAGCGTGAATTGTTCAATGTTTTGCGCCAGTAATATCGCCAGACAAGTGATGATAAACCACACTACTCCCGCCAGCATCACCGGACGGCGACCAATACGATCCGACAGTGGTCCCAGCAGCCACTGTAAAAACATCCCGCCCGCCAGATACGCGGTCATCGAAGTAGGAACCCAATCAATGCCCGCCTGATATTGTTCCACCACGGCCAACATACCGGGTTGAATCATATCGTTGCCGATATAGGTTGAAAATTCGTAAAGCACCAGACAGAGAGGGAAAAGTAACGCCTGACGTCCAAGCCTGGCACCGGAAGCTAATCTATTTTGCATGCAATTTCTTCGCCAATAATAATCGCGCAAAGTTTAATAAAAGCGCAGCTAACGAGAAAGCGAATTTTGTAGCTGAAACTTCGGTTAAGCACATTCTTACATTATTGCGAGTATAGCTACGCTTTCTTTAAGTTTTATTTAACCTATGCTCGTTACAATCAGCCACCGTAAACAGGGCCGCTTGAGGGAAATAAGACGATGCCGCTTTACCCAGTTTAACCTGCACTTTATTCTCAACGACTTGCCTGTATTGGCTCCCTTTTAATCACTTTGCGTCGGGAAGTTATGCTGGAAAATTTGAATCTCTCTCTATTCTCTCTTATTAACGCGACGCCAGACTCTGCGCCGTGGATGATCTCGTTGGCGATTTTTATTGCTAAAGATTTGATTACCGTGGTGCCGCTGCTGGCCGCAGTACTTTGGTTGTGGGGGCTTACAGCACAACGGCAACTGGTGATAAAAATCGCAATCGCGCTAGTCGTCAGCCTGTTAGTGTCCTGGACGATGGGGCATCTTTTCCCACACGACCGACCCTTTGTCGAGAATATCGGCTATAACTTCCTGCATCATGCGGCGGATGACTCATTCCCGAGCGATCACGGTACGGTGATTTTCACCTTTGCACTGGCATTTTTATGCTGGCATCGCCTGTGGTCCGGCTCACTTTTAATGGTGCTGGCCGTCGTCATTGCCTGGTCGCGCGTTTATCTTGGCGTCCACTGGCCGCTGGATATGCTCGGTGGATTGCTGGCAGGTATGATTGGCTGCCTTAGCGCCCAGATTATCTGGCAAGCGATGGGGCATAAACTCTATCAACGTCTGCAATCGTGGTATCGTTTCTGTTTTGCATTACCGATCCGCAAAGGCTGGGTGCGTGACTGATCTCTGCTAAAAAGTGTAGTATTGAGCGGCTCGCTTCAATAACTATTCAGAGGGATTATGGAAACACGTCGCGAAGAGCGTATCGGGCAGCTGCTGCAAGAATTAAAACGCAGCGATAAGTTACATCTTAAAGACGCCGCCGCCCTGCTTGGGGTTTCGGAGATGACGATTCGTCGCGATCTGAATAACCACAGCGCCCCCGTCGTTTTGCTTGGCGGCTATATTGTTCTGGAACCGCGCAGCGCCAGCCATTATCTGTTAAGCGATCAAAAATCCCGTCTGGTAGAGGAAAAACGCCGGGCGGCAAAACTGGCTGCGACGCTGGTAGAACCCGATCAGACCCTCTTTTTTGACTGTGGCACCACCACACCGTGGATTATTGAAGCGATTGATAATGAAATCCCTTTTACCGCCATTTGTTATTCGCTAAATACCTTTCTGGCACTGAAAGAGAAACCTCATTGCCGCGCGTTTCTTTGCGGTGGTGAATTTCACGCCAGCAACGCCATTTTCAAACCCATCGATTTTCAGCAAACGCTGAATAATTTTTGCCCGGATATCGCTTTTTATTCCGCGGCGGGGGTGCATGTCAGTAAGGGCGCTACCTGTTTTAATCTTGAAGAGTTGCCGGTAAAACACTGGGCCATGTCGATGGCGCAAAAGCATGTGCTGGTTGTCGACCACAGTAAATTTGGCAAGGTGCGTCCGGCGCGCATGGGTGACCTGAAACGCTTTGACATTGTGGTGAGCGATTGTTGCCCGGAAGATGAGTATGTGAAGTACGCGCAGACGCAGCGTATTAAGTTGATGTATTAATGATGCATAACCGGATGACGTTTCCACGCCATCCGGTTATCACAAAATCAAGAGAACCAGCTGCCGAACCACTGATGGAATTTCATCATCACGAAATCCCACATCCGACCAAAGAATCCACCCTCTTCCACATTTTCCATCACGATCAGCGGGCGCTGTTCAATGGATTTACCGTTAAGCTGGAAATCAATGGTGCCGACAACCTGACCTTTTTTCAGCGGTGCGGTAAGCTGCGGTTCCGTTAACGTATAACTCGCTTTCAGGTTTTTCAGCTGCCCACGCGGTATGGTCACGGATCCCGCTTCGCCTGCCCCGAGATTCACTTCGCTCTTATCACCAAACCAGACGCGCTGAGTCACAAAGGTGGCATCAGGTTTAATTGGCGTCACGGTTTCAAAGAAGCGGAAACCCCAGGTCAATAATTTCTCAGACTCATTAAAACGGATACGGTCAGTTTTCGCCCCCAGCACTACGGAGATTAAACGCATATCGCCCTGGGTAGCCGAAGCAACCAGATTATATCCCGCGCCTGCCGTGGTTCCTGTCTTCATGCCATCAACATTCAGATTGCTGCTCCATAGCAGACGGTTACGGTTAGGCTGACGAATTTTGTTGAAGGTGAACTCTTTCTCTTTATGAATGGCGTACTCTTCTGGCACATCGTGAATCAGTGCTTTACCCAGCAATGCCATATCGCGCGCGGTACTGAACTGCCCCGGCGCATCCAGACCGTGCACCGTCTGGAAGGTCGTGTTGGTCAGCCCCAGTTTTTTGGCATAACCATTCATCAAACCAATAAATGACTCCTGGCTCCCGGCAACGTAATCAGCCAGCGCAATACAGGCGTCATTACCGGACTGGATAATCACGCCTTTGTTCAAGTCTGCCACCGAAACCTGATCGCCTGGTTTGAGGAACATTACCGACGAACCACGCAGTGCCGGGTTTCCCGTCGCCCAGGCATCTTTACCGACCGTCACCATATCGGTGAGTTTAATCTTATCGGCCTTAAGCGCCTGCCCAACCACATAGCTGGTCATGATTTTAGTCAGGCTCGCGGGGTCCAGTTTCTCATCCGCATTGCCTTCTGCCAGCACTTTACCGCTGGCGTAATCCATTAAAATCCATGCACGCGCATCCACGCTCGGCGCTTCAACGGTTTGTTCCGCCGCGAATGCCGTTGGGGCAAAAAGGAATAAAAATGCAGAACCCGCTGCAAGACCACGAAGGAGAGAGGAGTATTGCGTCATAAATGCCACCCGAGTATCCATTCAAAAAAAATACGTTATATCGCCGTATGATAAGTTCGGTGATTAATAACGCACACACAAACTTAAAGAAACCGTAAGTTGGTAAAGTTTTTAAAGTTTATGCAATATCCTGCCGCTTCGCTGCTTCTGCCGTCATTTTTTTGCCAGCTGTTGCTTAAAAGTTAACTTTACTTCACCATCAAAGTCCTGTTCAGCCTGTGGCTGCCTGTCGGAAAAGGAGTAAGTATGATTACGCTGTGGGGTCGGAATAATTCAACCAACGTAAAAAAAGTATTGCTGACGCTCGAAGAACTGGAACTACCTTATGAGCAAATTCTCGCGGGCCGTGAGTTTGGGGTAAACCACGATGCTGATTTTCTGGCGATGAACCCTAACGGGCTGGTGCCGTTATTGCGTGACGACGAAAGTGATCTCATTCTTTGGGAATCAAACGCCATTGTCCGCTATCTGGCGGCACAGTATGGGCAAAACCGCCTGTGGATCGACTCACCGGCACGCCGTGCAGAAGCGGAAAAATGGATGGACTGGGCAAACCAGACGCTCAGTAATGCCCATCGCGGGATCCTGATGGGATTAGTCAGAACACCACCGGAAGAGCGCGATCAGGCCGCCATTGATGCCAGTTGCAAAGAGTGCGACGCCCTGTTTGCCCTGCTCGATGCGGAACTGGCAAAAGTAAAATGGTTCTCTGGCGACGAGTTTGGTGTGGGCGATATCGCTATCGCTCCGTTCATCTACAATTTATTTAACGTTGGCCTGACCTGGACACCGCGTCCAAATCTGCAACGCTGGTATCAGCAACTCACTGAACGCCCCGCAGTGCGCAAAGTGGTGATGATCCCCGTTAGCTAATTGCGTGGGCTAACTTTAAGTAATTCCCCACTGGACTCGTCGGTGAGAACGTATAAATAACCGTCGGGTCCAGTGCGAACATCACGAATTCGCTGCCCTCTGTCCGTTAAAATACGGCCATCTTCTGTCACTTTGTCGCCGTTGACGCTCATCACAATGACATCTTTATCTTTCAGCGCGCCAATAAATAATTTTTGCTGCCACTGGGGGAATTTATCGCTGTTATAGAAGGCCATGCCGCTCACGGCGGGCGAATCTTTCCAGTAAAAAATAGGTTGCTCGGTCCCGGCGACGATCTCCCCTTTCGCTTCCGGTATTTTAAAGCCTGAATAATTGATTCCCCAGGTTGCCAGCGGCCAGCCGTAGTTTTTGCCTTTTTGCGGGATATTAATTTCATCACCACCGCGTGGGCCATGTTCATTCAGCCACAGTGCATTACTCCACGGATTCATCGCCATTCCTTGCGGGTTACGAATACCATAAGACCAGATCTCGGCGCGTGCATCGGATCTCCTGGCAAAAGGATTATCATCCGGGATCTCGCCCTGGTCAGTAAGACGCACCAGTTTGCCCTGTAATTTATCCAGATCCTGCGCCGTCGGGCGCTGATTGTTTTCGCCCAGAGCAATAAAAAGATAACCTTTACCGTCGAATACCAGCCGCCCGCCAAAATGGTTGCCGGTAGACAGTTTTGGCATCTGGCGAAAGACGGTGCGGAAGTCGGTCACTTTTGAGAGATCATCACTTAAGCGGCCATAACCCACAGCAGTTCCGGCTTTGCCATCATCGCCAACTTCGGAATAACTTAACCAGATGCGGCGCGACTGGGCAAAATCAGGCGCTAAAGCCACGTCCAGCAGACCGCCCTGCCCGTGCGCCCAAACTTCCGGCACTCCGGAAAGCGGCGCAGATAATCCTTTTCCTGCTTGCCAGTGACGCAACTCGCCGCCGCGCAGAGTGATTAACATACCGTGATTATCGGGTAAAAAGGCCAGCGCCCAGGGGTGATCGAGTTTGTCTTGCAGTACTTCGACATTTACCGTTGCAGGAGCTGCCCAGAGAGCAGAAGAAAGACAGATAAGGGGCACAAGGAAAAAGGATTGTCTCTGCATAACGCCTCCAGATTGACTCTGGCTTAAAGCGTAGTCAGTGGAGGAGATAACAAATTCATTTTTACAAAAACTTAAACATGAAGGGGGAGACGCTTTCTCCCCCTTAGTTTTCAGGCCTTCTCAAGCATGGCGTGCTTCTGCAGGCTCTGGATACTCAGCGTTAAGCTCATCAGACAATTTTCAAGCTTATCGGCGTTGACGGTAATAACAGTCGGGCAATCATGGTGCCCACTCATCAAACATACTGCGGCTGTCGCTAATGCTTCTTCAGCATGATGAAGAGCACTCCACTCTTCCTGATCCAGATGAAGATTCAACCGCAGCGATTTATCGTGCAGTTCGCGATTCAGTTTAAAAAAGTTATCTCGTAGATGATTGCTTTCGCTGACGGACATGTATCCTTTTGCCTTCCTCAGTTGCACGTATGCAGCGAGGTCAACGCGTGCGTCGATCAACCGGTTCAGCAGATCGATTCGCTGTCTGTCAACGAACATACTTCGATCCTCCTCTTTCCAGCCTTGTTGCAATTAAATAGTATGGCTATTTATTGAGCAAAATGCTGTCCAGGATCAATTCTTCACGCCGAATTAACAAAATTTACATTTCCTTCGCCTCCGCCAGCGAATGAGATTGCGATACAAATTTTATCCAGAACTCTGTAGAATCCCTGCCCTGACCTTTCCTGTAACTGAATATTTTTTAAGCTATGAGCAAAGTAACTCCCCAGCCGAAAATCGGCTTTGTTTCCCTTGGCTGTCCAAAAAACCTTGTCGATTCAGAGCGAATTCTCACCGAACTACGCACCGAAGGTTATGACGTGGTACCGAGCTATGACGATGCGGACATGGTGATCGTCAATACCTGCGGCTTTATTGACAGCGCGGTACAAGAATCACTGGAAGCCATTGGCGAAGCGTTGAATGAAAACGGCAAGGTAATTGTGACCGGTTGTCTGGGGGCGAAAGAAGATCAGATCCGCGAAGTCCACCCGAAAGTGCTGGAAATCACCGGGCCTCATAGCTATGAGCAGGTTCTTGAGCACGTTCATCACTACGTACCAAAACCGAAACACAACCCATTCCTGAGCCTGGTGCCAGAACAAGGTGTGAAACTGACGCCGCGTCATTATGCCTATCTGAAAATTTCTGAAGGCTGTAACCACCGCTGCACCTTCTGCATTATTCCGTCTATGCGCGGCGATCTGGTGAGCCGTCCGATTGGCGAAGTGTTAAGTGAAGCGAAACGTCTGGTTGATGCGGGCGTTAAAGAGATTCTGGTGATCTCGCAGGATACATCCGCCTATGGCGTCGATGTTAAACATCGTACTGGCTTCCACAACGGCGAGCCGGTAAAAACCAGCATGGTCAGCCTGTGTGAACAGTTATCGAAACTGGGGATCTGGACACGTCTGCACTACGTTTACCCTTATCCACACGTGGACGACGTCATCCCACTGATGGCGGAAGGCAAAATCCTGCCGTATCTGGATATCCCGTTGCAACACGCCAGCCCGCGCATTCTCAAACTGATGAAGCGTCCGGGTTCTGTAGATCGCCAACTGGCGCGCATCAAACAGTGGCGCGAAATCTGCCCGGAACTGACCCTGCGCTCAACCTTTATTGTCGGCTTCCCTGGCGAGACGGAAGAAGATTTCCAGATGCTACTCGATTTCCTGAAAGAAGCACGTCTGGATCGCGTTGGCTGCTTTAAATACAGCCCGGTTGAAGGCGCAGATGCCAATGCCCTGCCTGACCAGGTTCCGGAAGAAGTGAAAGAAGAACGCTGGAACCGTTTCATGCAGCTACAGCAGCAGATTTCCGCCGAGCGCCTGCAAGAGAAAGTGGGCCGTGAAATTCTGGTGATTATCGACGAAGTGGACGAAGAAGGTGCGATTGGCCGCAGCATGGCAGATGCACCAGAAATCGACGGCGCGGTTTATCTCAATGGTGAAACTAACGTTAAGCCGGGTGATATCCTGCGAGTGAAAGTCGAGCACGCCGATGAGTACGATTTGTGGGGTAGCCGGGTTTAATTAATTCAGGCAGGGCAACATCATTTGCCCTGCCTGCTAATAATGATTACTGCCAGCTAATCTGCGCCCTGCCGTTTTTCTTACTCTTATACAGCCGCTCATCCGCCAGCATTTTCAAACGTTCAACGGTGGTACATTCATTTGAATGCGCTACGCCGATACTGGTGCTCAAGTTAATACTCCCCACCTGGAAATGGACGATTTCTTTTAGAATCGATAGCAACTCCTCCAGCGTTCCGCCAGTATAAATCACCGCAAATTCGTCACCGCCGAAGCGGTAGACTTTACCTTTATCTACCGGGATCTGTGATTTAAGGATTTTCACCACTTTCATCAACACTTCATCGCCCAGCAAATGACCGAAGGTGTCGTTAATGTTTTTGAATTTATCGACATCAAAAAGACACAGATAGCCCCCTTTTTCCGGCAGGGCTTTTAAATCTTCATCAAAGGATTTTCTGCCCATTGCTTTGGTCAGGTCGTCCAGAAACGCCGAGTTATACATACTGTAGAGTTTTTTGACATCGGCAGCCGAGAAGAAAAGCCCACCGTCCAGGACGCGTTCAAAATGGTTATTAATAATGGCTTCTTTCTCCACAATGCCACGATTAATCACTCTGCGCACCAGATAAAGGCAGCTAGCACCCGATATCAATGCCACCAATGCAGCAAAGAAAATAATCAACATACATACCTGAAAATAAACGTCTTTTTTATACGAAAATACGTACAATCCGGTCGGCAAATAGGCGAAGTGCTCCATTGCTTCCGAAACGGTGAAGATGGCGTTTTTAGCATTATATTCATCACCGGTCACCGGTTTACCGTTCTTAAACAGAGAGAACATCAGGTTCTCGCTATCCATCGCCAGCGATTTTGACAGTAAAGAAAAACGCTCCAGACCAAGCAAAAATATCAGACTGCGATTGTGAGTTACCGGATAGAGGTAATAGACGAAGGTTTTACCGTCAAAAGAGATAAACCCTGTATTTTTGACATGTCGATACTTAACAACCTGCATAATATCTGCACAATAATTTTTCTCGAACTCCTTTACCTGAATACATTCGTCACTGGAAATCAGATAAGGACCGACATCGTACAAATAAGAGGGTGAAACCGAGTCGGCGTAAGCTGTGCGCAAGCCAACCAACAGCTGTTCCTCCGTGGGATTTAGCGTGTTGATGAGATCAATTGCCACGCTACGCCGATATTCAGCAATATTTGCCACCGCAAAAGCAGTATCAATAACGGACTGTTTCAGGCCATACACCCGTTCCTTTACCATTTGAGTGTAGATCCCGCAGGCAACTGCTGAAATCATGATAAAAATCAGCAGACTGACTGTAAGTACGAACTTATTGATTCTGGACATACGTAAACTACTCTTTTACTAATTTTCCACTTTTATCCCAGGCGGAGAACGGCATGGGTTTCTGGTACAGATACCCCTGAGCCTGAACACATCCTAATTTGATTAATTCGCGCGCAACGTCTTCGCTCTCTACGCCTTCCGCAATCACCGGGATCCGGTTATAGCGTGCCAGATCGAAAATAATGCGCACAATTTTTCCCGCAGTACCGAAAATATCGCCGGTAAATTGTGAGTCCACTTTTATGCTATCTGGATTAATTTCATAAAAACGTTTCAGGTTTGACAAACCGGTGCCAAAGTCATCAATCGACATCCGTACCCCTTGTTTACGCAGTTGTTCAATATTGAGATAAAAATGTTCATTAATTCGCTCGATCACAGTTTCAGTGATCTCAACACAGAGGCTGTTCGCCTTCAGGCCATTTTCTTTCATGATGGTGGTAAAACGCTCATGAAAGTGTGGTTCGTTTAACTGCCAGGGCGAAACATTAATATGCAGTAAGAAACCGTCCTTCAGCGACGCACGCTGACTAAAATGTCTAAATTCACCCATTGCCGTTTTAATAATCTGATAACCCAGCTCATTGATAAACCCGATATCTTCAGCAATGGTAATGAACTTCAGCGGTGAAATGATCCCCCGCTCCGCAGACACCCAACGGCACAACGCCTCCGCGCCCAGAATGGCGCGGGTGTTAATATCAACGATCGGTTGATAGACCAGGAATAGTTCGCCAATTTCCATTGCATGGCGAATATTACGCGCAATCCAAATATTCTCTTCTATTTCGTTGAGTTTCGCGTCATCACAGAAAATAAACTCTGAGAACATATGGTCACGGATGCTGGAAATCGCCAGTTTCAGTTTTTCTGCGTAACTCCAGGCGTTTTCTCCCTGCAAAGGTTCACAAATAGCAGACTTATGGATGCGCAGATTGCGGTAGCCAAAGCTGCTGTCAAAATCGTTTATCGTCGCTATCTTACGGGTAAACGTCTGGACATTTTCCCGGCACAGGAGTAAATAAAGATCGGCATTGAATGTCACGATATCGCAGCATTGTGCATATTTCTCGGCAATTCGCTGACACAGTTTTCTGACGATTTTATTACGCTCATCGACACCAAACACCGCTTCAACGGCTTCCAGGCCACACAGTTTGATGATCCCCACAGCCAGATACTGATTATTGTTGGACTCAATAATCGCCATATTTTTAATAAAACCGCTTTCTTGATCGTAAGAGATCAGCGAGAGCAATTTATTCGAACGTTCAATTTCGGCATCTTTCATTTCCGCGATCGAATTTTTGATGCTGATAATCTCTTTCGCATCGCCTTCGCGAATTTTCAGAGCCTCGATTTGATCCGTTGAGTCGGGCAAAAATGCCAGCGTATTAACCAGCTCGGTCATTTCAGAAAATTGCCGACGGAACACACGAGTGGTCATTAAATAAACCACCAGCAATACGATAATAATGAAAGCAAACGGCAGATAAAAAAGTTTATCTGATGCGTTCAATAAATTACCGCCAGGATAATAAAAATAGATTTCGAATAATGCGTTGTTTGGCACCGCTGATGTTTTTTCGATATATTCAGTATCGACAGAATCAATAATATTATAATTGCCTTCGCTATTATAAATAATCAGTTTTTCACGAGCGAGTTGATTCTTGGCAATGATCTCATGGCCTTGTTTCAAAAATAGAACTTCATCATTAGCGCTGATTTGATCAAGATACTCGTTCAGATATCGCCAGTTTAAATCGACATGAATTTTATCCACCACTAACAAATCGTGATCTTTGCCGTTGATGCGTAGCGTAAAAGAGATACATTTTTTACCCGGACGATCAAAGCAATTGTATGCCGGATTCCAGCTGTTGTTAGAGTCATCTGAAGCCACAGACCACGGTCGTTTCGATGGGTTAAAATCGGCAAAAATAACCCGCCCTGACTCGTCGACAAGCGGTCCATTTAATTGTTCCTGATGATAAACAACGATTTTATCATTTGCCCTCCGCGAAAAGAGATAATATTTATTATCATCAAGTACCAGTCCCACCGAGTCTAAAAATGGCATCATTTCCATTTTAAGGATCACAGCGCGTTGAATCTCCTCTGTATTTTTTAATAAATACAGTGAGTCCTTTAATGTCAGGGCCGAACGTTCAATATCTTTAAAGAAATAGCCAACGTTTTTCTGAATAAGTTCAAAGCGGCTATCGGCACGTTTTACCGCGCGTTCCGATACCAGTTGATAGTTAATGATGAAAAAAAGGCCAATAAATGACAGTGCTGCCAATAAAAATAAAATTATCAGCCTTATCTTTATCTTTTCGTATAAACTCAGCATGTTAATACATTTAACAAAATAACTGTCTGAACGCTGTGCCGCTGCAAAAACAGTCCCTTGCTGCGGCTTTTTAACCAAATTACCCGATTCTACAAA
This sequence comes from Escherichia sp. MOD1-EC6021, assembly GCF_002965245.1. NCBI lineage: Bacteria > Pseudomonadati > Pseudomonadota > Gammaproteobacteria > Enterobacterales > Enterobacteriaceae > Escherichia > Escherichia sp. MOD1-EC6021. The sequence continues at coordinate 63,175 of NZ_PTRU01000003.1, read as the reverse complement.
ATCAGCAGAAAGTTACAACACTTGCTTAGGGCAATAATTTCCTGTGAGGTGATTACCCTTTCAAGCAATATTCAAACGTAACTATCCTTTAATTTTCGGATCCAGCGCATCGCGTAAACCATCCCCCAGCAAATTGAACGCCAGTACAGTCAGAAAAATAGCCAGGGCCGGAAAAACAGCGACATGCGGCGCGATAACCATATCCGCTCGAGCCTCATTGAGCATCGCTCCCCACTCTGGTGTCGGCGGCTGCGCGCCGAGGCCGAGAAACGACAGGCTGGCCGCAGAGATAATCGAGGTGCCAATGCGCATGGTGAAAAACACCACGATAGAAGAGACGGTCCCAGGCAGAATATGACGCAATAAAATGGTCATATCGCTGGCACCAATACTGCGTGCTGACTCAATAAAGGTTTGCTGTTTCAACACCAGCGTATTGCCGCGCACCAGTCGGGCAAACGCGGGGATGGAAAAAATGGCAACGGCGATAATCACGTTAGCGATGCCGCTTCCCAACACCGCAACAACAGCGATCGCCAGTAAAATACCCGGGAAGGCAAACAGCACATCGCAAATGCGCATGATCAGCCGATCCCACCAGCCTTCATAATATCCCGCCAGCAAGCCCAGCAACGTCCCGATCGCCGCACCGATAAACACGGCAAACACGCCCGCCGCCAGCGAGATTTGCGCACCAACCAGGACACGGCTGAAAATGTCGCGTCCCAGTGAATCGACGCCAAACCAGTGCTGCAAAGAAGGTCCGTTATTCAGATTGTCATAATCGAAAAAATTTTCGGCGTCATAGGGGGCGATCCAGCGTGCAAAAATGGCCACCACAATCAATAAAATGACGAATAATGCGGCGGCCATCGCCATATGCTGATGGCGAAATCGTCGCCAGAATTCATGCCACGGTGTACGTACCTGGTCAGGTTTAACCAATGGCATGGCGTTTAACACCGCCTGACGTCGCCAGTTAAATATTCGCATCCTTACTTGTACCTGATAGCCGGGTTAATGGCGGCATAAAGCACATCCACCACTAAGTTGATAAGAATAAATTCCAGCGAGAAAAGCAGAATTTCCGCCTGAATCACCGGGTAATCGCGCATTTCTACGGAGTCGACGAGTAAGCGTCCAAGTCCGGGCCAGTTGAAGACTTTCTCCACCACAATGGAACCACCGAGTAAAAAGCCAAACTGTAAGCCCATCATGGTCACTACCGGGATCATCGCATTGCGTAACCCGTGTTTGAGGATGACCCAGGTTTCGCTCACCCCTTTCGCCCTCGCGGTACGCATATAATCTTCGCTTAAAACGTCGACAAACGATGCGCGGGTAAAGCGCGCCATCACGGCTGCCACTGCCGCGCCGAGCGTCAGGGAGGGTAAAATGTAGTGCTGCCAACTGTCTGCACCAACGGTGGGTAACCAGCCAAGTTCAACTGAGAAAACCTGAATCAACAGTATTCCTAACGCAAATGCCGGGAATGAAATCCCTGATACCGCGATAGTCATACTTAATCGATCCGGCCAACGGTTACGCCAGACGGCGGCGATAATTCCCGCCGCCATACCAAATATCACTGCCCAGACCATACTGGTTATGGTCAGCCACAGCGTTGGCATAAAGCGGCTGGCAATCTCATTGGCAACGGGACGACGCGACACCATCGACAGGCCAAAATCCCCCTGCACAGCATTGCTGATATAGTGCCAGAACTGGTGATACATCGGCTGATCCAACCCCAGCTGCTGACGCACCAGTTCTATAACCTGCGCATCAGCTTCGGGCCCGGCAATCAATCGCGCCGGATCGCCGGGCAGCATATGGACAAATAAAAACACCAGCACCGAGACGATAAACAGCGTCGGAATCAACCCCAGTAAGCGTTTGATAACGTAATTAAGCATTCCACTCCCTGCGTTGCTTATTGCAAATCCGCGTCTTCAAAGCTGAAACCGGTGTCTGGCATGATCCAAAAACCGGTCAGGTTTTTACTGTGTGCCGACACCAGTTTTTCTACCACCAGCGGGATCCACGGCGACTCTTGCCAGATGATATCCTGCACCGCCTTATATAAACGGGTCTTTTCTGCCGGATCGTTGGTTTTCAGCGCCTGGGCAAGCTCGTCATCCACCTGCTTATTGCTGTAAAACGCAGTATTAAACAGCGTCGGCGGCCAGTTCTGCGAGGCGAACAGTGGCGATAGCGCCCAGTCAGCTTCACCAGTCGAGGCCGACCAGCCAGTGTAGAACATTCTCACGCCGCTCTCTTTTTGCCCTTTACCTTCAACTTCTGCCGCCCGCTGCCCGGCATCCATCGCAGTCACCTGGGCTTTAATCCCGACCTGCGCTAACTGCTGCTGGGTAAATTGCAGCACTTTCTGCGCGGTGCTGTGGTTATGTGACGACCACAGCGTGGTGCTGAAACCGTTGGGATATCCCGCCTCTTTCAGTAATTCGCGCGCTTTCACTGGATCGTAAGGCCACGGTTTATAACTTTGCGCGTAGGCGATACTCGGCGGTACCACACCAGTAGCTGGCGTTGCATAGCCCGCGAAGGCTACTTTCACCAGCGCCGGGCGGTTAATGGCGTAATTCAGCGCCTCACGGACCTTCGGGTTATCGAACGGCTTTTGCGTCACGTTCATACTGATATAACGCTGCATAATTGACGGACTGGCCATCAACTCGATATTTTTGTTTTTCTCCAGCAGTGCGGCCTGCTCGTAGGGAATGGGGAAAGCAAACTGCGCTTCACCGGTTTGCAGCATTGCCGCGCGGGTGTTGTTATCCGCCACCGGACGCCAGGTTATGCTGTCCAGTTTGGGCAATCCTGGCTGCCAGTAACCCGCGAATTTTTTCACTTTCACAAAATCGGTCTGATTCCAGGTATCCAGTTCATACGGCCCGGTTCCCACCGGATGAAAACCAATATCCTTGCCATATTTTTCCAGCGCTGCCGGTGAAATCATCGCGGTCGCCGGATGGGCAAGAATATTAATAAACGCTGAAAACGGCTGTTTGAGGGTAATCTTTACCGTTGTCGGATCGATCGCTTCCGTTTTGGCAATATTCTTATACAGGTTATAGCGTTTAAGATGATTCGCCGGATCGCTGGCCCGGTCCAGATTCGCTTTTACCGCTGCTGCGTTGAAATCGGTGCCATCCTGGAATTTAATTCCTTCCCGCAGTTTCACGGTGTAAGTAAGGCCGTCATCGGAAACGGTATAACTCTCCGCCAGCACGTTTTTCAGTTTCATCTCTTTATCGAGACCGAACAGCCCCTGGTAAAACGATTTCGCTACGGCCTGAGATAACGTGTCATTCGCGTCATATGGATCGAGCGTGGTGAAGTTCGATCCTACCGCCACCACCACATCTTTGGCAGCGAATGCACAAGATGCCATCAACGCTGTCGCAATGCCCAGCGCCACTAACCCACTACGGTGTACAGCTCTTGCCATTTTATTCTCCGCCTGAATGTTATCTACGCATGAATGCGTATTCTGATTGTGGTTGTGCGACGTAATGCCCCGGCCCGACGCATTGCAACGAGACGGCTGCAACCTCTTCGCCACGCAGATGAATATTGCTGGGAAGATCGTCCGACAGCAGTACACGCTGCGGTCGTTGTCGGGACGGTTCAGCGACCGGAACTGCCGCCAGTAATTTACGCGTATAAGGATGCTGCGGGTTTTCAAAGACCGCGCGCCGTGGACCAATTTCAACAATTTGTCCGAGATACATCACCGCCACACGATGACTAATCCGCTCTACCACGGCCATATCGTGGGAGATAAACAGATACGCAATGCCGAAATCACGCTGGAGATCGAGCAACAAGTTGATAATCTGCCCGCGAATAGATACATCCAGCGCCGAGACGGCTTCGTCGGCAATGATCACTTTTGGATTCAATGCCAACGCGCGAGCAATGCAGATGCGCTGGCGCTGACCGCCGGAAAACTCATGCGGGTAACGCCAGGCATGTTCAGGTAACAGGCCCACGCGCTCCAGCAACCACGCAACGCGTGCAGCCGCTTCTTTACCTGGCAATAAACCGTGTACGCGCAGCGGTTCGATAATCGAATCACCGATGGTCTGACGTGGGTCCAGCGAAGCGTAAGGGTCCTGAAAAATAAACTGAATATCGCGACGCAATGCCTGAAGTTTGCCGGGTGACAAAGTATCGATTCGCTGACCGTTAAAGATAATTTCGCCGCCCTGCGATTCGACCAGGCGCAGCAACGCCCGCCCGGTAGTGGATTTACCGCTGCCAGACTCACCCACCAGCGATAGCGTTTCGCCAGGCCAGAGATCAAAACTGACTTTCTCAACGGCATGCACTTCCCGCGTTACGCGATTCAACAAACCACTGCGCAAAGGGAAACGGGTGACCAGATTACGCACCCGTAAAACAGGTTCGCCATCCACCACCGTTTTCTGCTCGATGGGTGGCTCCTGTTTCGCTGGATGTTCAAGCGATATCAATGGGAAACGTCGTGGATAATCTAACCCTTTCATCGCACCAAGTTGCGGAACAGCAGCTAACAGCGCACGGGTATAAGGATGTTGCGGTGCATTAAAAATCTGTTCGACGCTACCCGTTTCCACCGCCTCGCCCTGATACATCACCAGTACCCGATCGGCAATCTCTGCCACCACACCCATATCGTGAGTGATAAAGATAACGCCCATCGACATCTCTTTTTGCAATACTTTGATTAATTGCAGGATCTGCGCCTGAATAGTGACATCCAGCGCGGTGGTTGGCTCATCGGCAATCAGCACCGCCGGGCGGCATGACAGTGCCATCGCAATCATCACTCGCTGGCGCATCCCGCCAGAGAGTTGATGCGGATAACGTGAAAGAATGGTTTGTGCCTCCGGAATGCGTACCTGATCCAGCATCCGCTTCGCCTCGACCATTGCTTCTTCACGACTGGCGTTTTGATGCAGACGAATTGATTCGGCAATCTGTTCACCCACGGTAAATACCGGGTTCAGCGATGTCATCGGCTCCTGAAATATCATCGCCATATCCGCACCGCGCACATGGCGCATTTGTGCAGCGCTCTGTTCGCTAAGTTCAATCACCTCACGACTGCGCCGCCGCAACAGCATTTGATCGCACTGCACTAAACCACCGGCCTGTTCCAACAGGCGCATCAATGCCAGCGCAGTCACTGACTTACCGGAGCCGGATTCGCCAACAATTGCCAGCGTCTCACCACGTTGTAGGCTAAAAGAGAGATTGCGGACCGCAGCTATTTTCTGCTGGTCCTGCCTAAAGGCAATATTCAGATTTTCAACCGCCAGCACATCACCGGCATCAAGTTCATCACTGTGTGGCAACGGTGTCCCCTTTTTCACGGTAGATACCGGTGGTTGGCGTATCGCCTGCGTAGCCCCAGGCGCGATACATTCCTTCGGTGTTAAACGGTAGCGCGACGTTACCTTCATGGTCGATAGCGATTAAGCCACCGCTACCGCCAAGCGCAGGGAGTTTTTCCATTACTACCCGCTCGCAGGCTTCCGCGAGACTTAATCCGCCGTAATCCATTAACGCGGCGATGTCATATGCCGCCAGCGCGCGGATGAAGACTTCGCCCGTGCCGGTACAAGAAACCGCCACACTGGCGTTATTGGCGTAGCATCCGGCGCCCACTAAGGGACTATCGCCAACTCGTCCGGGTAATTTATTGGTCATTCCGCCCGTGGACGTGGCTGCCGCCAGATTGCCGTTTAAATCCAACGCCACGGCCCCCACGGTGCCCATTTTCTGTTTTTCATCCAGTGGCGCACCGCTATGGTCGAGGACCATTGCCCCTTCCTCGCGCGCTGCCAGGAGTTGTTCATAGCGCAAAGGCGTGGAGAAAATCTCCGGCGAGACGCGCTCCATGCCATGAGCAAATGCAAAATTTTCTGCCCCTTCGCCAATCATCATCACATGCGGGCTTTGCTCCATCACCAGCCGGGCGGCAAGAACCGGATTACGCAGATGCCTAACGCCCGCCACCGCACCGGCTTTCAGGGTGTTACCATCCATCACACAGGCGTCCAGTTCATGGGTTTCATCACGCGTAAAGACAGCGCCAATTCCGGCGTTAAACAGTGGACACTCTTCCAGCAGACGCACCGCTTCCGTCACCACATCCAGCGCACTTTCGCCCGCTTCCAGCATTTTCTGCCCGGTTTCAACAATGGCAGACAGCGCCTCGATGTAGCGTAATTCCTGTTGCAGACTCATCTGCGCGCGGCTAATTGCACCTGCGCCACCATGAATTGCAATGACTGCTTTGCCCATAGTATTCGTCCATTAAGGGTGGCTCGCCACTTTTGCTATAAATATCAGAATTTTTATGAATTACTCATTCAATTTTTGAATATAGAAAGATGGATATGGCATGTAAAGGCAGGAGCCAGCGCTACGCCCGAGGTGGCATACAGTCTGTGGCGTTTTTCTGACATAATAGGCAAATTCGATTTTGCCTCCGCAGGAGTGTTTTCATGGAATTTACCACCGGATTGATGTCGCTCGACACCGCGCTTAATGAGATGCTTTCTCGCGTTACCCCACTGACCGCCCAGGAAACGCTGCCACTGGTACAGTGTTTTGGTCGTATTCTGGCGAGCGATGTCGTTTCGCCACTGGATGTCCCGGGGTTTGATAACTCCGCTATGGACGGCTACGCGGTGCGTTTAGCCGATATTGCCTCCGGGCAACCGCTGCCCGTTGCCGGTAAATCCTTTGCCGGTCAGCCGTACCATGGTGAATGGCCTGCGGGTACCTGCATTCGTATTATGACCGGTGCGCCGGTGCCGGAAGGCTGCGAAGCGGTGGTGATGCAGGAACAGACCGAACAGACTGACGCTGGCGTGCGTTTTACCGCTGAAGTGCGTAGCGGACAAAATATTCGCCGTCGCGGTGAAGATATTTCTGCGGGTGCGGTTGTTTTTCCAGTAGGTACTCGCCTGACTACCGCAGAGCTGCCAGTAATTGCTTCACTGGGGATTGCCGACGTTCCGGTGATTCGTAAAGTGCGTGTAGCGCTGTTTTCTACCGGTGATGAACTCCAGTTGCCAGGCCAGCCGCTGGGCGACGGCCAAATCTACGATACCAACCGTCTCGCCGTACACCTGATGTTAGAACAGCTGGGATGCGAGGTAATCAACTTAGGGATTATCCGCGACGATCCCCATGCCCTGCGCGCCGCTTTTATTGAAGCCGATAGCCAGGCAGATGTGGTGATCAGTTCCGGCGGTGTTTCAGTGGGTGAAGCGGATTACACCAAAACCATTCTTGAAGAGCTGGGGGAGATCGCCTTCTGGAAGCTGGCGATTAAACCAGGTAAACCGTTCGCGTTCGGTAAACTCAGCAATAGCTGGTTCTGCGGCCTGCCGGGCAACCCGGTTTCAGCAACGCTGACCTTCTATCAACTGGTACAGCCTTTGCTGGCAAAATTGAGCGGCAACACCGCCAGCGGCCTGCCCGCGCGCCAGCGTGTGCGCACGGCATCGCCTCTGAAGAAATCGCCAGGACGCCTTGATTTCCAGCGCGGCGTGCTGCAACGCAACGCCGATGGCGAACTGGAAGTGACGACCACCGGACATCAGGGTTCACATATATTTAGCTCCTTTAGCCTCGGCAACTGCTTTATCGTACTGGAGCGCGAGCGCGGCAATGTGGAAGTGGGCGAATGGGTGGAAGTAGAACCGTTTAACGCGTTGTTCGGAGGCCTGTAATGGCGGAACTCAGCGATCAGGAGATGCTGCGCTACAACCGGCAAATCATTCTGCGCGGTTTTGATTTTGACGGTCAGGAGGCGCTAAAAGATTCTCGCGTGCTGATCGTCGGCCTCGGTGGACTCGGCTGTGCAGCTTCGCAGTATCTGGCAAGCGCCGGTGTCGGTAACCTGACGCTGCTCGACTTCGACACGGTTTCGCTTTCAAATCTGCAACGCCAGACACTGCATAGTGATGCCACGGTCGGGCAACCGAAGGTGGAATCCGCCCGTGACGCCCTGACGCGGATCAACCCGCATATTGCGATTACGCCAGTCAATGCACTGCTAGATGACGCAGAACTTGCAGCATTGATTGCTGAACACGATCTGGTGCTCGACTGTACGGATAACGTTGCGGTACGCAATCAACTGAACGCTGGCTGTTTTGCCGCAAAGGTGCCGCTGGTTTCCGGGGCGGCAATTCGTATGGAAGGGCAAATCACGGTCTTCACTTATCAGGACGGCGAACCGTGCTACCGCTGCCTTAGCCGTTTGTTTGGCGAGAACGCGCTAACCTGCGTAGAAGCAGGCGTGATGGCACCGTTGATCGGGGTGATTGGTTCGTTGCAGGCAATGGAGGCGATCAAACTGCTGGCAGGTTATGGCAAACCTGCCAGCGGCAAAATCATCATGTACGATGCGATGACTTGCCAGTTTCGCGAAATGAAACTGATGCGTAATCCGGGGTGCGAGGTGTGCGGGCAGTAATTGCCAGCCCCAGGCCTGATAAGTCGCGGCAAGCGTCGCATCAGGCATTTGCTCCAGACGCCAGATGCGGCGTGAACGCCTTATCTGGCCTACGGTTCGGGCGCAGATTTCCAGGCGCGGCAAGCGTTGGTGCACTCCACCATGTCATCAGCAATTGATGAGGATGCAGAACGTCCGGTTAAATCGACGTTCTGCCAAAAGCCCCCTGCCAGTCCTGCTCAAACTTCGCCACGGCGGCATCAACTGCCGGATAGCTAATCATCTGCTGCGCCACATCCAGTGGCAGAGTAATTGATTCACATCCTGCCAGTAAGCAGTCCAGCGCCTGACGCGGGGTTTTGAAACTTGCGGCTAACACTTTCGCCTGCGGCGCATGCATTTTCAATAACTGGTGCAAATCGGTCACAGTTTGAATACCGCTACCGCCCTGAGCATCAATTCGGTTGACGTAAGGCGCAACGTACTCCGCACCTGCCAGCGCCGACAGCAGCCCTTGTGCCGCGCCATATACCGCGGTTCCCAGCGTCGGAATCCCTTCCGCTTTTAACATTTTAATGGCTGACAGGCCCTCAGCGGTCACCGGGATTTTCACCACGATATCCGCAATGATAGAACGCAGTTTACGTGCATCATTCACCATCCCTTCGGCAGTGGTAGCCATTACCTGGGCAAACAGACGCCCCTGACCGCCCATCGCTTCGTGAAGCTCCGGAAGTACCACCTCCAGCGGTTTTTTACCCGCGGCGATAATACTTGGGTTAGTGGTCACACCCGCCAGCGGAAAAATACGTGACAGCGCCTTCACCGCAACAACGTCTGAAGTATCCAGATACAGTTCCATACCATCCTCAAAATGTACTTTTTGTCTGAATGTAGACTATCACGGGAAAACTCTCTGAACAGTTGACGCACATCAATCAAACTTTCATTCGAAAGTTTTTTAATGTTTGAACGAAACAGAGAGGCAACTATGATTTTCAATATTCAGCGCTACTCGACCCATGACGGCCCCGGTATCCGCACGGTCGTTTTTCTTAAAGGCTGTTCACTGGGCTGCCGCTGGTGTCAGAACCCGGAAAGCCGCGCCCGCACGCAGGATCTGCTGTATGACGCACGTCTGTGCCTGGAAGGCTGCGAGCTGTGCGCTAAGGCCGCGCCGGAAGCGATTGAGCGCGCGCTGAATGGTTTGCTTATTCATCGGGAAAAGTTAACCCCGGAGCATCTGACGGCGTTAACCGACTGCTGCCCGACACAGGCGTTAACCGTGTGTGGTGAAGTGAAAAGCGTTGAGGAGATCATGGCGACCGTTCTGCGCGACAAACCGTTTTACGATCGCAGCGGCGGCGGCTTAACGCTTTCCGGTGGTGAGCCGTTTATGCAGCCGGAAATGGCGATGGGGCTACTGCAAACCAGCCACGAAGCCGGTATTCATACTGCGGTAGAAACCTGTCTGCATGTGCCGTGGAAATACATCGCCCCTTCTCTGCCGTATATCGATCTGTTTCTTGCCGATTTAAAACACGTTGCCGACGTGCCGTTTAAACAGTGGACCGACGGTAACGCCGCCAGAGTGCTGGATAACCTGAAAAAACTCGCAGCGGCGGGGAAAAAAATCATCATCCGCGTGCCGTTGATTCAGGGCTTTAATGCCGATGAAACCTCTGTGAAAGCCATTACCGATTTTGCCGCCGACGAGCTGCACGTCGGCGAAATTCATTTCCTGCCCTACCACACGCTGGGCATCAACAAATATCACTTACTTAATCTGCCCTATGACGCCCCGGAAAAACCGCTTGATGCGCCAGAACTGCTCGACTTTGCCCTGCAGTATGCCTGCCAGAAAGGGTTAACCGCGACCTTACGAGGATAACAACCATGACCACACTGAAACTGGACACGCTCAGCGACCGCATTAAAGCGCACAAAAATGCGCTGGTGAATATTGTGAAACCGCCGGTCTGTACCGAGCGCGCGCAGCACTATACCGAGATGTATCAACAACATCTCGATAAGCCGATCCCGGTACGTCGCGCTCTGGCGCTGGCCCATCACCTGGCGAATCGCACTATTTGGATCAAGCACGATGAGTTGATCATCGGCAACCAGGCAAGCGAAGTTCGCGCCGCGCCGATCTTCCCGGAATATACCGTCTCCTGGATCGAAAAAGAGATTGATGATCTGGCGGATCGTCCGGGTGCAGGTTTTGCGGTGAGCGAAGAGAACAAACGCGTTCTGCATGAAGTGTGCCCTTGGTGGCGCGGTCAGACGGTACAGGATCGCTGCTATGGCATGTTTACCGATGAGCAAAAAGGCCTGCTGGCGACCGGTATCATTAAAGCGGAAGGTAATATGACCTCCGGCGATGCGCACCTGGCGGTCAATTTCCCACTGTTGCTGGAAAAAGGGCTTGATGGTCTGCGCGAGAAAGTGGCGGAGCGCCGCATGCGTATTAACCTGACCGTGCTGGAAGATCTGCACGGCGAGCAATTCCTGAAAGCGATTGATATCGTGTTGGTGGCGGTCAGTGAACATATTGAACGTTTCGCTGCCCTGGCGCGTGAAATGGCCGCTACCGAACCCCGCGAAAGCCGTCGCGATGAACTGCTGGCGATGGCCGAAAACTGCGACCTTATCGCCCACCAGCCGCCGCAGACTTTCTGGCAGGCGCTGCAACTGTGCTACTTCATCCAGTTGATTTTGCAGATCGAATCTAACGGTCACTCAGTATCGTTTGGTCGTATGGACCAGTATCTCTACCCGTACTATCGCCGCGACGTTGAACTGAACCAGACACTGGATCGTGAACACGCCATCGAGATGCTGCATAGCTGCTGGCTGAAACTGCTGGAAGTGAACAAGATCCGCTCCGGCTCGCACTCAAAAGCCTCTGCGGGAAGTCCGCTGTATCAGAACGTCACCATTGGCGGGCAAAATCTGGTTGATGGTCAGCCGATGGACGCGGTGAATCCACTCTCTTACGCAATCCTCGAATCTTGCGGCCGCCTGCGTTCCACTCAGCCTAACCTCAGCGTGCGCTACCACGCGGGAATGAGTAACGATTTCCTCGATGCCTGCGTACAGGTGATCCGCTGCGGCTTCGGGATGCCGGCGTTCAACAACGACGAAATCGTCATCCCGGAATTTATTAAACTCGGTATTGAACCGCAGGATGCTTACGACTACGCGGCGATTGGCTGTATCGAAACCGCCGTCGGTGGCAAATGGGGCTATCGCTGCACCGGGATGAGCTTTATCAACTTCGCCCGCGTGATGCTGGCGGCGCTGGAAGGCGGTCGTGATGCCACCAGCGGCAAAGTGTTCCTGCCACAAGAAAAAGCGTTGTCAGCGGGTAACTTCAACAACTTCGATGAAGTGATGGACGCGTGGGACACGCAAATCCGTTACTACACCCGTAAATCAATCGAAATCGAATATGTCGTCGACACCATGCTGGAAGAGAACGTGCACGATATTCTCTGCTCGGCGCTGGTGGATGACTGTATTGAGCGAGCGAAAAGCATTAAACAAGGCGGCGCGAAGTATGACTGGGTTTCTGGCCTGCAGGTCGGCATTGCTAACCTCGGCAACAGCCTGGCGGCAGTGAAGAAACTGGTGTTTGAACAGGGCGCGATTGGTCAGCAACAACTGGCTGCCGCACTGGCGGATGACTTCGACGGCCTGACGCACGAGCAGCTGCGTCAGCGGCTGATTAACGGCGCGCCGAAGTACGGCAACGACGATGATACTGTCGATACGCTGCTGGCTCGCGCTTATCAGACCTATATCGACGAACTGAAACAGTACCATAACCCGCGCTACGGTCGTGGTCCGATTGGCGGCAACTATTACGCAGGTACGTCGTCTATCTCCGCTAACGTACCGTTTGGCGCGCAGACTATGGCAACGCCGGACGGACGTAAAGCACATACCCCGCTGGCAGAAGGCGCTAGTCCGGCCTCCGGTACTGACCATCTCGGCCCAACGGCGGTCATTGGCTCGGTGGGTAAACTGCCTACGGCAGCGATTCTCGGCGGCGTGTTGCTCAACCAGAAACTGAATCCGGCAACGCTGGAGAACGAATCTGACAAGCAGAAACTGATGATCCTACTGCGCACCTTCTTCGAGGTGCATAAAGGCTGGCATATTCAGTACAACATCGTTTCCCGCGAAACGCTGCTGGAAGCGAAAAAGCATCCGGATCAGTACCGCGATCTGGTGGTGCGCGTAGCGGGTTATTCCGCCTTCTTCACTGCGCTCTCTCCAGACGCACAGGACGATATCATCGCCCGTACTGAACATATGCTGTAATCTCCTTCGCCCGGTAACGGTTGTTGCCGGGCGAAAATACTCATCCCATCGATATTATTTTAATCCGAAATAAATTTGTGCTCCGCGTCACATTGTCATTACACTGTGGCGGTTTGCATTCATTGTCAGGAGCACATCTATGAGCGTAAAAGTTATCGTCACAGACATGGACGGTACTTTTCTGAGCGACGCCAAAACGTACAACAATGAGCGTTTTATGGTGCAATATCAGGAACTTAAAAAGCGCGGCATTGAGTTCGTTGTCGCCAGCGGTAATCAGTATTACCAGCTTATTTCGTTCTTTCCTGAGCTAAAGGATGAGATCTCTTTTGTCGCGGAAAACGGCGCACTGGTTTACGAACATGGCAAGCAACTGTTCCACGGCGAACTGACCCGACATGAATCAAGAGTTGTCATTGGTGAACTGCTGAAAGACAAGCAGCTCAATTTTGTTGCCTGCGGTTTGCAAAGCGCGTATGTCAGTGAGAATGCGCCAGAAGCATTCGTCGCGCTAATGGCAAAACACTACCATCGTCTGAAACCTGTGAAAGATTACCAGGATATTGATGATGTACTGTTCAAGTTTTCGCTCAACCTGCCTGACGAACAAATCCCGTTAGTGATCGACAAACTGCATATTACGCTCGATGGCATTATGAAGCCCGTCACCAGTGGTTTTGGCTTTATCGACCTGATTATTCCTGGCCTGCATAAAGCGAATGGTATTTCGCGGTTACTGAAACGCTGGGATCTGTCACCGCAAAATGTGGTAGCGATTGGCGACAGCGGTAACGATGCGGAGATGCTGAAAATGGCGCGTTATTCCTTTGCGATGGGCAATGCTGCGGAAAACATTAAACAAATCTCCCGTTACGCTACCGATGATAATAATCATGAAGGCGCGCTGAATGTGATTCAGGCGGTGCTAGATAACACCGCTCCTTTCAATAAGTAACCTTTTCCCGGCCGGAGCAATCGTTCCGGCATCTCTCTTTTTTGCTCACTTTGTGCACTTACTCAAGATTTTCATCTTGCGTTAACTTATTTTTAACTTAAAGTATCAATCATAACTATTTTCACTTTCGAACGAAAGTTGTGAGGTTGATATGACTTTTACCTATGAGACACTGCCAACAGATGCGAAAACGGCTATCCGTAAGATGAAAGCGGAGCTGCGACAACAGATCGGCGATGTACAACAGGTCTTCGATAAACTCTCTGCAAAAATCGAAGCACGTGTAGCAGAAATAGACGCCCTCAAAGGGCAAGGATTACCGGTTTGGCCGGAAGTCCCATATAGCGACGTTGCAGCAGGTACAGTGAGTGAAGCCACGCGCAATGAAATTAAACGTCGCGGCTGTGCAGTAATTAAAGGCCATTTCCCCCGCGAACAGGCACTGGCATGGGATCGCGCAATGCTTGACTATCTTGATGCCAATCATTTTGATGATGTTTATAAAGGTCCCGGCGACAGCTTCTTTGGATCGCTGGAGGCATCTCGTCCTGAAATCTACCCTATTTACTGGTCGCAGGCACAAATGCAGGCGCGACAAAGTGACAATATGGCGGCGCTGCAATCTTTCCTTAACCGCCTGTGGAAGTCTGAAAGCAACGGCAGGCAGTGGTTTGATCCCGATATTAGCGTGATCTATCCGGACAGGATCCGCCGCCGCCCACCAGGCACGACGTCTAAAGGTCTGGGTGCACACACTGATTCTGGGGCGCTGGAACGTTGGTTATTACCCGCTTATCAGCGTGTTTTTGCCCATGTTTTCAACGGTAATGTCGACGATTACGATCCGTGGGATGCTGCATACCGTACTGATGTTGAAGAGTACACGGTAGATAACACCACAAAATGTTCGGTGTTCCGCACTTTTCAAGGCTGGACGGCGCTTTCCGATATGTTACCAGGACAGGGATTATTGCATGTGGTGCCAATCCCGGAAGCGATGGCGTATGTTTTATTGCGCCCACTGCTGGATGACGTACCGGACGATGAGTTGTGTGGGGTCGCTCCTGGCAAAGTTCTGCCCATTTCAGAGAGATGGCATCCACTACTGATTAAAGCACTCACTTCCATTCCAGCTATTACAGCGGGGGATTCCGTCTGGTGGCACTGCGACGTGATCCACTCCGTCGCACCGGTAAATAATCAACAAGGCTGGGGGAATGTGATGTATATCCCTGCCGCGCCGATGTGTGAGAAAAACCGGGCTTATGCGCATAACGTCAGGAAAGCACTGGAAAAAGGGGCATCACCGGGCGATTTCCCTCGAGAAGATTATGAAGCAAACTGGGATGGCCGATTTACGCTGGATGATCTGAACATTCACGGTAAGCGCGCGCTGGGCATGGATGTTTGAGAGGTGATGGATTAGTAGAAGTGAATTGATGTGAGGTTAAGAAAGCAGGTTCGGTGTTGCTCTGATTGCTGACAAAGTGCGCTTTGTTCATGACGGATGCGGCGTTAACGCCTTATCCGGTCTACAAAGTCCTGAAAATTCAATATATTGCGATACGCTGTCAGGCCTGATAAGCGTAGCGCATCAGGCAATTTTGCATTTGTCATCAGTTTCAGTAGCCCTGACCCTATCAGGGCTACTGATAATAACTTACTCGATCCCTTTACTACGCAGGTAATCTTCGTAATTACCGCTAAAGTCGATCACGCGTTCCGGGGTGATTTCCAGAATGCGGGTCGCCAGGGAGCTTACAAACTCACGGTCGTGAGAAACAAAGATCAGCGTTCCCTGATACAGTTCCAGCGCCATGTTCAGCGACTCGATAGATTCCATATCCAGGTGGTTGGTCGGTTCGTCCATGATTAGAATATTTGGTTTCTGCATCATTAACTTACCAAACAGCATCCGCCCTTTTTCCCCACCGGAAAGCACATTAGCTGGTTTTTTGATGTCGTCCTGGCTGAACAGCAAACGACCGAGAATGCTGCGTACCGCCTGCTCGTCATCGCCTTCCTGCTTCCACTGACTCATCCATTCGAATACGGTCAGATCATTTTCGAACTCATATTCGTGGTCCTGGGCGTAGTAACCAATGCGCGCGTTTTCAGACCATTTTACGGTGCCGCTGTCCGGTTGCAGATCGCCCACCAGCGTTTTCAGCAGCGTTGATTTACCGACGCCGTTGGTACCCAGTACCGCCAGTTTTTCACCCACTTCCAGCAGCAGGTTGAGATTTTTAAACAGGGGACCGTTATCAAACCCTTTGGTCAGACCTTCCACTTCCAGCGCGTTACGGAACAGTTTCTTATCCTGTTCAAAACGGATGAACGGGTTCTGACGGCTGGAGGCTTTCACCTCTTCAAGTTTGATTTTATCAATCTGGCGTGCGCGCGAAGTTGCCTGGCGAGATTTCGAGGCGTTGGCACTAAAGCGGCTAACGAAAGATTGCAACTCAGCAATCTGCGCTTTCTTCTTGGCGTTATCAGCCAGCAGACGTTCACGCGCCTGAGTCGCCGCCGTCATGTACTCATCGTAGTTGCCCGGATAAACGCGCAGTTCACCGTAATCCAGATCCGCCATGTGGGTACAAACCATGTTAAGGAAGTGACGGTCGTGCGAGATGATGATCATGGTGCTGTCACGCTCGTTCAGCACCTGTTCCAGCCAACGAATGGTGTCGATGTCGAGGTTGTTGGTCGGTTCGTCGAGCAGGAGAATGTCCGGATCAGCAAACAGCGCCTGCGCCAGCAGCACACGCAGCTTCCAGCCAGGAGCAACTTCACTCATCGGGCCGTAGTGCTGTTCCACTGGAATTCCCACGCCAAGCAACAGTTCACCGGCGCGAGCTTCCGCAGAGTAACCGTCCATTTCGCCGTATTTCACTTCCAGATCGGCCACTTTATAGCCGTCTTCTTCACTCATTTCCGGCAAAGCATAGATGCGGTCGCGCTCCTGCTTCACTTCCCACAACTCTTTATGCCCCATGATCACCGTATCCAGCACGGTGAACTCTTCAAAGGCAAACTGATCCTGACGCAATTTACCAATGCGCTCGTTGGGATCGAGGGAAACGTTACCCAGCGTCGGCTCTAAGTCGCCGCCGAGGATCTTCATAAAGGTGGATTTACCACTACCGTTCGCGCCAATCAGGCCGTAACGGTTGCCGCCGCCAAACTTGACGGAAATGTTTTCAAACAACGGCTTACTGCCGAACTGCATGGTGACGTTACTGGAAACTAACACAGGCGTATCCTGAAAAGAGATATGACAAACCGCGTATTATGCCATAAGTCTGAAAGAAGATCCCGTCCCCCGCTTAAGGTCTACACTCTTCCCAAAGGCAAAAAATGTGATTTCGTACACATCTGATTTCACTGTGAGCTGGAATGAACTTATAATGCGCTTCCAATACTCTAATATTCTCAACCCAATGGCCTGCCAGGCACTAAATCTCGCTTAACATGAATATGAAATTGAAAACATTATTCGCAGCGGCCTTCGCTGTTGTCGGCTTTTGCAGTACCGCCTCTGCGGTAACTTATCCTCTGCCAACCGACGGGAGTCGCCTGGTTGGTCAGAATCAGGTGATCACCATTCCTGAAGGTAACACTCAGCCGCTGGAGTATTTTGCCGCCGAGTACCAGATGGGTCTTTCCAACATGATGGAAGCTAACCCGGGTGTGGACACCTTCCTGCCGAAAGGCGGTACTGTACTGAACATTCCGCAGCAGCTGATCCTGCCGGATACCGTTCATGAAGGCATTGTCATTAACAGCGCAGAGATGCGTCTCTATTACTATCCGAAAGGCAGCAACACCGTTATCGTGCTGCCCATCGGCATTGGTCAGTTAGGCAAAGACACGCCTATCAACTGGACCACCAAAGTTGAGCGTAAGAAAGCAGGCCCGACCTGGACGCCGACCGCCAAAATGCACGCAGAGTACCGCGCTGCGGGCGAACCGCTTCCGGCTGTCGTTCCGGCAGGTCCGGATAACCCGATGGGGCTGTATGCACTCTACATCGGTCGCCTGTACGCTATCCATGGCACCAACGCCAACTTCGGTATCGGTCTGCGTGTAAGTCATGGCTGTGTGCGTCTGCGTAACGAAGACATCAAATTCCTGTTCGAGAAAGTACCGGTCGGTACTCGCGTACAGTTTATTGATGAGCCGGTAAAAGCGACCACCGAGCCTGACGGCAGCCGTTATATTGAAGTCCATAACCCGCTGTCTACCACCGAAGCCCAGTTTGAAGGTCAGGAAATTGTGCCAATTACCCTGACGAAGAGCGTGCAGACAGTAACTGGTCAGCCTGATGTGGATCAGGTCGTGCTGGATGAAGCGATCAAAAATCGTTCCGGGATGCCGGTTCGTCTGAATTAATCTTCAAAACTTAAATTAAAAGGCGGACTCATAATCCGCCTTTTTTATTTGCCAGCACCTAGCTGGCCGGGAACATAACTAACAAAACGTATCCCACCAGCGCCGCCCACAACAGTATCGGTATTGAATAGAGATGGAAACGCCACCAGATACGGCGATCGTTTGCCATCCGTAACGCAATCAAATTTGCCAGCGATCCGGGTAATAAACCAAAGCCACCCACGTTTACCGCCCATGCCAGTAATAAAGACGGTGGCACATAATTGAGGAGCAAAATCGTGCTCGGCACGTTACTGATCACCTGCGATAAACCAATCGCCGTTAACCATAATCCGGGTTCGGATAAATGACTCACGTTACTTAACACCCCCTGCAAAGCTGGCAATTGGGTTAGTAAATGGACGTCGATAAACATCGCCATAAACACCAGCAGCAGCGTCCAGTCCACGCTGATCACCACGCGACGAGCCAGCAGCGCAAAGCCCGCCGCTACAATCACAAGTCCCCACAGCTCTTGTTTTAACTCCAGCGCCGTCAGAAAGACGATATACAGCCCCAGACAACTCCACACCAGCCGCGGTTTCCACTCAGGTGTTTGCGCCCCCGTATGATATTGCAGCGCCTTTCCAGGGAAACAACACCAGCACAGTAGCAGGAGTGTCAGCATCATTGCGCCAGCCAGCGGTGCCATTTGGGCAATAAACCCGGCAAACGAAAGACCAGAACGACCCCAGATAAGAATATTTTGCGGGTTGCCAATCGGCGTCAGTAGCGAACCCGCATTGACTGCCAGCGCCTCAAAAATAATCAGTCGATTAATCGGGATCTCACACAGTCTTTTTAGTGTGATTGTCAGCGGAACAACAATAAACAGCGCGACATCGTTGGTCAGAAATGTTGAAAGCAACGCCGCCGCCAGCACCATAAACATTGCCAGCCGACGCTCAGTAGCAAAGCGGCGCACCATTTTGCGCCCCAGCACATCAAAATAACCGCTTAACTCCACACCTTTGGTCAGCAGCATCAGGCCACTGAGGGTGATGATAGTGTGCCAGTCGATAGCAGCAAGCCAGGATTTCGGTGCAAAGGGAACGAAAAAACTTAATCCGATGCCAACAAGAATTAATAACTGAAAAAAGCGATCGCCTTGTAGCGTGCGTAAAAAAGGCAGGCTCATTTGGCACCGTGTTTCTGGGTAAACAAACGAAAGGCATCCAGCGTCTCTTCACTGACATGGTGCTCCATGCCTTCCGCGTCGCGACGAGCGATTTCCGGGCTGACACCCAACACTAACAAGAAATTTTCGACTATCTGATGTCGCTCGCGGCTTTCCTGCGCCAGCTTCTCTCCTTCTGCCGTTAAAAACACGCCACGCCAGGGGATCATTTCAATCAGCCCCATGGTTGCCAGTCGCTTGAGCATTTTAGCCACCGTCGGTTGCGAAACGCCCAGACGAGCCGCCATGTCCACCTGACGAGCTTCCCCCACTTCCCTGATCAAGTCAGAAATCAGCTCAACGTAATCATCAATAAGCTCGCGCCGATGCGCCTCTCTGACCTGGCGGAACCCTTCAACGTGCTCTTCCACGTTCACTAACTGCGTCACTTTTTTTGCTGTTGGCGTACCTGCGCGACGACTCATTGTGCTTCCTCATTATGGTGACGCATACATAGCGTTCTCATTTCGTGCGCACATTGTAAACCAGAGTTGCGAAGGTACAAAAAATTAACGTTTTAGCAATAGCTATATAATATAGCCTGTGCTATATCTGTATGTAATGCAATCATCCCTCAAGGATCGACGGGATTAGCAAGTCAGGAGGTCTTATGAATGAGTTCAAGAGGTGTATGCGCGTGTTTAGTCATTCTCCCTTTAAAGTACGGTTAATGCTGCTCTCTATGTTGTGCGATATGGTCAACAACAAACCGCAGCAAGATAAACCTTCCGATAAATAGCGGCGTCGCGGTACGCCGCTTCACTCCTGCTTTTATGCAGGCACAACGCGTTTTGCTCTGAAAAACCCCACTTTTTGTCGGATTTGCAATCCCCTTCGCAAAAGATTTGTTCGTCAGTAGTTGACCTGAACGGCAGCTCGCTCTATCTTCTTGCAGCCCTGCGTATATTGCGGCTCGCGGATGCGGACCCTTTTCCCCTCTTCACGCACTCTTGCAGGTATTGACCCTTGACGCCAGGGTAAGCACATGGCGTTTGTTACGATAGTGGCATATGAATTTAACCCTCAAAGAATCGCTTGTTACCCGTAGCCGGGTATTTAGCCCGTGGACTGCGTTCTACTTTTTACAGTCGCTATTAATTAACCTCGGCTTAGGTTACCCCTTCAGTTTGCTATACACCGCCGCATTTACGGCTATTTTGCTTTTGCTATGGCGAACATTGCCTCGCGTACAAAAAGTTCTGGTCGGTGTCAGTTCGCTGGTCGCCGCTTGTTATTTCCCTTTTGCTCAGGCCTACGGCGCGCCTAACTTCAATACCTTGCTGGCATTGCATTCCACCAATATGGAAGAGTCGACCGAAATCCTGACGATTTTTCCGTGGTATAGCTACCTGGTCGGCTTATTTATTTTTGCACTCGGCGTAATAGCAATCAGGCGGAAAAAAGAGAGTGAAAAAGCGCGCTGGAATACCTTCGACAGTCTGTGTCTGGTATTCAGTGTGGCGACATTTTTTGTTGCTCCCGTGCAAAATCTGGCCTGGGGCGGCGTATTTAAACTGAAAGATACTGGCTATCCGGTATTTCGTTTTGCTAAGGATGTCATCGTCAATAATAACGAGGTGATTGAAGAGCAAGAACGGATGGCAAAACTTTCCGGAATGAAAGATACCTGGACGGTCACTGCCGTTAAGCCGAAATATCAGACCTATGTGGTGGTGATCGGTGAAAGCGCGCGTCGCGATGCCCTCGGTGCCTTTGGCGGTCACTGGGACAATACCCCGTTTGCCAGCAGTGTTAACGGTTTGCTTTTTGCTGACTACATTGCCGCCAGTGGCTCCACGCAGAAATCGCTTGGCTTAACGCTCAATCGCGTAGTCGATGGCAAACCACAGTTTCAGGATAACTTTGTCACCCTGGCAAATCGCGCGGGCTTCCAGACCTGGTGGTTTTCCAACCAGGGCCAAATCGGCGAATACGATACCGCCATCGCCAGCATCGCCAAACGGGCAGATGAAGTGTACTTCCTGAAAGAAGGTAATTTTGAAGCAGATAAAAACACGAAAGACGAAGCGTTACTGGATATGACCGCTCAAGTGCTGGCACAAGAGCACTCGCAACCGCAGCTGATTGTTCTACATCTGATGGGCTCACATCCACAGGCCTGCGACCGGACACAAGGCAAATACGCAACCTTTGTGCAATCGAAAGAAACGTCATGCTATCTCTATACCATGACACAAACGGACGATTTGTTGCGTAAGCTGTACGACCAGTTACGCAATAGCGGCAGCAGCTTCTCGCTGGTTTACTTTGCGGACCACGGTCTGGCCTTTAAAGAACGCGGCAAAGACGTGCAATACCTTGCCCATGATGATAAGTATCAGCAAAATTTCCAGGTACCTTTTATGGTCATTTCCAGCGATGATAAAGCGCATCGGGTGATTAAAGCCCGCCGTTCAGCCAATGACTTCTTAGGTTTTTTCTCGCAGTGGACGGGAATTAAAGCGAAGGAAATTAACATCAAATACCCGTTTATATCTGAGAAGAAAGCCGGGCCGATATACATCACCAACTTCCAGTTACAGAAGGTAGATTACAACCATCTCGGAACCGATATTTTCGACCCGAAACCTTAAAACAAAAAATCCGCCCCGAGAGGCGGATTTTTTATATCACCGAAGTGATTAGAAGCGGTAACCAACACCGGCAATCCAGGTGCCTACGTCAACGCTACGAATACGGCTCTGCTCGTAAGAGAAGTCCAGAGCAACGTTTTCCATCGGGTTGAACTGCAGACCAGCACCGTAGGAGAAACCGTAGTCGCTGGTGTCGTGTTTGTAGGTCGGGTATTCAGTGGTCTGGAATTTACCATAACCCACACCCACTACACCGTAGATGCTTGCCCAGTCGTTAATGCGGTAAGCCGGACCAGCAGTGATGCCGTAGTACTGGTTTTTGTTGTAGTCACCAGAGCTTGCAGTACGGCTTTTCTCGGTGTAAGTGAAAGAACCGATCACACCCAGCGGGCTGTTGTCTTCTTCATAGCGGTATTTCAGGTTGAAACCGCCCATTTTGTTCATTTGGCCCTGAGCGTCGCTCTGTGCGTAACCGCCAGTTACGGTAGAAGTCGCAGCTACGGAAGTACCTGCGGTGAAAGCCAGAACTGCGGCCAGTGCTGAAAGACATGCAATTTTTTTCATAACCACCTCAAATGTGATTCAAATAAGTCCTAAGTTTTAAATATATCAAAAATTAATGGGAAACTCTTCGCGATTTATGATGTCTAACGGGCCATTTCATGTAACAGAACGTTTCCATACACCGCTATCCATCTAAATTTAAATCACTTTTTCAGAGAACTGCGTAAGTATTACGCATGTATTCCCTGTCATTCATCCAGATTATTCCTAATCACCAGACTAATGATTCCATCAATCCTGGCGCATTTTAGTCAAAACGGGGGAAAATTTTTTCAACAAATGCTCAACCAGCATTGGGTATATCCAGTACACTCCACGCTTTACTTAGGTTTAGATATTTGTGGGAGAAAGGATGCCTGGTTCATTACGTAAAATGCCGGTCTGGTTACCAATAGTCATATTGCTCGTTGCCATGGCGTCTATTCAGGGTGGAGCCTCGTTAGCTAAGTCACTTTTTCCTCTGGTGGGCGCACCGGGTGTCACTGCGCTGCGTCTGGCATTAGGAACGCTGATCCTCATCGCGTTCTTTAAGCCATGGCGACTGCGCTTTGCCAAAGAGCAGCGGTTACCGCTGTTGTTTTACGGCGTTTCGCTGGGTGGGATGAATTATCTTTTTTATCTTTCTATTCAGACAGTACCGCTGGGTATTGCGGTGGCGCTGGAGTTCACCGGACCACTGGCGGTGGCACTGGGGGCCGGGGCTTGTTGGGCTATTTACATTTTAAGTGGGCAACGCGCAGGAGCGGAACATGGCCCTGCGACGGTGGCAATTGGTTCGTTGATTGCAGCGTTAATTTTCGTGCCAATTGGAGCGCTTCAGGCTGGTGAAGCACTCTGGCACTGGTCGGTTATTCCATTGGGTCTGGCGGTCGCTATTCTCTCGACCGCTCTGCCTTATTCGCTGGAAATGATTGCCCTCACCCGTTTGCCAACACGGACATTTGGTACGCTGATGAGCATGGAACCGGCGCTGGCTGCCGTTTCCGGGATGATTTTCCTCGGAGAAACACTGACACCCATACAGCTGCTGGCGCTCGGCGCTATCATCGCCGCTTCAATGGGTTCTACGCTGACAGTACGCAAAGAGAGCAAAATAAAAGAATTAGACATTAATTAAATTTACATTTCTGCATGGTTATGCATAACCATGCAGAATTTCTCGCTACTTTTCCTCCACACCGTCTTTATATATCGAATTATGCAAAAGCATATTTATTCCGAAAATTCCTGGCGAGCCAATAAATAAGAATTGTTCTTATCAATATATCTAACTCATTGAATTTTTATTAGTTTTGTTTTTCACGCTTGTTACCACTATTAGTGTGATAGGAACAGCCAGAATAGCGGAACACATAGCCGGTGCTATACTTAGTCTCGTTAATTACTGGGACATAACATCAAGAGGATATGAAATTATGAGTACCGCTAAATTAGTTAAATCAAAAGCGACCAATCTGCTTTATACCCGCAACGATGTCTCTGACAGCGAGAAAAAAGCAACAGTAGAGTTGCTGAATCGCCAGGTTATCCAGTTTATTGATCTTTCTTTGATTACCAAACAAGCGCACTGGAACATGCGCGGCGCTAACTTCATTGCCGTACATGAAATGCTGGATGGCTTCCGCACCGCACTGATCGATCATCTGGATACCATGGCAGAACGTGCAGTGCAGCTGGGCGGTGTAGCTCTGGGGACCACTCAAGTTATCAACAGCAAAACCCCGCTGAAAAGTTACCCGCTGGACATCCACAACGTTCAGGATCATCTGAAAGAACTGGCTGACCGTTACGCAATCGTCGCTAATGACGTACGCAAAGCGATTGGTGAAGCGAAAGATGACGACACCGCAGATATCCTGACCGCCGCGTCTCGCGACCTGGATAAATTCCTGTGGTTTATCGAGTCTAACATCGAATAAATCCATCGCTGATGGTGGAGAACTTTAGTACCCGATAAAAGCGGCTTCCTGACAGGAGGCCGTTTTGTTTTGCAGCCCACCTCAACGCACTTATTTAGTGCATCCATCTGCTATCTCCAGCTGATTAAGTAAATTTTTTGTATCCACATCATCACACAATCGTTACATAAAGATTGTTTTTTCATCAGGTTTTACGCTAAATAATCACTGTGTTGAGTGCACAATTTTAGCGCACCAGTTTGGTGCCCCAGAATGGTGCATCTTCAGGGTATTGCCCTATAAATCGTGCATCACGTTTTTACCGCATCTCGATAAATCAATGAGTTGCAAAACTGGCACGATTTTTTCATATATGTGAATGTCACGCAGGGGATCGTCCCGTGGATAGAAAAAAGGAAATGCTATGAAGTCTGTATTAAAAGTTTCACTGGCTGCACTGACCCTGGCTTTTGCGGTTTCTTCTCATGCCGCGGATAAAAAATTAGTTGTCGCGACGGATACCGCCTTCGTTCCGTTTGAATTTAAACAGGGCGATAAATACGTGGGCTTTGACGTTGATCTGTGGGCTGCCATCGCTAAAGAGCTGAAGCTGGATTACGAACTGAAGCCGATGGATTTCAGTGGGATCATTCCGGCACTGCAAACCAAAAACGTCGATCTGGCGCTGGCGGGCATCACCATTACCGACGAGCGTAAAAAAGCGATCGATTTCTCTGACGGCTACTACAAAAGCGGCCTGTTAGTGATGGTGAAAGCTAACAATAACGATGTGAAAAGCGTGAAAGATCTCGACGGGAAAGTGGTTGCTGTGAAGAGCGGCACTGGCTCCGTTGATTACGCGAAAGCAAACATCAAAACTAAAGATCTGCGTCAGTTCCCGAACATTGATAACGCCTATATGGAACTGGGCACTAACCGCGCAGACGCCGTTCTGCACGATACGCCAAACATTCTTTACTTCATCAAAACTGCCGGTAACGGTCAGTTCAAAGCGGTAGGTGACTCTCTGGAAGCACAGCAATACGGTATCGCGTTCCCGAAAGGTAGCGATGAGCTGCGTGACAAAGTCAACGGCGCATTGAAAACCCTGCGCGAGAACGGAACTTACAACGAAATCTACAAAAAATGGTTCGGTACTGAACCAAAATAATAACGCTACGCCTGTAAAGCGCACTGGCAGTCCCCTCTCCCCTCTGGGGAGGGGGGTTGGGTAAGGGGCGCAAACCCGCTCCGGGGCCATTAATTACCCTGAATTTGATTATTTACACCACGGTAACAGGAACAACATATGCAGTTTGACTGGAGTGCCATCTGGCCTGCCATTCCGCTTCTGATTGAAGGTGCCAAAATGACCCTGTGGATTTCGGTCCTCGGTCTGGCTGGCGGCCTGGTGATCGGATTGCTGGCAGGTTTTGCACGCACCTTCGGTGGTTGGATATCCAACCACGTCGCGCTGGTCTTTATTGAAGTGATCCGCGGCACACCTATCGTCGTCCAGGTGATGTTTATCTACTTCGCCCTGCCGATGGCGTTTAACGACTTACGCATCGACCCATTTACTGCGGCGGTGGTCACCATCATGATCAACTCCGGCGCATACATTGCGGAAATCACGCGTGGTGCGGTGCTGTCTATCCACAAAGGTTTCCGTGAAGCAGGACTGGCTCTCGGCCTTTCACGTTGGGAAACCATTCGCTACGTCATTTTACCGCTGGCACTGCGTCGTATGCTGCCGCCGCTGGGTAACCAGTGGATCATCAGCATTAAAGACACCTCGCTGTTTATTGTTATCGGCGTGGCGGAACTGACCCGTCAGGGGCAAGAAATTATTGCCGGTAACTTCCGCGCCCTTGAGATCTGGAGCGCCGTGGCGGTGTTCTATCTGATTATTACCCTGGTGCTGAGCTTTATTCTGCGTCGTCTGGAAAGAAGGATGAAAATCCTGTGATTGAATTTAAAAACGTCTCCAAGCATTTTGGTCCAACCCAGGTGCTGCACAATATCGATTTGAACATTGCCCAGGGCGAAGTCGTGGTGATTATCGGGCCGTCCGGTTCCGGTAAATCGACCCTGCTGCGCTGCATCAACAAACTGGAAGAAATCACTTCCGGCGATCTGATTGTCGATGGCCTGAAGGTTAACGATCCGAAAGTTGACGAGCGCCTGATTCGCCAGGAAGCGGGTATGGTGTTCCAGCAGTTTTACCTCTTCCCGCATCTGACGGCGCTGGAAAACGTGATGTTTGGTCCGCTACGCGTGCGTGGCGCGAACAAAGAAGAGGCGGAAAAACTGGCGCGTGAGCTGCTGGCGAAAGTCGGTCTGGCAGAACGTGCACATCACTACCCTTCCGAACTTTCTGGTGGTCAGCAGCAGCGTGTGGCGATTGCCCGCGCGCTGGCGGTGAAGCCGAAAATGATGCTGTTTGATGAACCGACTTCCGCTCTTGACCCGGAACTGCGCCATGAAGTGCTGAAGGTTATGCAGGATCTGGCTGAAGAAGGGATGACGATGGTGATCGTGACACACGAAATCGGTTTTGCCGAGAAAGTCGC
The DNA here is from genome assembly GCF_002965245.1 of Escherichia sp. MOD1-EC6021. Taxonomy (NCBI): domain Bacteria; kingdom Pseudomonadati; phylum Pseudomonadota; class Gammaproteobacteria; order Enterobacterales; family Enterobacteriaceae; genus Escherichia; species Escherichia sp. MOD1-EC6021. The sequence continues at coordinate 36,172 of NZ_PTRU01000003.1, read as the reverse complement.
TTCGCGCCTGATCTTTATCGACAAAGGCCGGATTGCGGAAGATGGCGATCCGCAGGTGTTGATCAAGAACCCACCGAGCCAGCGCTTGCAGGAATTTTTGCAGCACGTCTCTTAACTTCTCAGCCTCCCTTTCTTCCGAAAGGGAGGCACACCAGATTCCTCTCATTTAAAATCGCCCCTCCCCCAGCATCTATACTTATCTTTTTGCTCTGTTTTCTCACTGGAGGAGTCATGCGGTGGATCCTGTTCATCCTCTTCTGCCTGCTGGGCGCACCTGCCCACGCGGTATCCATACCCGGCGTTACAACCACAACGACAACGGACTCAACGACTGAACCGGCCCCGGAACCGGATATCGAACAAAAAAAAGCGGCCTATGGCGCACTGGCGGATGTGCTGGATAATGACACCTCGCGTAAAGAGTTGATCGACCAGTTGCGCACCGTCGCCGCGACGCCCCCTGCGGAACCCGTACCGAAGATCGTGCCGCCGACGCTGGTTGAAGAGCAAACCGTGCTGCAAAAAGTCACCGAAGTCAGCCGCCATTATGGTGAAGCCCTTTCCGCCCGCTTCGGACAACTTTATCGCAATATCACCGGCTCCCCGCATAAGCCGTTTAATCCACAAACCTTCAGCAATGCGTTGACCCATTTTTCAATGTTAGCGGTATTAGTGTTTGGTTTTTACTGGCTGATTCGCCTGTGCGCACTGCCGCTGTATCGCAAAATGGGCCAGTGGGCGCGGCAAAAAAATCGTGAGCGCAGTAACTGGTTGCAGCTTCCGGCGATGATTATCGGGGCGTTTATTATCGACCTGCTGTTACTGGCACTGACATTATTTGTCGGTCAGGTTTTAAGCGACAACCTGAATGCGGGCAGTCGCACCATCGCTTTCCAACAAAGTTTGTTTCTCAACGCCTTTGCCCTGATTGAATTTTTCAAAGCCGTACTACGCCTGATTTTTTGCCCCAACGTGGCGGAGCTGCGCCCGTTCACGATTCAGGACGAAAGCGCCCGTTACTGGAGTCGTCGCCTGAGCTGGTTAAGCAGCCTGATTGGGTATGGTCTGATTGTGGCTGTGCCGATTATCTCTAATCAGGTGAATGTGCAAATCGGTGCGCTAGCGAACGTCATCATTATGCTGTGCATGACCGTCTGGGCGCTGTACCTGATCTTTCGTAATAAAAAAGAGATTACCCAACATTTGCTCAACTTCGCAGAAAACTCGCTGGCCTTTTTCAGCCTGTTTATTCGCGCTTTTGCGCTGGTGTGGCACTGGTTGGCAAGCGCCTATTTTATCGTGCTGTTTTTCTTTTCGTTGTTCGATCCGGGCAACAGCCTGAAATTTATGATGGGTGCAACGGTACGCAGCCTGGCGATTATTGGTATCGCAGCGTTTGTTTCTGGTATGTTTTCCCGCTGGCTGGCGAAAACCATCACTCTCTCGCCACATACTCAGCGTAATTATCCGGAACTGCAAAAACGGCTGAACGGCTGGCTTTCGGCGGCGCTGAAAACGGCGCGTATTCTGACCGTCTGCGTGGCGGTGATGTTGCTGTTGAGCGCATGGGGATTGTTCGATTTCTGGAACTGGCTGCAAAACGGTGCGGGGCAGAAAACCGTAGATATCCTGATCCGTATCGCACTCATTCTTTTCTTCTCGGCGGTTGGCTGGACGGTGCTCGCCAGTTTGATCGAAAACCGGCTGGCTTCGGATATTCATGGCCGCCCGCTACCGAGCGCCCGCACGCGTACTCTGCTGACGCTGTTTCGCAACGCGCTGGCGGTGATTATCAGTACCATCACCATCATGATTGTGTTGTCAGAAATCGGCGTCAATATCGCGCCATTGCTGGCAGGTGCCGGGGCATTAGGTCTGGCTATCTCATTTGGTTCGCAAACGCTGGTGAAAGATATCATCACCGGCGTGTTTATACAGTTTGAAAACGGCATGAACACTGGAGATTTGGTGACTATCGGGCCGCTGACCGGCACTGTGGAACGGATGTCGATTCGCTCCGTGGGCGTACGCCAGGATACCGGGGCGTATCACATCATTCCGTGGTCTTCGATTACCACCTTTGCTAACTTTGTCCGCGGTATTGGTTCGGTAGTGGCAAATTATGATGTTGATCGCCATGAAGATGCTGATAAAGCCAATCAGGCGCTGAAAGATGCGGTAGCGGAATTGATGGCAAACGAAGAAATTCGCGGGTTGATTATCGGTGAACCGAACTTTGCCGGGATTGTCGGCTTAAGCAATACCGCGTTTACACTGCGTGTTTCATTCACCACGCTGCCTCTCAAACAGTGGACGGTCCGCTTTGCCCTCGACAGCCAGGTGAAAAAGCATTTCGACCTGGCGGGTGTTCGCGCGCCGGTACAGACTTATCAGGTGCTGCCCGCTCCGGGCGCGGCCCCGGCTGAACCGCTGCCACCGGGAGAACCGACACTTTAACGCTGGCGATTGACAAAACGACGGCGTTGCTCGTCGTTCATAAAGGTCCAGGCTATAAAGCGGCTCTGCTTTTGCCCCTGGGCCATCTCTTTTTTGACCACTTTCACCGCGCCCACGTCCGTCAGAGCACGATACAATGGCGGTAAGTTTTCGCCACGAGATACCAGCGAGGTAAACCACATCACCTGCTTCGCGAAGCCTTTGCTCTCTTCAATCATCTTTTTGATAAAAGCCACTTCACCGCCGTCACACCACAACTCCTGTTGCTGACCACCAAAGTTCAGTGCATCGTCTTTGTTCAGCCCCAGATTACGCCGTTTACGCTCACTACCCGCCCGTGCCGCAGAGGCGGAATCGTGGAATGGCGGGTTACACAAGGTCGCGTCGTATTGCTCGCTTTTGTGGATAATACCGTTAAAAATCGCCCCGCTCTCTTTTTGCCGACGCAGACGAATGGCTCGATTAAGCCCCGGATTAGCGCTGATGATCGCCTGCGCGCTGCTTAACGCCTGGCTGCTGGTTTCACTACCGGTAAAACGCCAGCCGTATTCATGTACGCCAATCAGCGGATAAATACAGTTCGCACCAACGCCGATATCCAGAATGCTGGCCCTGGCTGGAATTGTTCCTGTTGCTTCTGCCAGTAAATCGGCAAGGTGATGAATGTAATCTGCCCGGCCTGGCACTGGCGGGCAGAGAAAACCGTCCGGGATATCCCAGTTCGCTACGGCGTAAAAATGGGCCAGCAACGCCTTATTGAGCGCCTTCACCGCCAGCGGATTGGCAAAGTCTACGCTTTGCTCCCCGGCGGGTGTAAGCGTGAGGAATTGCCCGAGTTCAGGATTCACCTGACAAAGCGTGGCAAGATCGTAGCGGCTGTGATGACGGTTGCGCGGATGCAACCCCGGTTTCTGGGCGGACATAGCATTCTCCTTTAAGCAGCGGCGTAAGATACCCGCATAACGCGACAGGGTAAATATCTGGCTGCGTTTATCATTCCCCAAAGCCTTAACATGGCTATGGTTTATGGCAATTCATCATAAAAATCAGCATCATGCATGTCATTGATTTGTCTTATTTTGTAAAAATATATCGTTCAAAAAACAAGCACATCTCTGTCAATTTTTTGCGTCATTTTCATCGTCCAGGCGACCTACACTTATCAGGCACTACCCGTTGTATTTATGAGGATGTCATTATGAAAAAGTGCCTCACACTACTGATTGCCACCGTCCTGAGCGGAATCTCTCTCACGGCTTATGCCGCGCAACCGATGAGTAACCTGGACAGCGGTCAGCTACGGCCCGCCGGTACCGTTTCGGCAACTGGCGCATCAAACCTAAGCGATCTGGAGGATAAACTGGCAGAAAAAGCGCGCGAACAAGGCGCGAAAGGTTATGTCATTAATTCCGCAGGCGGAAATGACCAGATGTTCGGTACTGCAACCATCTACAAATAACCCCACCAACGTAACTGCATTCGCCTCTGGATGCAGTTTTCGCCTGTTTTGTAATCAAAAAACATCAAATATGAACGCAATGTAAATAAATGTATTTCTTTTTCGCGCAATGGGTGATAGAAAATCGCGCCAAGTGATAATGCTTATCAAAATTATTATCACTTGCACGAACACTATCACGGGATTAACAGTGGCATCGCATCCGCAGAGAGGCTTTCTCGTGACAGTGAAAATTTCAACATATAAGAAAAAGTCACCTGCAAAATGGAAAACAATCGCAATTTCCCTGCCAGACAATTTCATTCGCTCACGTTCTTTGCCGGTCTTTGTATTGGTATTACGCCTGTGGCACAGGCACTCGCCGCCGAAGGGCAAACTAACGCGGATGACACGCTGGTTGTCGAAGCATCAACGCCTTCGCTTTATGCACCACAACAATCTGCCGATCCGAAATTCTCGCGTCCGGTAGCGAATACTACCCGCACGATGACGGTGATTTCTGAACAAGTGATTAAAGATCAGGGCGCAACCAACCTTACCGACGCGCTCAAAAACGTCCCCGGCGTGGGTGCGTTTTTTGCGGGTGAGAACGGTAACTCCACCACTGGCGACGCCATTTATATGCGTGGTGCCGATACCTCTAACAGTATTTATATTGATGGCATTCGCGATATCGGCAGCGTCTCGCGCGACACCTTCAATACCGAGCAGGTCGAAGTGATTAAAGGGCCGTCCGGCACCGACTACGGGCGCAGCGCACCGACGGGCTCGATCAATATGATCAGCAAGCAGCCGCGCAATGATTCGGGCATTGACGCCTCCGCGAGTATTGGCAGCGCCTGGTTCCGCCGCGGCACGCTGGACGTCAATCAGGTCATTGGTGATACCACCGCGGTGCGCCTGAATGTAATGGGCGAAAAAACGCACGATGCCGGACGCGACAAAGTCAAAAATGAGCGTTACGGCGTCGCCCCTTCTGTCGCTTTTGGCCTTGGTACAGCGAATCGTTTGTATCTTAATTATCTGCATGTCACCCAGCACAACACGCCAGACGGCGGCATTCCAACCATCGGTTTGCCGGGCTATTCTGCCCCATCTGCGGGAACGGCGGCCCTGAATCATTCCGGAAAAGTTGATACGCATAACTTTTACGGCACGGATTCCGATTACGACGATTCGACCACCGACACCGCTACCATGCGTTTTGAGCACGACATCAACGATAACACCACCATTCGCAACACTACCCGTTGGTCGCGCGTAAAGCAGGATTACCTGATGACGGCGATTATGGGCGGGGCATCGAATATTACCCAGCCCACCAGCGATGTGAATAGCTGGACGTGGTCACGTACGGCGAATACCAAAGATGTGAGTAATAAAATTCTCACCAACCAGACCAACCTGACCTCGACGTTCTATACCGGCTCTATCGGTCATGATGTCAGTACCGGCGTGGAATTTACCCGTGAGACGCAGACCAACTACGGCGTTAATCCGGTGACGTTACCGGCGGTGAATATTTATCATCCTGACAGCAGCATTCATCCCGGCGGCCTGACGCGCAACGGCGCAAACGCCAATGGTCAGACGGATACCTTCGCAATTTACGCCTTCGATACGCTGCAAATCACCCGTGATTTTGAGCTGAACGGCGGGATCCGTCTGGATAATTATCATACTGAATATGACAGTGCCACCGCCTGCGGCGGCAGCGGACGCGGTGCCGTTACCTGCCCAGCTGGCGTGGCGAAAGGTTCTCCGGTCACCACTGTTGACACCGCCAAGTCTGGCAATCTGGTGAACTGGAAAGCCGGGGCGCTGTATCACCTGACGGAAAACGGCAATGTCTATATTAACTATGCCGTTTCCCAACAGCCGCCGGGCGGAAACAACTTCGCCCTTGCGCAGTCTGGCAGCGGTAACAGTGCCAACCGTACCGATTTTAAACCGCAAAAAGCCAACACCAGCGAGATTGGCACCAAATGGCAGGTTCTGGATAAACGCCTGTTGCTCACCGCCGCGCTGTTCCGTACTGATATCGAAAATGAAGTTGAGCAAAATGATGACGGAACTTACTCGCAATACGGTAAGAAACGCGTCGAAGGCTATGAGATATCCGTGGCCGGGAATATCACTCCCGCGTGGCAGGTGATTGGCGGCTATACCCAGCAAAAAGCAACCATCAAAAACGGCAAAGATGTTGCCCAGGATGGTTCCTCATCGCTGCCGTATACCCCGGAGCACGCCTTTACCTTATGGAGCCAGTACCAGGCAACCGATGATATTTCCGTTGGTGCGGGCGCACGCTATATCGGCAGTATGCATAAAGGTTCTGACGGCGCGGTGGGAACGCCAGCGTTTACCGAAGGTTATTGGGTCGCCGACGCTAAACTGGGGTATCGGGTTAATCGCAATCTCGACTTCCAGCTAAACGTCTACAACCTGTTTGATACCGATTACGTCGCCTCAATCAACAAGAGCGGCTACCGTTATCACCCGGGCGAGCCAAGAACGTTCCTGCTTACCGCCAATATGCATTTCTGATTCAGATGTGGGGCGCAGGGCTCACTAATGTTGATGGCGAGAACAGGACTGCCTGATGCGCTGCGCTTATCAGGCCTACAAGGTTGTGCAATGCATTGAATTCACATCATTTGGTAGGCCGGATAAGGCGTTCACGCCGCATCCGGCATGAACAAAGCACCTGCTGTTAAAAATCGGTGTAGGGTAAAAGCCCCACTTTTTGGAGAACTTGTATGATGTACCACATTCCCGGCGTGCTATCGCCAAAGGACGTCGCCCGGTTTCGCGAACAACTGGAACAAGCCGAATGGGTTGATGGACGCGTCACCACCGGCGCACAAGGCGCGCAAGTTAAGAACAATCAACAGGTCGACACCCACAGCGCGTTATACGCCGCCCTGCAAAATGAGGTGCTGAACGCGGTTAACCAACATGCATTGTTCTTTGCCGCTGCCTTGCCGCGTACCCTTTCCACGCCGCTGTTTAATCGTTATCAGAACAATGAAACTTACGGTTTTCATGTGGATGGCGCGGTACGCAGTCACCCACAAAACGGCTGGATGCGCACTGACCTTTCTGCCACGCTGTTTTTAAGCGATCCACAAAGCTACGACGGCGGCGAACTGGTCGTTAATGACACCTTCGGACAACATCGGGTAAAACTCCCGGCAGGCGATCTGGTGTTGTACCCTTCCAGCAGCCTGCACTGCGTGACCCCCGTAACCCGTGGCGTACGGGTGGCATCATTTATGTGGATCCAGTCGATGATCCGCGATGATAAAAAGCGCGCCATGCTGTTCGAACTGGACACCAATATTCAGTCGCTGAAAAGCCGCCATGGCGAAAGTGAAGAGATCCTGTCGCTGCTCAATCTTTATCATAATCTGCTGCGGGAATGGTCGGAGATCTGACGCTTGAACTGCCCGAGTTCGTCCCTATATTAGCTACACTTAACTGTACAAGCATTGATATGGGGAGGACGATATGGCATCCGGTTGGGCTAACGATGACGCCGTCAACGAACAGATCAACAGTACAATTGAAGATGCGATTGCTCGTGCCCGGGGTGAAATTCCGCGTGGCGAGAGCCTGTATGAATGTGAAGAGTGCGGCGCCCCCATCCCGCAGGCCCGCCGGGAAGCCATTCCTGGCGTGCGCTTATGCATTCACTGCCAACAGGAGAAAGATTTACAAAAACCAGCTTATACAGGATATAATCGCAGAGGTTCGAAAGACAGCCAGTTACGTTAACTACAACTGGCGGGATGTATAGCGAGTATAATTTGTATTTTGCGTGGCATTCCGTGCCTTTAACGCTGTCGTGACTGCCACGCTGCATAAAACACGTCCATAAGTTCAACAAATAAATGGATTATCAGTATGTTAGATATCAATCAATTTATTTGAACAAGGCGGTCAATTCTCTTCGATTTTATCTCTCGAAAAAAAACGTGATACTCATCACATCGACGAAACAACGTCACTTATACAAAAATCACCTGCGAGAGATTAATTATGAAAACTATCAATACTGTTGTTGCTGCTATGGCTCTTTCAACTCTGTCATTTGGCGTGTTTGCCGCGGAACCGGTAACGGCATCCCAGGCACAGAACATGAATAAAATCGGCGTGGTTTCTGCCGATGGCGCATCCACCCTCGATGCCCTGGAAGCGAAACTGGCTGAGAAAGCTGCGGCTGCTGGTGCTAGTGGATACAGCATCACTTCCGCCACCAACAACAATAAATTAAGCGGTACCGCGGTTATCTATAAGTAATTCGTAGGCTGGATAAGGCGTTCACGCCGCATCCGGCAACAGGTGCCTGATGCGACGCTACAGCATCTTATCAGGCCTACAAAATCCGAACCGTTGGACGGATCAGGCGTTGACGCTACGTCCAGCAAAAGTATTTCCCTGTCTGTTTGCCGACAGACGCATATGCTCTAACCCTCATTGATCCTATGTTACCCTTGTTTGCCCGTACGCCACTGGACGGGCTTTTTTTTAGCTGGCTAACTGCTGACAGAAAGCCTGCAACGTCTCTTCCGGCATACCAATCTGCCGCGCCGCATCACAAATGGCCTGCCAGCTTCCCGCATCCAATGGAATCCCCTGCTCCTGCCGTTCGCGACGCGTGTTAACTTCCCACTCGCCCGGTAGCAAAATCGGCTTATCGTCATCATGCGGCGAGGCTTTCACCCACTCGGCAAAGGCTTCGGTCTGCGCGCTACAATCCGGCGCGCCGAACAGTTCCGGGTTGATGATGATAGTGGTCATGCAGTTAAGAATGGCATCGGGACTGGTTTGTAACGTTTCCTGATGCGTCGTTTTACCGCCGGAAAGCGCCCCACCAAGAATTTCACACATCGCTGCAAGGGCGTAGCCTTTATGTTCGGCAAAGGTCAACAGCGAACCCAACGGCGACTCCTGCATTACCGCCGGATTGGTCGTCGGCATGCCGTTAACGTCAATCAGGCAATCTGGCGGCACGGGGACGCCTTTATGCCAGGCGACGCGGGTTTTGCCAAATGCGATGGCGCTGGTGGCGTAATCAAGCAACAGCGGGAAATTATCTTTACGAGGGAAAACCACACAGAACGGGTTGGTGCCAAAGCGGCTGTCGCGGCCGTGGAACGGCGCGACCATTGGAATACCCACCACGCTAACAAAGTGGATAGAGACAAACCCCGCCGCCGCGCACTGTTCTGCCCAGTAACCAATACGACCGATGTGATGCGAGTTATGCAGCGCCACGGCAGCAATACCGTGCTGATGCGCTTTCTCAATCCCCAGCGCCATCGCTTCGTGTGCCGCGACCTGACCAAATGCGCGATCGCCATCAAGCGTGACCGCCGCCCCCGCTTCTTTAACGATTTTGGCATGGTGGTTAATTTGCAGATGCCCCTGACTCCAGGAACGCACATAGCTTGGGATCATGCCAATACCATGTGAATCATGCCCTGCCAGGTTTGCCGCGATTAAATGATCGGCAACTAATTTCGCTTCTTGTTCCTCGCTACCCATCTGACGAAATACAGCCTGAATAAAACTGTGCAACGTCTGAGCATCAAAGCGATGACCACTTTCCATGGTTAACTCCTGTTTATGTTATGTGTTTGTTGTTTTTTTATGCTGCACGCCGGGCGCGGGAAGGTCAATAAAGATGCAGGAATTTCATATTGCGGTGGGGTAAAAGCCGGATGACGTGGCTCATCCGGCTGAGATAAAAATTAAAATGCCTGATTAACGCGCGCCAGGCCATCGCTGATAGTTGCCGCTTCCCCCGTAGCCACCAGGCAGCAAGCCATCTGGATTTTCAGCGATTCGGGAATCGGTTCGCTGCCAGCCAGGCAACGCTCAATCCACTGCGCCGTGGTTTCCGGATCTTTTGCTTGTGGCAGTAACTCGCTACCAGCAGGGTCCTGTTTTTCATACAGCACCCGCATCCCTTCATGGTCGATCAAATTGATTTGCGGGCAGCGCTGCGGATTAGCATACACTTCACCTTCGGTACCATGCATTAGTAGCGCCCGCCCGCCGATATCGCTAAAGAACTTCGCGACGCGTCCAATGTATTCTGGATGCGAAACGCTGGAAAGACGCAGTGCCTCACCTTCGGCAAATGGCGTCGCCAGTTTCGCCAGGGTATGTGCACTGTTACGCACGCCCATCCGCCAGCGCATCGCCAGTTGTTTTTCCAGCGGCGGGCAAAACGCGCCGACAGGCATAAACACCGGTTGATGTTCGTCGAGCTTCGCCTGCGCCTGCCCGCCGTGCAACGTTGGCGTAATACCCATCAGTTCGAAAATGGTTTCTGTCAGCACGCGGGTTGGATCTTCGCTAACCCCGTGAACCACCACAGGAAAACCGAGCTTGTGCAGGAGAATCGCCAACAACGGCGTCAGGTTGGCCTGTTTACGCGCGCCGTTGTAACTGGGGATGACAATCGGCATCGGCTTGTCTGCAGGCGGCGTCAGCTTGATGGTGTGATTTTGCATGGCTTCGTAAAAGCCGAGCATCTCTGCTTCCCCTTCCCCTTTGATACGCAGCGCAATCAATACGCCGCCCAACTCAAGGTCAGGGACTTCACCATTGAGCATATGGGCATACAGACCGCGCGCAGTATCCCGGTCTAAATCGCGCGCGTGGTTTTTCCCGCGCCCGATCTCTTTAATGATTTTGCGATAGTCCATTTACGACTCCTTACCTGACTCACATCATTAACGCCGCCGACGGCGTGGGGATTTCGTTTTTTCTTTCTTTTTAACTATACCTTCAGGGACTTCCGGTTGCTCTATCGGAAATACCGGTAATGCATCCAGTAGCCGCTTGCCGTAGTTTTTGGTGAGCAAGCGTTTATCGTAAATCACCACTTCGCCCCAGCAACCGTGGCTTCGAATCAGTCGCCCAACCTGCTGAATCAGGTTAAACGAGGCGCTCGGCAGGCTTTGCACCTCAAACGGATAGCGGTTGAGGCTTTTCAGCCATTCCCCTTCGGTGATCACCACCGGGCTGTCGATGGGCGGAAAAGCGATTTTGTGGATATGCACCTGGCTGAGCAGATCACCTTTCAAATCAAGCCCTTCGGCAAAGGACTGTAAGCCCACCAGCACACTACGCTCACCGTTGGCAACGCGTTTGCGGTGCAGTTCAACTAAGCGATAACGCGGCTGATCGCCCTGCACCAGCAACATCAGGCGTAAATCCGTCACATAGTCGAGAAAGCGCTGCATCGCCCGTCCGCTGGCAAACAGTACCAACATACCGAGATGTTTTTTGCTCTCCACCTGCTCACGGAAAAAGGCCGCCATTTCGGCAATATGCTGCTCTTCGTTGTCGATGGAAGGCTCAAAGCGCATCCGGGGAATAACAATTTTGCCCTGTTCGCAATGGTTGAAGGGGGAATCCAGCGCCACAAAACGGTCGCCCGCTTTCTCTTTCAGCCCGCTCATCTCCTGCAAACGCGAAAAACTGTTCAGCGAACGCAAGGTTGCGGAGGTAACAATAATGTGCGGAATACTGCGCCACAACAGCCTTTCCAGTTGGTCGCTAACACGAATACCCACACAGTGAAACCACAGATGTAGCTGCCCGTCGCGCTCTTCCCGCGTCGCCCATTTAGTGACGGGTGCACCGGAAGATTGCGCCAGAGAAGCCAGCCGCCAGAGTTTGCTTTGCGCCTCGAACATCCCCAACGCACGGTTCATCTGCAAAATCAACCGATGCAGACGCACAATGTCGTGACTGCCGGTTTTCTCGCTTAAATCGTTAAGAAATAACTCCGCCAGACCCCGCAGCATCTCGGTGAGTTTTGCCAGCCGCTGGCAGATCTCCAGCACTTCATCAGGTAGTTCGCCCATCGCAAAACGGTGTTCTGCCTCCTGCCCGGCAGGCATGTAGAGATTGAGAATGTTGTTTAACGAGGCGATAAGCTCATACAACTCTTCACAATGCGCATTCAAACGCTCGGGGATCGCCAGCGGTGGGATGGTCTTCGGGCGAAACTGCTCCATGCAGGTAGCGACCAGTTTGGTGAACAAGTCCAGCTGTAGCCGATACCAGGGCGCGGTAATTTCGGCGCTCATCTCGAGCGCATCCCTTGCCACATCCGGCAGGTGATGACCTTCGTCCAGCACCAGCAGTAAATTTTTCGGGTCAGGCAATACGGCTTCGCTTTCCATCGCCGCCATCACCAGCGCATGGTTTGCCACCACCACTTCCGCTTCCTGAATCTCCCGACGAGCAACAAAAAACGGGCATTCACGATAGTAGTAACAGTTGCGGTTGAGGCAGCTGGCTTTGTCGGTACTCAAGCGACGCCAGAGATCGTCATCTATAGCGATATCCGTATGATCGCGCAGACCATCCCATTTATAAGTATCGAGATCGCCCTTAAGCTTCGCACAACGTTTTTGCTCTTCCTGATTGTTCGGTGTCAGCTCGTCGTCAAGAAACGCCAGCAGATCCTGTTGCGTGGGTTCAGTGCTGGCGAGCGCCGTCAGATTACGCGGGCAAACGTAGCGCCCACGCCCAAAAGCGGCAGTGAATTTAAGATCGGGAATGATCTTTTTCAGCAGTGGCAAATCTTTGCTGTAGATCTGATCCTGCAATGCCACGTTGGCGGTACTCACCACCAACGTTTTTTGCTCTTCGCGGGCAATGGCGATGCCGGGAATCAAATAGGAGAGCGTTTTCCCAACGCCGGTGGGTGCTTCAATCGCCAGATGCCGCCCTTCTTCTCCGGCCAGCGTTTTGGCGACGTCCGCAATCATCTGCCGCTGCGGCGCACGGGGAATAAAGTCGGGGATCTGTTCCTGAAGCGCCTTATACCAGGCGGCAATTTGCGCTTTAAGCGCGGCGGTTAATGCCATGAGAAAACCTGAAATACTGTATAAACAGCCAATATTGTGGCATTTTTCGGTTTTCAGCGGTAATGGTTTTTCTGTTTCTGGAAAGCGGCTCGCAAACACGCCCTCACACAATATATTTGATTGAAAGTTCGACGGCACGGTGAGCGCCAGTCTTCAGGGCAGAAAACAGCAAGTGATACCTCATTTCGTGGTTACACTTGCCGCCGTCATCGCTTCGCAGGAACCGGTATTGCCCGCCCTGGCCTGAGCCAGGGCCATCAATGCCATTATCCTGTTGGGATCTTTACAGCCATGCGTCTGGCGTCCACTCGGATAAAACTTTAGAAAAACGATATTGTGCGTAGCGGACCATATCACGATATAACGAACTTATACGCAGCTGGTTGGCCTCTTCATTAGACAGATTATTGAAATCAAGCAATACCGCTTTGTATGTATTAAAAGTTTGACTGCTTATCATATTTTCATCTAAAGAGTGAGCTTTAGCCAATAAAGCAAATGCATAACGTTTTAAAATTTTTGACGCATCAGGAATACCGTAAAAGACATTACTATGAGAAATATTTGCAAATACGGCGGACAGACAGAAAAATATTTTAGATTTATCACTTTCACTGGCCTCTTTGAGATCCAGCATCGTTAATAGATTAGTGTAATGTTTTTCTTTCAAAGTATGCTGTTGCCATTGGTCTGAATCGGTCATCAAAGAGGAAAATAATGATTTAAATTCTGTCGATTGATTATCCGATTCTGGCACAAAGTCTGTTTTTCGCATTATTGCTGACATAAATACATCACGAATATAACCTTTCAATCCAAGAGCATTGAGAATCAATTGGTGTTTCTTATTTTTCTGCGCATATTCCCATCCTTTTGCAAATAAAGGAAATGCACACGTACAAATCGTTTCTGGATCATCTCTGACAACTTCATGGGTATCCTGCAAAGATGGATAAATAGAGTAACTATTCCAGATGGTCTTTTTCTGAACATTTGGCTCGAGCATTGAGATTAACGCCTGGTGCGATAAACGCATTACTCGCCCGGAGTTATCGGATGATAACAGGATATAACATTTATTATTTTTATCTAACAATCCTTGCTGCTCATTGAAATTCAATTTTATTTCTGCAGTAACGAATTGTTTTATTTCAGGTAATACCTGATAATTGTGATAAAGGTCAAATGCTAAGTTTTTCTCTTCAACACTTCTGTTTTCAAAAAGCAAATCAACAAATTGAATAAATCTATAATTTTCAGAAACCATCAACTCTGGTCTCTTTAAAAAGAGAGCATAGAAAAAGTTTATTATTTCCGCATCGTTACTCAGATTTTTATTTCTGAAGTAGCACAGATACGTATCCAGTACGCGCATAACAAGTTCATGATCGCTATTAAGTGGGGATTTTAATAGTTTTGCTATTATGGACGATGGGAATGCTACCATGTCCCGCAGCGTGAAGAGTTCCATGCCATCAGTTAATTGCGTTAGCAAATCTTTTACTGTTTTTATGTTATCAGTATTATCATTGAAAGATTCGTCTGCCAGAGACTCTAGTTTTTCTATCATCCCCCCGATTACAAATATATCTTTTTCGCTCTCCACGTCATGATTAGACATATCATCGACGATATCTTTAACTTTACTATCACTTTCATATAGTTTTTCTCTCACAATATTATTAGCGTTTACTGCAGAAGTCGCATCATAATAGGATGGCGGAATAATAACAGAGAATTCGTTAGTGAATATAGAATGATATGCAAGATTATCATCATTCAATTTCTCACCAACGTTAAGCGAATTAATATCCCTCAGAATATGCGTCTCAATCTGACTGTCAAAAAGACTTTTAGAAAAACCACTACCTTCAGTCAGTTCAATTTTCATCCTGAGTATTTTATTTTTGAGGTCAGAAAATGTATTTACATAAGGAATAAAAACATCTGATGAATTAGAGTTATTTTTCTTTCCATTAATATTATCTATTCTGACGGTGATCCCTTTCTCATCACGATGAATTGCATTATTCATATTTATAGAGATCACATTTTCATGTCTGGATTGCCCGGTTTTAATCGTCATATTGATATCATTTGCGCTGATCTCCGAAATCTCACTGACGAATTTTTTAAATGCATTATAGCGCTGGTGGCCAGCATTAAATTTGCCAAATGAAACATAATATGCGAAGTGTTCAAGGAAACCATGTAATTCCAGTAAATTAACCGGGTCAGAACCCTGCACCATATTTAATAACATCGTCGCATAACCATTGCATTTTGAACAATCCATACACCGCTCCTTTGCACATGAATGATCTGCGGATCATAAGCCTGGCAAAATAGGGAATCTTACAGAAATCGCTCATTTTTTAACTTTTCGCACAGTAAACTCAGGATAACCTGGTTATGAAAGTTTGCTGCTGCACCGCTCTAAACAGACTGGCGATCAATCTTTCTATCAATAAGCAGAAATGAGCGATTTTTGATAGTTTATTGGAAATGCTAAAGATATACGGTAATGAAACGACTGCACACTTTATTTTGCTTAGGGAGATAGTCGGATACACTATAGACAATGAAAATAATAAAATCAGGGACAGAATCAAGCTAATACTAAATCACATATCTCATAATAATTTTCCAGATGATGAACAAACACTTTATGCAATAGCATGTTTATTCCAGACTTTCCCAAAATTTGTTTATGAATATCAACCAATGTTATTAACAATAAGTGAAATTGCAAGAAGAAATAATTTCATTGCCATTTTAAATACACTAGATAGATCATAAAGCAAATTTATTAAAACAATAAAATCAGACATGTCATGCATGTCTGACCGTGTTACCTGAATAATGGGCAAAAGCCTGTGATACTCTTTTGCCCTTACATGGTATTACTGCGCAGCGGCAGGTTTACGCGGACGGCGACGGCGTTGTTGCTCGCCTGCCGGTTTGGCATCGCCGAGACGACGAGATGGTTTTTCTGCAGGTTTTGCGCTTGCAGATTTTGAGCCACCTTCTCCACGGCGTGGTTGCTGTTGACCGCGACCACCACCTTGCCCACGACCGCCGCCGCCACGTTGCTGGCGACCGTTCTGGATCGGTTCGGCTTTGATTGACGGGTCCGGCTCATAACCCGGAATCGCAATGCGTGGAATCTCTTTTTTCAGCAGTTTTTCGATATCACGCAGAAGTTTGTGTTCATCCACACACACCAGCGATAACGCTTCACCAGTTGCCGCTGCACGACCGGTACGCCCGATACGGTGGACGTAATCTTCCGGTACGTTTGGCAGTTCATAGTTGACGACGTGCGGCAACTCTTCGATATCCAGACCGCGCGCAGCGATGTCAGTTGCCACCAGTACACGAATATCGCCCGATTTAAAATCAGCCAGCGCACGGGTACGCGCACCTTGCGATTTATTACCGTGGATCGCCGCACTACGGATGCCATCTTTATTGAGCTGTTCCGCCAGATGGTTAGCGCCGTGTTTGGTACGGGTAAACACCAGCACCTGCTGCCAGTTCCCTTTCCCAATCATGTGCGACAGCAATTCGCGTTTGCGTTTTTTATCAACAAAGTGAACATGCTGGGTCACCTGATCAGACGCGGTATTGCGGCGTGCCACTTCGATTTCCAGCGGGTTGTGCAGCAGTTTTTCCGCCAGGTTTTTAATATCGTCTGAGAAAGTGGCGGAGAACAACAGGTTCTGGCGCTTCGCTGGCAGCTTAGTCAACACACGACGGATATCGTGGATAAAGCCCATGTCGAGCATGCGGTCAGCTTCATCGAGGACGAGAATTTCAACCTGATCCAGCTTCACTGCATTCTGATGTTCCAGGTCCAGCAAACGCCCCGGCGTTGCCACCAGCACATCAACGCCACCGCGCAGCTTCATCATCTGCGGGTTGATGCTGACGCCGCCAAACACCACCAGCGAACGAATATTCAGGTATTTGCTGTAATCACGGACGTTTTCGCCAATCTGTGCAGCCAGTTCACGGGTTGGGGTAAGAATGAGCGCACGGACCGGACGACGCCCTTTGGCGTGCGGCTGGCGAGTGATCAGGTGTTGCAACAGCGGCAGCGTAAAGCCCGCTGTTTTGCCGGTACCGGTCTGGGCACTGGCCATCAGGTCGCGGCCTTCCAGCACCGCAGGGATCGCCTGCTGCTGAATAGGGGTGGGTTCACGGTAACCCTGCTCGGCAACGGCGCGCAGGATATCAGGGCTTAAACCCAAAGAATCGAAAGACATAACTACTCCGAACCGCCCCGACCGTTACCGGTGTAGTTTTCAGGGAGATACTGAAAAGGAAAATGACAAAAACCACAATGTCATGAGGGAGCGGAGTGTAGCAGTTTTTGTGACGCAGCGCATAAATTATCCCTGTGACTGGCGTAGCTAAAATTCTTAGCCATACTGGACAACTCCAGGATGGAGACATAATCTTAATCAATCATTTGATTAAGAATGGACTGTGCGATGAATAATCCTGCCATGACAATCAAGGGTGAACAGGCTAAAAAACAGCTGATTGCTGCCGCACTGGCGCAGTTTGGCGAATATGGAATGAACGCCACCACCCGCGAGATAGCCGCCCAGGCCGGGCAGAATATCGCTGCCATCACCTATTACTTCGGTTCGAAAGAAGATTTATATCTCGCCTGCGCCCAATGGATTGCCGATTTCATTGGCGAGCAGTTCCGTCCGCACGCTGAAGAAGCCGAACGTTTGTTCGCGCAACCACAGCCTGATCGCGCAGCTATTCGTGAACTGATCCTTCGTGCCTGCAGGAACATGATTAAGCTGCTCACCCAGGATGACACCGTCAACCTCAGCAAGTTTATCTCCCGTGAGCAACTCTCTCCTACGGCAGCCTACCACCTGGTGCATGAACAGGTGATTAGCCCGCTACACAGCCACCTTACACGCCTGATTGCCGCCTGGACCGGCTGCGACGCCAACGACACCCGCATGATCCTCCATACCCATGCGTTGATTGGTGAGATTCTGGCGTTTCGTCTTGGCAAAGAAACTATTTTGTTACGTACCGGCTGGACCGCGTTCGATGAAGAAAAGACCGAACTGATTAACCAGACGGTAACCTGTCATATCGACCTGATTTTGCAAGGATTATCGCAAAGGAGTTTGTAGTGATGAAAAAACCTGTCGTGATCGGACTGGCGGTAGTGGTACTTGCCGCCGTGGTTGCCGGAGGCTACTGGTGGTATCAAAGCCGCCAGGATAACGGCCTGACGCTGTATGGCAACGTGGATATTCGCACCGTGAATCTTAGCTTCCGTGTCGGTGGTCGCGTTGAATCGCTGGCCGTAGACGAAGGTGATGCGATTAAAGCGGGCCAGGTGCTGGGTGAACTGGATCATAAGCCGTATGAAATTGCCCTGATGCAGGCAAAAGCGGGTGTTTCGGTGGCACAGGCGCAGTATGACCTGATGCTTGCCGGGTATCGCGATGAAGAAATCGCTCAGGCCGCCGCCGCCGTAAAACAGGCGCAGGCCGCATATGACTATGCGCAGAACTTCTACAACCGCCAGCAAGGGTTGTGGAAAAGTCGCACTATTTCGGCAAACGACCTGGAAAATGCCCGCTCCTCGCGCGACCAGGCGCAGGCAACGCTGAAATCAGCACAGGATAAATTGCGTCAGTATCGCTCCGGTAATCGTGAACAGGACATCGCCCAGGCGAAAGCCAGCCTCGAACAGGCACAGGCGCAACTGGCGCAGGCGGAGCTGAATTTACAGGACTCAACATTGATAGCACCGTCTGATGGCACGCTGTTAACCCGCGCGGTAGAGCCTGGCACGGTGCTCAATGAAGGTGGCACAGTCTTTACCGTCTCACTGACACGTCCGGTGTGGGTGCGCGCTTATGTTGATGAACGTAATCTCGACCAGGCCCAGCCGGGGCGCAAAGTGCTACTTTATACCGATGGTCGCCCGGACAAGCCGTATCACGGGCAGATTGGTTTCGTTTCGCCAACTGCTGAATTTACCCCGAAAACTGTCGAAACGCCGGATCTGCGTACCGACCTCGTCTATCGCCTGCGTATTGTGGTGACCGACGCCGATGATGCCTTACGCCAGGGAATGCCAGTGACGGTGCAATTCGGTAACGAGGCAGGACATGAATGATGCCGTTATTACGCTGAACGGTCTGGAAAAACGCTTTCCGGGCATGGACAAGCCCGCCGTCGCGCCGCTCGACTGTACCATTCATGCTGGTTATGTAACGGGGCTGGTGGGGCCGGATGGCGCAGGCAAAACCACGCTGATGCGCATGCTGGCGGGATTACTTAAACCCGACAGCGGCAGCGCCACGGTAATTGGCTTTGATCCGATCAAAAACGACGGCGCGCTGCACGCCGTTCTCGGCTATATGCCGCAGAAATTCGGCCTGTATGAAGATCTCACGGTGATGGAGAACCTCAATCTGTACGCGGATTTGCGCAGCGTCACCGGTGAAGCGCGGAAGCAGACTTTTGCTCGCCTGCTGGAGTTTACATCTCTTGGCCCGTTTACCGGACGCCTCGCGGGCAAGCTTTCCGGCGGGATGAAGCAAAAACTCGGCCTGGCCTGTACCCTGGTGGGCGAACCGAAAGTGTTGCTGCTCGATGAACCCGGCGTCGGCGTTGACCCTATCTCACGCCGCGAATTGTGGCAGATGGTGCATGAGCTGGCAGGCGAAGGAATGTTAATTCTCTGGAGTACCTCGTATCTCGACGAAGCCGAGCAGTGCCGTGACGTGTTACTGATGAACGAAGGTGAATTGTTGTACCAGGGAGAACCGACGGCCCTGACACAAACCATGGCCGGACGCAGCTTTCTGATGACCAGCCCGCACGAGGGCAACCGCAAACTGTTGCAACGCGCCTTGAAACTGCCGCAGGTCAGCGACGGCATGATTCAGGGGAAATCGGTACGACTGATCCTCAAAAAAGAGACCACACCAGACGATATTCGCCACGCCGACGGGATGCCAGAAATCGACATCAGCCAAACCACGCCCCGCTTTGAAGATGCGTTTATTGATTTGCTGGGCGGAGCTGGAACCTCGGAATCACCGCTGGGCGCAATATTGCATACGGTGGAAGGTACACCTGGCGAGACGGTGATCGAAGCGAAAGAGCTGACCAAAAAGTTTGGCGATTTTGCCGCCACCGATCACGTCAACTTTGCCGTCAAACGCGGTGAAATCTTTGGTTTGCTCGGGCCAAACGGCGCAGGGAAATCGACCACCTTTAAGATGATGTGCGGCTTGTTGGTACCGACCTCTGGCCAGGCGCTGGTGCTGGGGATGGATCTGAAAGAGAGTTCTGGCAAAGCGCGCCAGCATCTCGGCTATATGGCGCAAAAGTTTTCGCTCTATGGCAACCTGACGGTCGAACAGAATTTACGCTTTTTCTCCGGCGTGTATGGCTTACGCGGGCGGGCGCAGAACGAAAAAATCGCCCGTATGAGTGAGGCGTTCGGCCTGAAAAGTATCGCCTCCCACGCGACCGATGAACTGCCATTAGGTTTTAAACAGCGGCTGGCGCTGGCTTGTTCGCTGATGCATGAACCGGACATTCTGTTTCTCGACGAACCGACTTCCGGCGTTGATCCCCTCACCCGCCGCGAATTTTGGCTGCATATCAACAGCATGGTAGAGAAAGGCGTCACGGTAATGGTCACCACCCACTTTATGGATGAAGCAGAATATTGTGACCGCATCGGCCTGGTGTATCGTGGGAAATTAATCGCCAGCGGCACGCCAGATGATTTGAAAGCGCAGTCGGCCAACGACGAGCAACCCGATCCCACAATGGAGCAGGCCTTTATTCAGTTGATCCACGACTGGGATAAGGAGCATAGCCATGAGTAATCCGATCCTGTCCTGGCGTCGCGTGCGGGCGCTGTGCGTCAAAGAGACGCGGCAGATCGTTCGCGATCCGAGTAGCTGGCTGATTGCAGTGGTGATCCCACTGTTGCTGCTGTTTATATTTGGCTACGGCATTAACCTCGACTCCAGCAAGCTGCGGGTCGGGATTTTGCTGGAACAGCGTAGCGAAGCGGCGCTGGATTTCACCCATACCATGACCGGTTCGCCCTACATCGACGCCACCATCAGCGATAACCGTCAGGAATTGATCGCCAAAATGCAGGCGGGAAAAATTCGTGGCCTGGTGGTGATTCCGGTGGATTTCGCCGAACAGATGGAGCGCGCCAACGCTACCGCGCCGATTCAGGTGATCACCGACGGCAGTGAGCCAAATACCGCTAACTTTGTGCAAGGTTATGTCGAAGGGATCTGGCAGATCTGGCAAATGCAGCGGGCAGAGGACAACGGGCAGACTTTTGAACCGCTTATCGACGTCCAGACTCGCTACTGGTTTAACCCGGCGGCGATTAGCCAGCACTTTATTATCCCCGGTGCGGTAACCATCATCATGACGGTTATCGGCGCGATTCTCACCTCGCTGGTGGTGGCGCGAGAATGGGAACGCGGCACCATGGAGGCGTTACTCTCTACGGAGATAACCCGTACGGAACTGTTGCTGTGTAAGCTGATCCCTTATTACTTCCTTGGGATGCTGGCGATGTTGCTGTGTATGCTGGTGTCAGTGTTTATTCTCGGCGTGCCGTATCGCGGGTCGCTGCTGATTCTGTTTTTTATCTCCAGCCTGTTTTTGCTCAGTACTCTGGGAATGGGACTGCTGATTTCCACAATTACCCGCAACCAGTTCAACGCCGCACAAGTTGCCCTGAACGCCGCTTTTCTGCCGTCGATTATGCTTTCCGGCTTTATTTTTCAGATCGACAGTATGCCCGCGGTGATCCGCGCGGTGACGTACATTATTCCCGCACGTTATTTCGTCAGCACCCTGCAAAGCCTGTTCCTCGCCGGGAATATTCCGGTGGTGCTGGTGGTGAACGTGCTGTTTTTGATCGCTTCGGCGGTGATGTTTATCGGCCTGACGTGGCTGAAAACCAAACGTCGGCTGGATTAGGGAGAAGAGCATGTTTCATCGCTTATGGACGTTAATCCGCAAAGAGTTGCAGTCGTTGCTGCGTGAACCACAAACCCGCGCGATTCTGATTTTACCCGTGCTGATTCAGGTGATTCTTTTCCCGTTCGCCGCCACGCTGGAAGTGACTAACGCCACCATCGCCATCTACGATGAAGATAACGGCGAACATTCGGTAGAACTTACTCAACGTTTTGCCCGCGCCAGCGCCTTTACCCACGTGCTGCTGCTGAAAAGCCCACAGGAGATCCGCCCAACCATCGACACACAAAAGGCATTACTCCTGGTGCGTTTCCCGGCTGATTTCTCACGCAAATTGGATACCTTCCAGACCGCGCCATTGCAGTTGATCCTCGACGGACGCAACTCCAACAGTGCGCAAATTGCCGCCAACTACCTGCAACAGATCGTCAAAAATTATCAGCAGGAGCTGCTGGAAGGAAAACCGAAACCCAACAACAGCGAGCTGGTGGTACGCAACTGGTATAACCCGAATCTCGACTACAAATGGTTTGTGGTGCCGTCGCTTATCGCCATGATCACCACTATCGGCGTAATGATCGTCACGTCACTTTCCGTCGCCCGCGAACGTGAACAGGGTACGCTCGATCAGTTACTGGTTTCTCCCCTCACCACCTGGCAGATATTTATCGGCAAAGCCGTACCTGCGTTAATTGTCGCCACGTTTCAGGCAACCATTGTGCTGGCGATTGGTATCTGGGCGTATCAAATCCCCTTCGCCGGATCGCTGGCGCTATTCTACTTTACGATGGTGATTTACGGTTTATCGCTGGTGGGATTCGGTCTGTTGATTTCGTCACTCTGTTCAACGCAACAGCAGGCGTTTATCGGCGTGTTTGTCTTTATGATGCCCGCCATTCTCCTTTCCGGTTACGTTTCGCCAGTGGAGAACATGCCAGTGTGGCTGCAAAACCTGACGTGGATTAACCCTATTCGCCACTTTACGGACATTACCAAGCAGATTTATTTGAAGGATGCGAGTCTGGATATTGTGTGGAATAGTTTGTGGCCGCTACTGGTGATAACGGCCACGACAGGGTCAGCGGCGTACGCGATGTTTAGACGCAAGGTGATGTAACTTCTTATCTTTCGCCAGCAAAGACACTACCGCCGGGCCAGCAAGGATTGCCAGCCCTGCAATTGCCAGCAAAAAGTTGTTTTCCAGTACGCGGGACAACAGCCACAGCACAATCAGCGCTGCGCCAAAATACCAGGTTGTGGTCAGTTCTTCCAGCACATCTGCCACCTCACGCCAGCGTTGCTCGGGGTGGCGCTGAAACACCAGCATCATCACTACCGTGACACAATACAGTGCGCATAATCCTACGCCAACGTGAACCAGAGTCTTACTCATCCAGCCCACCACCAGCAGCGCCACTACCAGTAAATGCAACATAATCTGCCAGCAACTTAGACCCGTTGCGACACGAACACGTTGTTGCCACTTCATGGCTTCTCTCCTGAAGAATTTATCTCTACTTACTCAGAGTACCGAACTTTACGGAAAATTCCGTAAGACCGCACCTTTTTGTGACGCCGACTACACTATTTCAATGAGATAAGAGGCAAAGACAGGAAAATTATGCCCGATCAAACACAACAATTTTCGTTCAAGGTGCTCACCATCAATATTCACAAAGGCTTTACCGCGTTTAACCGACGCTTCATTTTGCCGGAACTTCGCGACGCCGTGCGTACCGTCAGTGCCGATATTGTTTGCCTGCAAGAAGTGATGGGTGCGCACGAAGTTCATCCGCTGCATGTGGAAAACTGGCCCGATACCTCGCACTACGAGTTTCTCGCCGACACCATGTGGAGCGATTTCGCCTACGGTCGCAATGCCGTATACCCGGAAGGGCATCACGGCAACGCGGTTCTTTCACGTTATCCCATTGAACATTATGAGAATCGCGATGTTTCGGTCGATGGTGCGGAAAAGCGCGGCGTGCTCTACTGCCGCATTGTGCCGCCGATGACCGGGAAAGCGATTCATGTGATGTGCGTACATCTGGGCCTGCGTGAGGCGCACCGTCAGGCGCAGCTTGCGATGCTCGCCGAATGGGTCAATGAGCTGCCGGACGGCGAACCAGTATTGGTGGCGGGTGATTTCAACGACTGGCGGCAAAAAGCTAATCATCCGTTAAAAGTGCAGGCCGGACTGGATGAGATATTTACCCGCGCCCACGGACGCCCGGCGCGCACGTTTCCGGTGCAATTTCCTCTACTACGACTGGACAGGATCTACGTCAAAAATGCCAGCGCCAGCGCGCCAACCGCGTTGCCGCTGCGGACATGGCGACACCTTTCTGATCATGCCCCTTTAAGTGCGGAGATTCATTTATGAAATGTAGCTGGCGTGAAGGCAATAAGATCCAGTTGCTGGAAAACGGCGAGCAATATTATCCCGCGGTGTTTAAGGCGATTGGCGAGGCGCAAGAACGCATCATTCTTGAAACGTTTATCTGGTTTGAGGATGACGTCGGCAAACAGCTGCATGCGGTACTACTGGCAGCAGCGCAACGCGGGGTAAAAGCGGAAGTCTTGCTGGATGGCTACGGTTCGCCGGATCTCAGCGATGATTTTGTCAATGAACTGACGGCAGCTGGCGTGGTGTTCCGCTACTACGATCCCCGCCCTCGCCTTTTTGGTATGCGCACCAATGTGTTTCGCCGGATGCATCGCAAAATTGTGGTGATCGACGCACGTATCGCCTTTATTGGTGGGCTGAATTACTCCGCCGAGCATATGTCCAGCTACGGTCCAGAGGCTAAACAGGATTACGCAGTGCGCCTTGAAGGGCCGATTGTCGAAGATATTCTCCAGTTTGAACTGGAAAACCTGCCAGGACACAGCGCAGCACGACGCTGGTGGCGACGTCATCACAAAGCGGAAGAAAACCGCCAGCCGGGAGAAGCGCAGGTATTATTGGTTTGGCGCGATAACGAAGAACATCGCGATGATATCGAACGTCACTATCTGAAAATGCTCACTCAGGCGCGCCGGGAAGTGATTATCGCCAACGCCTACTTCTTCCCCGGCTATCGATTTTTGCACGCCTTACGTAAAGCGGCACGGCGCGGGGTGCGGATCAAACTGATCATTCAGGGCGAACCGGATATGCCCATTGTCAGAGTCGGCGCGCGTTTACTGTACAACTATCTGGTTAAAGGCGGCGTTCAGGTATTTGAGTACCGCCGCCGCCCGCTCCACGGTAAAGTGGCATTGATGGACGATCACTGGGCGACGGTAGGGTCCAGTAATCTCGATCCGCTCAGTTTGTCGCTAAATCTCGAAGCAAACGTCATCATTCACGATCGTAATTTTAACCAGACGCTACGCGATAATCTGAACGGCATCATCGCCGCCGACTGTCAACAAGTGGATGAATCCATGCTGCCGAAACGCACCTGGTGGAACCTGACGAAAAGCGTGCTGGCGTTCCACTTTTTACGCCACTTCCCGGCGCTGGTTGGCTGGCTTCCGGCACACACGCCACGTCTGGCGCAGGTTGACCCGCCCGCTCAGCCGACAATGGAAACGCAGGATCGGGTAGAAACTGAAAACACGGGGGTAAAACCCTGATGAGTAAATCACACCCACGCTGGCGCTTAGCAAAGAAGATCCTCACCTGGCTATTTTTTATCGCAGTGATTGTGTTGCTGGTGATCTACGCCAAAAAGGTAGACTGGGAAGAGGTCTGGAAGGTCATCCGCGATTACAATCGCGTTGCGTTGCTCAGTGCGATTGGGCTGGTGGTCGTCAGCTATCTGATATATGGCTGCTACGACCTGCTCGCCCGTTTCTACTGCGGTCACAAACTGGCGAAGCGCCAGGTGATGCTGGTGTCGTTTATCTGCTACGCCTTCAACCTGACGCTCAGTACCTGGGTCGGCGGCATAGGTATGCGCTATCGTTTGTACTCCCGGCTAGGGTTACCGGGCAGCACTATTACGCGGATTTTCTCGCTCAGTATTACCACCAACTGGCTGGGCTATATTTTGCTGGCCGGGATTATCTTTACCGCAGGCGTGGTGGAGCTGCCGGACCACTGGTATGTCGATCAAACTACGCTGCGTATTCTCGGCATTGGCTTACTGCTGATTATCGCGGTTTATTTGTGGTTTTGCGCTTTCGCGAAGCACCGCCATATGACCATCAAAGGGCAAAAGCTGGTGCTGCCTTCATGGAAATTCGCCCTCGCCCAGATGCTGATTTCCAGCGTTAACTGGATGGTAATGGGAGCGATTATCTGGCTGTTGCTAGGTCAAAACGTGAACTATTTCTTTGTACTGGGCGTATTACTGGTAAGCAGTATTGCCGGGGTAATTGTGCATATTCCGGCGGGAATTGGTGTACTGGAAGCGGTGTTTATCGCGCTACTGGCTGGGGAGCATACCTCCAAAGGCACAATTATCGCCGCCCTGCTCGCTTACCGTGTGCTGTATTACTTTATCCCGCTGCTGCTGGCGCTGATCTGTTACCTGTTGCTGGAAAGCCAGGCGAAGAAGCTACGAGCGAAAAATGAAGCGGTAATCTGAAGTTTAGTTAAGTTCTTTTGGTTTAAGTTCGGGATGCTGTTTATAGATGGGGTTCATGATATCGATTAACATGCGCCCCATAATTTCCCCGACGGCGGAACGATAAATATTAAGCTCAGATTCATCGCAAGCTTGCTGAACATATAATACTGATGCATCTAATTGAGAACCAATATTGAGCATTAATGCGCTGATATCTGCTGCCAGAGTCTTATCTTTGAACATTTTATAAACCTTTTCAATTTCTAAACATAAAAGATACTGCATGTTCCATTTTATTACCTACGGGATAATTATATTTTATTGCATATGTAAAATCACTTGTTTTGATTATTAAGTTTTTTATAGCATCATCAAGATACTCAGGAACTAATGATTCAATATTTTCAAGATCACAACCAAGATCAATTATCTCTATTAGCTCTTTATCACAATCATTTTTGTGTAAAAGCCTGGAAATAAAAGGTCTGAAAACTAGTAGTTCAGATTCATCTATAGTTATCGTGCCTTCTTTCAAGGAATGTAACACTCCTGAAAGCAGTATAGCCATAAATTTATCCATATATTTATTATCGATGGTACAAACTAACTGCATGATATTCTCCACTATTGTATTTCAGATACTACATTTCTAAACGTAAGTCGAAAGTGCGTTAAATATGAAACCGCGTATGCCTTTGCCAGACAAGTGTTATCGCTATTGCTGCAAGTATCCCAAAGAAGCCGATAAAATAGTAATAGAGTGTTAATGCACCTGTAAAAGCGCAACGAACCGGACTCCACAACTCTTCGCTATGGCATTTTCCTGCCAGTTCAAGGAGCTTATTTCGTCCATGCGAGATAATGCCTGACCATAAAACAATCATTAAGCAACTTATTACCCAAATGGGCCGTTCACTCATTAATGCGGCATTCACGATGATCACCAGGGCCAACCCTGTCAACGTCATCATAATGATAAAACGATGAGAACCAGGATCAACATTAAATAATAAACCGGCCAGCATACTGATTAAAAACATCGCGCCCGCAGTGCTGAACACAAGGATAATGGCAGATACAGGAGCTAAAATAGCAACGACAATCGCCACCAAAGAGATTAAAAACAGATACATTACGCCTGCGATGGCGGCATTTATCTTGTTGATATCTTTACTTAAGCCATACATACAAAGTAATAATAATCCTATGACAACATACATTGGTGGTGAATCATATTTGGTTGCCGTAATTTCGAGATAATTAGCTATCCAAGCCAGTCCTGCGGTTGCCGCCAAACCGACAGCGGTAATGAGCCATATGGCATTTAATATCCTGGCCTCGTACTGAAAATCATTAGTTATGTTTTTTGATGAGTACGATTTCATTATTTTTATATCCTTAAGTTGAATATCAATATCTATTGCAATTAACGCAAAAAAACTCATCAATTCACGCTACCACACTAAACCATTAATAAAGTCAAGAACCGTTACAGCAAGTCTAAAAAGGACGCTTAGGATACTGAAATAGAGTGTTATTGCCCCTACAACAATACAGCGAAGAACACCTGAAAATTCAGAGTTGTCGGCAACACGGATCAAATCTTCCAGTGTTGTTGCTTCACAGGCAGCCGTAACGCCCCAGATAACGACAGTCAAAATACTCGCTAACCATACGGAAAAACTGCTGGTAAGAATCAGGTTAACAACAAAAGCAATACTCAAACCACAGAAGATATATAAACATAACTGTCTAACTGGTGGGATAACCCTATTAATACAACAGCATATTAGCGCCATAGCGGCAAACATCCCTCCCGTAATTCCCATTACCCTCGCTATGCTCGAAAAGGTAAAAAGTCTGGAGAAGAGAAAGCCATTAAGCAGGATTATTAGCAGATAGACCAGACATGCGCCTGATGCCTCGAGCCTTTTCAGGGCATCGTTTAACCAGAAACCAATTATTATCAGCGCAGATAAAGCGAAGACAAACGCGCCTGGAGATTCTAGTGAAGCAACCCAATGCAAGCGCTGAAATATCCAGGCACAGCCTGCCGTAGCCCATACTCCAGCAGCTGTTAACCACCAAATTAGGAACAGCATTTTGCTGAGCGAAGCGCTTTTTTGCTGTAATTGAGTAGCAGTGGATCGTCTGTTCAATTGCGTTATCTGCCCCTGAAATTGCGTAGTGGACATAGTCTGGCATTTGCGGCGATTCAGTTCTCATGTAAATGAGCGGAATAGTCTTTATAAAATCCGAAAAAAATCCCGACACATGGCCGGGATATTGATGGTGAAAAAGAATTAACGGCGGTTGCCGAAGATCCTCAACAACATCAGGAACAGGTTGATGAAGTCCAGATATAAGGTTAACGCGCCAAGAATGGAATATTTGCGCAGGTTTGACGTGTCGCGGGTATCAATCTGCTCACCCATATTTTTCAGTTTCTGCGTGTCATACGCCGTCAATCCGACAAAGACAATCACGCCGATGTAGGTAACCGCCCACATCAACGCTTCGCTTTTCAGCCAGAAGTTAACCAGCGATGCCAGCACAATGCCGATTAACGCCATAAACAGCATATTGCCAAAGCCGCTTAGATCGCGCTTCGTGGTGTAACCGTACAGACTCATTGCGCCGAACATCCCGGCAGTAACGACGAAAGTACTGGCGATAGAAGCAGCGGTATAGACAATGAAAATACTGGAAAGCGTAAGGCCCGTCAGCGCCGAATAAAGCATAAAGAGCATCGTCGTTACACCTGCGCTCAGCTTTTGAATCATCGCTGATAACACAATAACCAATGCTAATTGCGCGATGATCAGACCGATTAAAAAGACACGGTTAGTAAACAACAGCTCCATCACGGCCGCGGAATTAGCCGCATACCAGGCAACAAATGCGGTCAGCAACAAGCCAACGGTCATCCAGCCATAGACTTGCGCCATATAAGTTTGCAAGCCAGCCCGGGGTTGTACGATTGAATCAGAACGTGGGAATCTGTCCATGACGATCTCCTGAAGATATAAGGAATATCTTAAGGATACTGCAAATGATGAGGCTGTGCATCGACACAGCGTAAACGCATGTACTGAGTGGTAAAATTGCCGGACGCAGCGTTGCCTTATCCGGCTAATAAAAAACTACCAGCGTTTTGCTGCCTGCTGATCGCTCTCCCGGGCTTCAACCCAGCGGTCGCCTTCCGGCGTGGCTTCGCGCTTCCAGAACGGTGCGCGGGTTTTGAGATAGTCCATAATAAACTGCCCGGCTTCAAACGCACTGCTGCGATGCGCACTGGTGACACCGACAAAAACGATTTCATCGCCCGGCCATAATTCCCCGATGCGGTGAATCACAGTGACGCGCCCCAGCGGCCAGCGGTTACGCGCTTCATCGACAATTTCTGCCAGTGCTTTTTCAGTCATCCCCGGATAGTGTTCGAGGGTTAATGCTTTGACGCTGTCGCCCAGGTTATGGTTGCGCACCTTACCGGTAAAGGTGACTACCGCACCGTCTTCGTCACGCTCAGCCAGCCACGGATACTCTTCTCCTACGCTGAACGGCTGCGGGCCGACAACAATTTTGGTTTCTGCCATCTTAACCTCCGGTTACCGGCGGGAAGAAAGCCACTTCGTCGCCGTCAGTCAGCGGATGGTCAAAACTCACCAGCGTCTGGTTGACGGCAGCCAGCAATTTGCCATCTTCCAGCGCCAGCGCCCAGCGATCGCTCTGCGCAGCCAGATGCTGGCGTAACGCTTCAACGGTTGGGAAATCCGCAGCCACTTCGCTTGCATCTGTTCCCACCAACTCGCGCACCTGGGCGAAAAAAAGAACTTTAATCATCCGCTTCCACCTTAAAGTCACCTGACTTGCCGCCGCTCTTCGCCAGCAAACGTACCGGACCAATCACCATATCTTTTTGCACCGCTTTACACATGTCATAAATGGTCAGCGCCGCCACGGAGGCCGCGGTTAACGCTTCCATTTCAACGCCGGTTTTCCCAGTCAGGCGGCATAAGGTTTCTATACGTACCCGATTGTGCTCCGGCTCGGCCTGCAAATTGACTTCAACTTTGCTGAGCATCAGCGGGTGGCACAGCGGGATCAGATCCCATGTGCGTTTTGCCGCCTGAATACCGGCGATACGCGCAGTGGCAAATACGTCGCCTTTGTGGTGGCGACCATCAATGATCATCGCCAGCGTCTCGCTGCGCATGGTGACAAAGGCTTCGGCGCGCGCTTCACGCACGGTTTCTGCTTTGGCGGAGACATCCACCATGTGCGCTTCGCCAGCGGCGTTGATATGGGTCAGTTGCGACATACTTATTTCTTCAAATGTGGATGGAAATTACACGGACGCGTACGGGCATCCAGCTGCGGTGCAATGATATTTTCCCAGGCGGTACGGCACGCTTTGGTTGAACCGGGCATGGCGAAAATCAGCGTTTTGTTAGCGACACCCGCTACCGCACGAGATTGCAACGTTGAGGTGCCAATCTCTTCGAACGACAACATACGGAACACTTCACCAAAACCTTCAACTTCACGGTCGAACAGCGGCAGCAGTGCTTCAGGTGCCTGATCGCCTTCGGTCAGACCAGTACCACCCGTAATCAACACCACTTGTACATCGTCGCTGGCGATCCACGCAGATACCTGAGCGCGAATGGCATAGCGGTTTTCTTTCACAATGGCTTTATCGACAACGTGATGGCCCGCGTCCTGCGCCGAGTCGCGCAGATAGTGACCGGAGGTATCGTCTTCTTCACCGCGACGATTAGAAACCGTAAGAATAGCAATACGGGTCGGGATAAATTCAGTGCTTACCTGACTCATCTGATCTCTCCTTTTGACGTTTTAGCCGCCAATGTACGATAAGTTTTGCGTAATACCGGTGTTGTTTTGATGCAGGAAATGGGTCTGTTTCTTCTCCCGCAGCGCCGCTGAAATACGCGCTTCCAGCGCCTGTTGCTGGGTATCGTCTTCCAGCAGATCGCGCAGGTTAACGCCGCCTTCACCGAACAGGCAGAGATGGAGTTTACCAATGGAGGAGACGCGCAGGCGGTTGCAAGTGGCGCAGAAGTCTTTTTCATACGGCATGATAAGGCCAATCTCTCCGGCGTAATCCGGATGACAAAAGACTTGCGCGGGACCGTCGCTGCGTTGACGTAATTGGTGGATCCAGCCGCGACGCAGTAACTCGTCACGCAGAACCTGACCAGAGATGTGATGCTTACGGAAGAGCTCGCTGCCCTCGCCCGTTTCCATCAGTTCGATGAAACGCAGCTGGATGGGGCGATGCTGGATCCAGTTCAGAAAGGTGTCGAGCTGATGATGATTAACATCACGCATCAGCACGGTATTGACTTTGACCTTCTCAAAACCGGCCTCAAATGCAGCATCGATCCCTGCCATGACCTGGTTGAATTTATCCTGTCCGGTAATAGCCTGAAACTGGCGAGCGTCGAGGCTATCGACACTAACGTTGATACCAGTAAGACCAGCATCACGCCAGTTCGCCACGTCGCGTTCCAGACGGTAACCATTGGTGGTGACCGCTATCTGGCGAATAGCGTCGTTTTCTCGCACAGCGGCGATGATATCGGTAAAGTCACGACGCAAAGACGGCTCTCCGCCCGTCAGACGGACTTTTTCGGTGCCCAGACTGGCGAAGGCGCGCGTAACCCGGCGAATTTCATCGACGGTCAGAAAGCCTTTATTGGTGACGCCGCTCGGTTTGTAGCCATCCGGCAGGCAGTAGGTGCAACGGAAATTGCACACATCGGTAATCGACAGGCGCAAGTAGTAAAACTTACGCGCAAATGCATCAGTCAGTTGTGAAGCCATGTACACCTTTCCAGATACGGGAGGCGAAGTCATTTCTTCCTTCGCCCTGGTGGCAATCTTTGTAAGCATTGTCACGGCCAAAGCACCGTATCAGTTGACCCAGGTGCAGAGGCTAGAGTGTTTAGTGGTTAAGCCGATACTAGCGTGTAAACAGGATTTTTACCATCCACACTTTCGCTATGTAATCATATATATAGCGTCATGATCGTGCTATTTCGCTACAGAATAAGGGAAAATAGCGTTTTTACTTTGATATACATCATCACGGATGCATAGCGTACATCGTCCTTTAGAGGTAGAAGAAAATAGTTTGTATCCTCAATATTGGCAGGTTAATTGCTGTTTCCCCGCAATTTGCGCTACTGTAGCGCGGAAAATCTGACTCCAGGAAACTATAATGCGCAATCGTACGTTGGCTGACCTTGATCGTGTCGTTGCTCTCGGCGGAGGGCATGGACTGGGACGCGTTCTCTCATCACTTTCGTCTTTGGGTTCTCGTTTAACGGGTATCGTGACCACCACGGATAACGGTGGTTCAACGGGGCGTATTCGCCGCTCAGAAGGTGGAATTGCCTGGGGCGATATGCGCAATTGCCTTAACCAGTTGATAACGGAACCCAGCGTCGCTTCCGCAATGTTTGAATATCGTTTCGGCGGTAATGGCGAACTTTCCGGGCACAACCTTGGAAACCTGATGTTGAAGGCACTGGATCACCTTAGCGTGCGGCCTCTTGAAGCGATTAATCTGATTCGCAATCTGTTGAAAGTGGACGCACATTTGATTCCGATGTCGGAGCATCCTGTTGATTTAATGGCGATTGACGATCAGGGGCATGAAGTTTACGGCGAGGTCAATATTGACCAGCTCACCGCGCCGATACAGGAGCTACTCTTAACCCCCAACGTACCTGCCACACGTGAAGCGGTGCTGGCGATTAATGAGGCGGATCTGATCATTATTGGGCCAGGGAGTTTTTATACTAGTCTTATGCCCATTCTGCTGCTCAAGGAAATGGCTCAGGCATTACGCCGAACGCCTGCCCCGATGGTGTATATCGGTAATTTGGGGCGAGAATTAAGCCTGCCTGCTGCAAATCTCAAGCTGGAAAATAAGCTGGCGATTATGGAGCAGTATGTTGGTAAAAAAGTGATTGATGCGGTAGTTGTTGGACCGAAAGCTGATGTATCCGCAGTTAACAACAGAATTGTGATTCAGGAAGTACTGGAGGCCAGCGATATTCCTTATCGTCATGACCGCCAGTTGCTGCATAACGCACTGGAAAAGGCATTACAGGCACTAGGTTAAGCGCCTGTGCCGGGGGCAGAAAAATACGACTGTGACTATGGCGTTTTAAATTATAGAAGGCCATAGTCACCTTTTTTTGGCACAACCCCATTGTTAGCAGCTCATTTATCTTTCCACTTTCTGGAATTTAGTTTTGCTTCTTGATGTTTCTTGTGCCATGACTATTCTAATAATGTTATAATCCCCATGCTTTGGGAGCCACCGAATCTAAATATTTATCAATATGATGAGAACGAGTATAATCTGCTATATTTTTTGATAAAATGGCCGTGCAATTTAAACCAGAACCTAATCCCAGTAGTACCGTTAACCAGTTATCCAGAGCTTCAGATTCAACAATCGAGTTTTCCAGTTCATATGCTTTTAGTAAAAGAGCAGCAGAGTAAATTCTGAGGATTTGCGGAGAATTGTATTCCGTTCCTAAACTTGAAGCTGAAGAATATCTTGCGAACACGACAGCAAAACTTATCAGAAGCATTGCTTGTTCCGTTTTATTTGCATTTTCCATTCTGCAAGCCTTCATTAAATCTTTATAATGGTTTCCCTTAATATTTAAACAAGACTTATACTTCAATAGTTCGCTAACATTCTTTTTTTGTTTTATCTTTTTATTTTTACTTAACATTTCGTAACCCGCACCTTCTATAGATTGCGCCTGCAATGAGTAATTATCTATGAGTTTCATAAGAGGCGCAAAAATTTCATTTAATTTTATTTGTTCATCAATACCATCCATTTTGGTTTGAGAACAACAACTTTGTGATGCAGTGACAAATGGTTCGTATAGATCACCAAGCTGAAGGATTTTGAGATAATTTTTTAATAAAATATTATGTTGTGACCGTTTCCATGGGTAGGAAAACACTGGGAATTCGGTCATCAATACGGTATTAAGATTAATATCTGCAAGCGAGCACACTTGTTCTGGTGCTGCATATAGATAAAAATGGTCCCAGTCCTTATTTTTAATAGTGGTATCCAACATTTTATTTAAGGCATTAGATGAAAGACGCATTGCACGATTATTTTGCTGTGCTGAAAACAATACGTACCAAGCATCATCATGATCTTGTTGTTTACGCCATTCCGAGAAGTCTGGATAATCATTTCCTTCAGTATAAGGTTTAACATCCTTATGTTGTAAATATGTTTTATAAATATTATATGCTTTTTCTGCCAATATATTATTTTTACTTTTTAGTGCCAGGTCAGTCATCATTACATATGCAGTACTAAATGATAACATTAATGTAGGTTGTTCTGTAAAGCGATCTAAATAATAATTAATCCTCTCTTCACTAAGATTAAACAAAAAAGAAGAAGAGATACAGCAATCAACTGTAATTAATGACAAAATAAAGTTATCAAATATATTTATATCATCATTTTGCAATATATCATTTAATCCCTCTGGTGGTCTGTTAGACGTATAGTATTTTGCTAAGCAATTAATTTCTGATACATCCTTTTTTAATTTTGCAAGGTCATAGATACAATTTTTTGCACTCAGTTCGTTGGCGAGGATTTTTTTTATTTCAGGCATTGAATCTTCAGAGATATCTTCAAAGATTTGATAAATTTTCTGGATATGTTCTTTTGCTTTACATATATCAACCCTGATTAAATCTTGTAATGGAGGAGTATCGTCAAAGAAAAATTTCCGCATAGATCCCGTATGCATTTTTATTATTTTCGCTTCACGCAACACTATATTTTTTAAAATACAAGTACTAAAGTCACCTCTCTCTATAGTTGCGTATTCAAAATTTACCCCCGACATATTCGTACCAGCAACATCACAGGAAAATAAAGTGGCATTCTTGAATGAACTATTTTCAAACTGTGCGCCATTCAATATGGCATACTCCATATAACATCCTGAAAAATCTGCACAACCCTTGGCTTCTGTTAGATCTGTCCTTACAAAACTAGCACCGCTCAATTTGCAATCCATGAGTGTTGCTCTCTTCATATTAGCATCATTAAAATTAACGTTAGAAAAATTTGATTCACCGAATTCAGTATCTTCAAAATTGAGCCTCGAAAAATCAAAGCGCCCATTGGGATCCTGCAAAATAATTAGTTGTCGAGTTCTGACTGGTTTATCTCCAATAAAATAAGTTGTTGTCATCACACTGTCTGAAAATTCTATCTTGCACTTAAAAAGCTCATGCATGTGCGGAGGACAAAAATTTTTCAGGGTCAAAAACTCATTACGTTCTTTATTATATTCTTTTTTTTCATCGGTAAGGTAAGGTGATAAAAACAATCCATAGCGAGAATGGATATCATTATACATTCTACTTAAAAAATCTTTTTTCGTTTCGAAACCCAAAATGAATCGCAGCACATCAAAAAGCCGCTCCCATTTACTCATATAAAAAGTATGGTCATTGTCAGCAAGAAGCAATTGCTCTGCGCGCTTTTCATCAATTTCAAAAGATGACTGTCGATGATTAACTGATAACATCATGCTGCCTCCATCAGATAAACAATTAATTGCTGCAGTCTTCCTGAATACAGTTTATTTACTATCAAAAATCGCTCATTTCAAATAGGCTTGTTCCCGATTACACAAATAAAAGCATATTATTTATTAACTCTTAAATAATTACACCTATAATTA